>CAZLQH010000114.1:0-5198 GCA_964561595.1 uncultured bacterium | reverse complement strand
CGCCGACACGGCCCGCCCGTGAGCGCGCCGTTGCGCGTCGCGTTCTTCGGCTCGCCCGCCTTCGGCCTCCCGGTGCTGCGTCGTCTGCACGCCGAGCACGAGGTGGTCGTGGTCGTCGCCCAGCCCGACGCGCCCGCCGGTCGCGGAATGCGCGTCCGCGTGCCTCCCGTGGCCGCCGAGGCGCGCCTGTTGGGCCTTCCCCTCGACCAGCCCGCCCGGGTACGGCGCGACCGCGCCTTCGCAGAGCGGCTCTCGGCCGTGCGTCCCGACGTGGCGATCACCGCCGCGTACGGCCAGATCCTGCCGGAATCGCTGTTGTCGATCCCCGAGCACGGCTTCCTGAACGCCCACGCGAGCCTGCTTCCGGAGCTGCGTGGCGCCGCCCCGATCCAGTGGGCGCTGATCCTGGGCCGCGAGGAGACCGGGATCACCGTGATGGAGACGGAAGCCGGGCTCGACACCGGCCCCATCCGCCACGTGCTGAGGACCGAGGTCGAGCCGACCGAGACGGCGCCGGAGCTGTCTACGCGCCTGTCGCACCTCGCGGCTCGGGCGATCTCGGAGGCGCTCGGCCTGCTGGCCGAGGGGCGCCTCCCGCGCACGCCACAGGACGACGCGAAGGCGACGTACGCGCCGCTGCTCACGAAGGAGGACGGCGACGTGCGTTGGCACGACGGCGCGCGCGACGTCGTGAACCGCTGGCGTGGCGTGCTCGCCTGGCCCGGCACGCGCTTCCGTCGCGACGGTCGGCCGATTCGCGTGGACCGGATGGAGGAGGCCGGCGCGGACGGCCGGCTGGGGAGCGCCGGGAGCGTTCTCTCGGTGGGCGACCACGGCGTCGTCGTGGCGTGCGGCCGTGGCGCCGTTCGGCTGAGCACGGTCACGCCGGCGGGACGACCGTCGATGCCGGCCGGCGATTGGGCGCGGGGAGCGCACCTGGAGGAGGGCGAGCTTCTTGCGTAACGTCGCGATCGTCGGACGGCCGAACGTCGGCAAGTCCAGTCTGTTCAACCGCCTCATCGGCCGCCGGGAGGCGATCGTCGCCGATCAGCCCGGCGTCACGCGCGACGTCAAGGAGGGCGTCGTCGAGACCGACACGGGGCGAGCCTTCACGCTGCTCGACACGGGCGGCCTGTGGTCGGGCGACGCGTGGGAAGCCCCGATCCGCGACCGGATCGAGACGGCCCTTGTGGGCGTCGACCTGGTGCTGTTCTGCGTGGACGGCCGCGAGGCGCCGACCGGAGCGGACCACGAGATCGCCGACTGGCTGCGGCGTCAGGGACGCCCGGTGCTGCTCGTGGCGACGAAGATCGACGATCCGCGTCACGAGGAGCGGCCCGAGCTGTTCGAAGCGTACGGCCTGGGCTTCGGCGAGCCGATCGTCACCTCCGCCGCGCACGCGCGCGGCGTTCCCGAGCTCGAGACCGCGATCGAGTCCCGACTCGGCGAGGACGAGGACGTCGCCGGCGAGGAGCCGATCACCGTCGCGATCGTCGGCCGGCCGAACGCCGGCAAGTCGTCGCTGCTCAACGCCTTGATCGGCGACGAGCGCGTCATCGTCTCGGACGTGGCCGGAACGACCCGCGACACCATCGACGTGCGGTTCGACTTCGGAGGCCGCCCGTTCGTGCTGGTGGACACCGCCGGGATCCGTCGGAAGCCGACCGAGGACGTCGAGTACTACTCCAAGCTGCGCGCCGAGACGGCGATGCGGCGTGCCGAAGTCGCGATCCTGGTAGTGGACCCGTTCGAGCTGGGCGACCACGAGATGCGGATCGCGAACTACGCTCTGGAGGCGGGCAAGCCGGTCGTCATGGCGATCAACAAGTGGGACCTCGTCACCGACGAGCAGCTCGTCGCGTTCCGCCAGCACATCCGCCAGGAGCTCTCGCACCTCGCGTTCGCGCCGCGCGTGTTCGTCAGCGCGCTCACCGAGTTCGGTCTGCACGAGCTCCTCGCCGCCGTGGTGCGTGTGCACGACACCGCCCGTCGCCGCGTGACGACCGGCGAGCTGAACGGCTGGATCGAGGTCTGGACGCAGCGTCAGGCGCCCCCGAACTTCAAGGGTCGGCCGCTCAAGCTGCTCTACGCGACGCAGGCCGACGTGGCGCCACCGACGTTCGTGTTCAGCGTGAACTCCGAGACGTTCATCACACGCTCGTACGAGTCGTACCTGAGGAACCGCATCCGCGAGGACCTCGGCTTCGCCGAGGTGCCGTTCCGCATGATCTTCAAGAGCCGCAGCGGCGACGGCAAGCGGGTCCGCCTCTAGTCACGGCTTCTCGACCTCGACGCGGACCTTGAGGTTGCCGCGCTTCGTCTCGCCTTCCACGGCCAGCAGCCGCGCACGTCCGAGTCCCTCGGCCCACAGCTCGGAGCCCGGCTCGAGCACCGTCGACTTGCCGGCCGTCTCGCCGTCGACGCGGACCTTGCCGCCCGCGACGCCCTTGACGAACCAGGAGCGGGACGCGCCGAACGCCTTGGCGCCCAGCACGTCGGCTCGGAGCGAGGGCACGACCAGGCCGACGGTCTTCGTCGTACCCCTCGCGACGCGGCTCAGCGGCACCGCCTCGACCTCCGCTTCGCGCCCCTGCACCCGCACCGGTCCCCGGAACGACGCGGCGAGATCGTCGCCTGCGATCACGCTGACGCCGTCCTCGTGGATCACGGCGTCTCCGAGGCGGTCCTCGGCCACGCCGGCGGCCTGAAGCGCGGCGCGCGCCTCGCCCGGATCGTGCACGCCGGGTAGGTACAGGGCGGCCAGCGAACGGGCGGCGGCCGGGACGTGCCCTGGCCGTGCGGTCACGACGCGGCGGGCGGCGGCCGGGACGCCGCCGGCGGCGCTGGCCGCGACGCCCGCGGCCCGCAGCCGGGCCAGGCAGGAGGCCGCGTCCGCTTCGTCCATGAAGCCCGAGTGCGCGACGCGGCCGCCGCCGGCCGCGTCGGCCAGGCGCGTCGCGATGTCGGCTGGACGCTCGCTCATCGCACGTCGCTCGCGCTCAGGCCGGTCGCGGCCAGGCGCTCGGGGAACGACGCCGCGTCGGGCCCGGTGAGCCGCAGCACGATCCTGCGTGTCGTGCCCGGCTCGACCGCGGAGGTGACCGCGGCGACGATGTTGGACGGGGGCGCCGCCTGCGCGACGCGGGCCAGCACCCCGGGCTCGTCCGGGACGTCGACGGTCACGCGCGTGCCTCCCTCGCGCAGGCCCAAGAACCCCACCAGCGCGCGGAGCAGGTCGGTGATCGTCAGGATTCCGACCAGCCCGTGCGGTCCCACCACCGGAAGTCCCGAGACGCGGGCCTCCTCCATCGTGACCGCGGCGTGCTCGATCGTGTCGTCCTGATCGATCGTCTTCAGGTCGGTCGTCATCACCTCGCCCACCTGCATCCGGCCGAGCAGGAAGTTCAGCTCGTAGACCGAGAGCGTGGTGGCCGAGGAGGGCGTCGCCTCCTTGAGGTCGCGGTCGGTGACGATTCCGATCAACCGGTCCTCGTCCATGACGGGAAGTCTGCGGTAGCCCCCATGACGCATCCGCTCCATCGCCTCCATCACCGGGGTGCCTGCCGTCACCACCTCGGGTCGTGGCGTCATCCATTCGCGTACCAGCATGCCGCGATGCTAGCACCCGCGACGCGTGCCCGGCGCCGCTGGGCACGGCCTCCTGCGTCGCTTCGAACGCCCTCGCTCGCTTCCGCGGGCTCGTGCGAAGATGCGGGCATGCGAACCTTGACGGTGCTCGGATCGACCGGCTCGATCGGCACGCAGACGCTGGACGTGGCGCGGATGCGGGGCTGGCGCGTCGCGACGCTGGTCGCCGGACGAAACGCCGACCTCCTCGTCGCGCAGGCCCGCGAGTTCCGCCCGGATCTGGTCGTGTGCGACCCGGCGGCGCTGGACCGCGTACGCGACCGGCTGCCCTCCGGGACGCGGCTCGCCTCCGGCGACGAGGCCGTCGCGGACGCCGCAGCCTGGCCCGTAGACACCGTCGTGGCCGCAATTCCCGGGATGGCGGGCGTGCCGCCGGTCCGGGCGGCGGTCCGGGCGGGCCGGCACGTCGCGCTGGCGACGAAGGAGGCGATGGTCGTCGCCGGGCCGCTGGTGCGCGAGGAGGCCCGTAGGGCGGACGCGCGCATCACGCCGGTCGACTCGGAGCACGCCGGGATCGCGCAGCTGCTCCTCGGCGAGCGCCGCGACGCGATCGAGACGGTGATCCTGACCGCCTCGGGCGGCCCGTTCCGTGACGGACCTGCCGACCTGTCGTCCGTGACCCCGCAGCAGGCGCTGGCGCATCCGACCTGGTCGATGGGCCCGAAGGTCACGATCGATTCGGCCACGCTCTTCAACAAGGGGCTCGAGGTGCTCGAGGCCCATGCGCTGTTCGATCTTCCGCTCGACGCGATCGACGTCGTGGTTCATCCCCAGTCGCTGGTGCACGCCCTGATCCGGTTCCGGGACGGTTCGCTCAAGGCCCAGGTCGGGCCTCACGACATGCGACTCCCGATCGCGTGGGGGGTCGAGGGGGTCGCCCGGCCCGCGCTGCCCCTGACGCGGCTGGAGCTGGACGGCGCCTGGACGTTCGCGCCGCCCGACCACCAGCGCTTTCCCGCGCTGTCGTTGGCGTACGAGGCCGGACGGCGGGGGGGCACCGCGCCCGCGGTGCTCAATGCCGCCGACGAGGTGGCCGTGGCGGCGTTCTTGGACGGCCGGATCCCGTTTCCCGCCATCACGGCCGCGGTGGCGGCCGCGCTGGACGCGGTCGCTCCCGAAGCGCTGGGGTGGGACGCGGTCCAAACGGCGGACGCCGAGGCCAGGCGCGCCACGCGCGCTTGGGTCGACGCGCACGCGTCCGCCGGCGGTTGAGCGGACGTCCGGCGCGTTCGAGGCGGGGCCCGACCGTCCGGATTCCGTTCTGGACGCGATCGTGAAGCGGCCGACCGGAAAACCGCCCCCGGGCTGGGATACTGCCCGCATGGAGCCCTCCGCATGACGACCGGCTTGGTGTTCGTCCTCATCCTCTTCAGCGCGGTGATGGTGCACGAGCTCGCGCACTACCTCAACGCGCGCAGCGTCGGCTTGCCGGTGCGGGCGTTCAGCATCGGCTTCGGTCCGATCCTGTGGCGGCGTCGCTGGAGGGGCACCGAGTGGCGCCTGTCGGCGATCCCCCTGGGCGGGTACGTCGACCTGCCGGGAATGAGCGC
>CAZLQH010000113.1:2115-5216 GCA_964561595.1 uncultured bacterium | reverse complement strand
AGCAGCAGAAACGGTCGCTTCAGAACCTCCCGCGCGAGACGGTCCTCACCACCAGGAACATGACCGCAGCGACCGCCGTCAGGACCGCCGACAACGCGACGGCGGCGTCCAGGTCGCGTTCCAGCGCGGCGAAGATCGCGAGCGGCAGCGTCCGTGTGCGGCCTGCGAGGCTGCCGGCGAACACGATCGTGGCACCGAACTCGCCGAGCGCCCGCGCCCACGCCAGCACGACGCCCTCCACGAACGACGGGAAGGCGATCGGCACGGTGATCCGCAGGAACGCTTGAACCTGGTCCGCCCCGTCGGTCAGCGCGGCGCTCTCGAGCTCGCGGGGGACCGCTGCGAAGCCGACCTTGAGCGCTCGGACGTAGAACGGGCTGGCGACGAACACCTGCGCGAGGACGACGGCAGCGGTGGTGAACACGACGGTCAACCCGGCGTCTGCCAGCGGCTCGCCGAGCAGGCCGCGCCGACCGAACACGAGCAACAGCGCCACCCCCGCGACGACCGGGGGGAGCACGACGGGAAGGTCGACGATCGCGTCCAGAACGGCGCGGCCTCGAAACTCGTAGCGCGCCAGCAGGTAGGCGAGCGGCGTACCGCCCACGATGATCACCGCCAGCGAGATCAGGGTGGTGACGATGCTCAGGCGGAGCGCCTCCGCGGCGACGGGCAACGCCAGCGACGCCACCGCATCGGGCTGGATCGCGCGCAGCAACAGCACCCCGACCGGCAAGGCCAGGAACGTGACGAGCACCAACGCCGAGCCGACCAGGAGGGCGGGCGGCCAGGCGCGGCGCCGCCGTCGCCGCTGCGCAGCCTCGGCAGCCTCGACCAGCGAGCCCGGCGACCGTCCGATCACGCTAGTCGACGATCTCGAAGCCGTAGCTCGCGAGCACCGCCTGCGCTTCGGGCGACAGCACCCACGTCAGGAACGCCTGGGCGACGGCCGGGTGCGGGCCGTCCGCGAGCACCGCGACGGGGTAGCTGGCCAGCACGTTCGCCTCGTCCTCGATCCGGATGGCTTCGACGCCTTGCACCGCCAGGGCGTCGGTGGCGTAGACGATGGCGGCATCCGCCTCGCCCAGCTCGATCTTGGCGGCGACCAGCCGGACGTTGGGCTCCTCGGAGACGACGTTGGCCAGCGCCCCCCGCTCGAACCCCTCGCCGTAGACGGCGTCCATCGCGCTCAGCGCGGCGCGCGCGTACGCGCCGACGGGAACCTCCGGTCCGGCCAGCACCAGCGTCACGCCTTCGTCCGCGAGGTCGTCCACGGCGCGAACAGGGGATCCCGGCGGGGTGATCACGACGAGTCGATTGCGCGCGAACACGCTGGGATCGCCCTCGATCAGACCCGCTTCGGCGACGACGTTCATCTGCGCCTCGTTCGCGCTCGCGAACACGCTGACGGGCGCACCCTGCACGATCTGCGCGGCCAGGGTCGACGACCCCGCCAGGTTCAGGTCCACGCGAACGCCCTCGTTCCGGGCCTCGAACATCTCGGCGAGCTCCTCGAACGACTCCGTCAGACTGGACGCGGCCGAGACGACGATCGGCTGCGCCAGAACGCCGCCGGCGAAGGCCAGCGACAGGATCGATGCGAGAATCCTGAACCGGCCCGGCCAGGACGTGCGGGGCGGGCCGGAGGGCGCGATCGACACGGAGAGGCTCCTTCCTCTGGAACGCGACCGGCGCGGGGCGGAGTGCGTACCTGCGCCGATCTTGGTAGTCGCAGTGTGACGACTCGCGCACGATACCGCACGCGCGCGCTGCCGCGCCACGGGGCGATCGTCCCAGCGCAGCTGGGCTCAACGCGCGGCGCCCAGCCTGTCCAGCATGCCCAGCAACGCCCGCGCGCTCTCGAGCCGCCACGCGAGAACGATCCGCTCCTCCGCCTCGACCTCCTCGAGGCGCAGCTCGCACTGCCGCACCATGTCGACGGCGATCCGTCGTTGTTCGCGGACCAGCGGCGCAGGGTCGCTGCCGCGTCGCTCGAGGAACGCCAGCTTGAGCAGCAGCTCGTGCCGCACGCTCCGAAGGCGACCGACCGGGGCAAGAAGCCACGCCTCGACCTCGTCCCGCCCGTGCGCCGTCAGGGCGTACACGGTTCTCGCGGGACCGTGCCGGCTCTCCTCCTCGCGGACCGGCTCGGCGAGACCTTCGGCTACGAGGTGACGCAAGGCCCGGTACACCTGCTGCCGTTGGATCGTCCAGACGATCCCAAGCGGGCCGTCCTTGGCGAAGACCGTAGCGACCCCGAACCCGTGCGTGGGTCGTTCAGCGAGCAGGCCGGCGACACCGCGGTCGCTGAGCGACGGCAGCCGCCCCATCGCTCCTCAACGCTCCAGCTCGCGCTCGAAGCGACGCACCGCGTCGATCTCGCCGATCACCACGACGCGGTCGCCGACCTGGACCTCGAAGTCCGCGCCGGGACTGACGGTCAGCTTTCCGCCGCGGTTCACCGCGATCACCTGCACCCCGAACCGGTTGGGGAGGCGGAGCTTGGAGAGGCGGCCGTGCATCGCCTCCTGCGTCCCGACGTCGACCTCGACCACCTCGTGCTCGTCGCCCAGCATGAACGCGTCGACGATGCTGGGCGTCGCGATCTGTTGCGCCAGCCGAACCCCCATGTCGTGCTCGGGGCGCACGACCTCGTCGGCGCCGACGCGCAGCAGCACCCGGGCCGCCGTGGCGGTGGTGGCCTTGGCCACGACGTGCTCCGCGCCGGCCGACTTCGCCGCCACCGTCGTCAGCACGCCCGCCTCGAAATCGGTGGCGATCGCGACGACGACGGTGTCGAAGTTCGCGACGCCCAGCCGCCGCAGGGCCTCCTCGTCGGTCGCGTCGACCACGGCCGCGTGCGCCACCTCGTCCATCACCGTCCGGAGCGCCACCTCGTCGTGATCGGCGACGACCACCTCGTGCCCGCCCTGCGCCAGCGTGCGCGCCACCGCCGAGCCGAATCGGCCGCATCCGATCACCAGAATCTGCTTGCTCACGCTCGTCCCTTCCGGACGCGACTCGCCGCGCCCCTCACCCGATCATCACGTCCTCGGAGGGCCGCCGCACCAGCTTGGCGCGCGGCGTCTCGACCAGCGCCA
>CAZLQH010000113.1:0-2015 GCA_964561595.1 uncultured bacterium | reverse complement strand
GCGAACGACCAGGCGCTGCCCGCCAGCACGAAGAACGTCACCGTCTTGATGCCGCCGGCGGTGGACCCCGGACTGCCGCCGACGAACATCAGCAGCATCGTGACGACCAGCGTCGCCGGGCGCATCGACCCGGTGTCGACGCTGTTGAACCCTGCGGTGCGGGGCGTCGCGCCCTGGAAGAACGACGCGACGAGCTTCTCGCCGGGCGCCAGCGGTCCCAGCGTGGCGGGGTTCGTCCACTCGAGCGCCGCGACGGCCAGCGTGGCCAGCGCCAGCAGGCCGGCGGAGACGCCCAGCACCAGCCGGGCGTGCAGCGTCAGGCGGCGCCGCGCCCGCCGCGCGAGCCGCCCGACCTCGATCAGCACCTGGTGCCCCAGCCCCCCCACCACGAAGCCCACGGCGACGACCAGGAGCACCGTGGCGTCGCCCGCGAAGCCGGCGAGGCTGTCCGCGTAGGTCGAGAAGCCGGCGTTGTTGAACGCGCTCACGGCGTGGAACGCCGCATGCCAGAGTCCGTCCCACACGCCGTGCCGGGGCGCCATCCGCGTCCACAGGATCAGGGTCAGGATCACCTCGGTCACGACGGCCAGCACGAAGATGTTCCGCACCAGCCGCACGATCCCGCCGACGTGCAACGCGTTCACCTGCGCCTGCAGCTGCATCCGCTGGCGGTAGCCGACCCGGCCGCCGACGATCATCGCGGCCAGCGCGCCCAGGGTCAGGATCCCCAGGCCGCCGACCTGGATGAGGACCAGCACGACGGCCTGACCGAACGGACTGAAGTCGCCTCCCGTGTCCACCACGATCAGGCCGGTCACGCACACGGCGCTGGTGGCCGTGAACAACGCGTCCAGCACGCCGATGCTCGCGCCCTCGGCGTGCGACGCCGGCAACGCGAGCAGTACCGTGCCGACCCCGATGGCGGCCAGGAAGCCGAGCGCGACCCACTGCGCCGGCCGGATCCCCCGAGGCGGGCCGGGCTCGTGCACGGAGCGGCGCGGAAGGCTGTCCACGGCTGGCAGTGTACGACCCGGCACCGAGGCGACGTCGCCGCCACGCTCGGTATTCTCGGGCATGACTTCCCCCCGCATCGCCTTCCTCGGCGCCGGAAGCACGGTCTTCACCAAGACGCTTCTCGGGGACCTGCTCTCGCGCCCCGCCCTGCGCGAGGCGGAGATCCGGCTCCACGACATCGACGCCCACAGGCTGGGACTGTCCGAGCGCGTCGCGCGCCGTGTCGCCTCGGTCGTCGGCGCCGGTCCGACCATCACCGCCACCCTGGACCGCGAAGCGGCGATCGAGGGAGCCGACTTCGTCCTGAGCACGATCCAGGTCGGCGGCTACCGGCCCGGGACGGTGCGCGACTTCGAGATCGCGAAGCGCTACGGGCTGCAGCAGACGATCGGCGACACGCTGGGGATCGGCGGAATCTTCCGGGCGCTGCGCACGATCCCCGTCATGCTGGAGTTCGTGCGCGACATGGAGCGGCTCGCCCCCGATGCGCTTCACCTGAACTACGTCAATCCGATGGCGATGATCACCTGGGCGCTCAACGAGGCGTCGCGGATTCCCACCGTCGGCCTCTGCCACAGCGTGCCGCACACCGCGCATCAGCTGGCCGACGACCTGAACGTGCCGCGTGACGAGCTGCGCTACCGGGTGGCGGGCATCAACCACCTGGCGTTCTACCTGTCGCTGGAGCACCGTGGCGAGGACCTCTACCCCCGCCTGCGCGCGTTCGCCGAGTCGGGCGAGGTGCCCGACTGGAACCGCGTGCGCTACGACGCGTTCAGGCGGCTGGGCCGGTTCGTGACCGAGTCCAGCGAGCACTTCGCCGAGTACGTGCCGTGGTACCTGAAGGGCGACCGCCCCGACCTGATCCGCCGCTACAACATCCCCGTGGACGAGTACCCGGGCCGCTGCGAGGTGTACGAGGTGGCGTGGGCGTTCATCGAGGACGAGCTGAACGATCCGGGCAGCCGCAGCGCGGACGAGCTCCGCGCCGCGATCCGGGC
>CAZLQH010000112.1:0-5336 GCA_964561595.1 uncultured bacterium | reverse complement strand
TCGCGGTCGATCCGGAGACCGTCGACGCCGCCGATCTCGCGGCGACCGAGCGCATCCTGATGCTGGCGTTCGACGAGCGCCGGCGTGAGCACCTCCCAGAAGCGCTGCGCAGCCACCGCCGCGGCGTCCGGGCGATCCGTGGACTCCGCCTCGCGGGCGCCGTGGCGCCCGCCTCGGTCTTCGAGGCCCGCGGCGAGGACGATCCGCTTCCACCGCCCCTGCCGCCCGCCGGCGCCAGCGAGGCGTTCGGCAGGCGCGCCGACGACGCTGGCACGCCGGCCTTCCTCACGATCGCCGAGATCGCCGCCGCGTTCCGGCGCGGCGAGCTCCGCTCACGCGACCTCACCGACACCTTCCTGAGGCGCATCGAACGCTGGAACGCGACGCTGTTCGCCGTGGTGGAGCCGCTGGCCGACCGGGCACGCGCGGAGGCCGATCGCGCGGACCAGGAGCTCGCGGCCGGCATCGACCGGGGGCCGCTGCACGGCGTGCCGTACCTCGCGAAGGACCTGTTGGCCGTCCCGGACGCGCCGACGACCTGGGGCGCAGCTCCCTACCGCGACCAGCGCCTGCCGGAGACGGCCGCCGTCGTCGAGCGGCTCGAGGCGGCGGGCGCCGTGCTGCTGGGCAAGGCGTCGCTGGGCGCGCTGGCGATGGGGGACGTCTGGTTCGGCGGCACGACCCGCAATCCGTGGGACCTGGAGCAAGGATCGAGCGGATCGTCCGCCGGATCGGCCTCCGGCGTGGCGGCCGGGCTGTGCACGTTCGCGATCGGGTCGGAGACGATGGGCTCGATCCTCTCGCCCGCCGATCGATGCGGCGTGGTGGGACTGCGTCCCACCTTCGGACGCGTCTCGCGGCACGGCGCGATGGCGCTGTCGTGGAGCCTCGACAAGCTCGGGCCGCTGACCCGCTCGGTCGAGGACGCCGCGCTGGTCCTGACCGGGATCGCCGGAACCGACGCTCGCGACCCGGCCACGCGCGAAGCCCCGTTCCCGTGGGACCCGTCCGCCGATCCGAGCCGGCTTCGCATCGGGGTCCCCTCCTCGGCGCTGCACGACCCGACGCCGACGATGGCCTCGTTCCTCGAAACGCTCCAGGCCGCCGGCGGTCACGCCACGGCGATCGAGCTGCCCGATCTTCCGACCGAGCCGATCATGACGCTGCTCATGGTCGAGGCCGCCGCCGCGTTCGACGAGCTGATCCGCGGCGAGGACGCCGACGTCCTGGTACGTCAGGACGACGGGTCTTGGCCGACGCTGTTGCGCGCGGCGCGCTTCGTCTCGGGCGTGGACTACGTCCAGGCGCAGCGACTGCAGCGCGTGGTGGGCGCAGCGATGGCGGAGCTGTTCGGTCGCGTGGACCTGATCGTGACGCCGGGAGCCCATTCGAGAGCGATGCTGCTCGGCAACGCCGCCGGTGCGCCGGCGCTGTCGCTGCCCACCGGCGAGCAGCCGGGCGGGCGGCCTCTGGGCAACGTCGCGATCATGGCCCGGCCGTTCTTCGAGCACCAGGCGCTTGCGCTGGGCCACGCCGTGCAGCGCCGTCAAGGGCCGCTGCGGGCTCCGCCGGGATTCGGCGACTGAGGCGACCGCCGGACGGCACGTAGGCGTTCCCGGTCTCGGACGGTCTAGGGCGCCTCCGGCGCGTCCTCCTCGACGTCCTTCTCGGTGACGGACTGCCGGTAGGGCGTGTCGGACGGCTCGCCCTGCCCCACGCGCCCGTAGAGCGTGGCCATTTCGCGCAGCTGCGAAGGGAGCCAGCCTGGCAGGTCGTCCCAGGCGAATCGCCAGGTCCAGTTCCCCGACGGCTTGCCCGGCGTGTTCATGCGCGCCTCGCTCCCCAGGTTCAGCGTGTCCTGGAGCGGGTACACGGCCACGTCGGCGACGCTCCCCTGCGCCAGGCGGATGAACTCGAACGCGATGTTCGCGTCGTCCCGCGCCAGGTAGCGGCGCACGTGATCGCGCTCCGCTTCGGGAGCGGACTCGTACCAGCCGCGCGTCGTGTCGTTGTCGTGCGTGCCGGTGTAGACGACGAAGTCTCGGCCGTAGTTGTGCGGAAGGTACGGGTCGCTGGCGTCGCCGGCGAACGCGAACTGCAGCACCTTCATGCCCGGCAGGCCGTTCGCGTCGCGCAGCTTCTCGACGGCGGGCGTGATCACGCCGAGGTCCTCGGCGATGATCGGAAGCTCGCCCAGCGCCTCCTCGACGGCGTCGAAGAACGGCTGTCCCGGACCGCGCACCCAGCGTCCCTCGACCGCGGTCGGCTCGTCCGCCGGGATCTCCCAGTACGCCTCGAAGCCCCTGAAGTGGTCGACGCGGATCACGTCGACGAACTCCAGCGTCGAGCGGAAGCGCGAGATCCACCAGGCGTACCCGCGCTCCTTCATCCGGCCCCAGCGATAGAGCGGGTTTCCCCAGCGCTGGCCGGTGGCGCTGAAGTAGTCGGGCGGCACGCCGGCGACGACGGTGGGATTCCCTTCGTCGTCGAAGAAGAACAGCTCGCGGTTCGCCCAGGCGTCGACCGAGTCGTACGCGATGAAGATCGGCAGATCGCCGATCACCTGGATACCGGCGTCGTTGGCGTGGGCCTTGACGTCGAGCCATTGGCGGTGGAACCAGTATTGCCAGGTCCGGTGCCGCCGGATCGCGTCGGCGTGCCGCGTACGGGCCGCGTCCAGGGCGTCCGGATCGCGATCGCGCAGACCTTCGTCCCAGGCGTTCCAGGGACGACCGCCGTGGGCATCCTTGAGCGCCATGAACAGCGCGTAGTCGTCCAGCCACTCGGCGTGGTCGCGCTCGAACGTCGCGAACGCCTCGCGGGCGCCCGGGTCGGCGCCGTCCGCGAAGCGGCGCTCCGCCCGGGTCAGCATCTCGACCTTGAACGGGATGACCGCGCCGTAGTCGACGCGCGCGTGCGGAAGCCCCGCGCCCTCCGCCAGGTCGGCGTCGCTCAGCCAGCCCTCCTCAGCCAGGCGTTCCAGCGAGATCAGGTACGGATTCCCGGCGTACGCGCTGAAGCACTGGTACGGGCTGTCGCCGTAGCCGGTCGGCCCCAGCGGCATGACCTGCCAGAGAAGCTGGCCGGAGGCGGCCAGCCAATCCACGAACCGGTGCGCGTGGGAGCCCAGCTCGCCGATGCCGTACGGTCCGGGGAGCGAGGTCGGGTGCAGCAGGATGCCGCTGCTTCGGCGTAGGGACATGGGAACCTCCAGGCCCGCCCGCCCGCGGATCGATCCGCGGGCGGGCGGTGCGACGAATCACTTCTCGAACGGCTTGCCGATCGCCTTGGGCGGGATCGCGCGGCCGACGAAGCCCGCGAGCACCAGCATCGTCAGGATGAACGGAACCGCCTGGACCAGCGACGGCGGCAACAGCTCGCCCCCGCCCAGCAGCGTCCCGATCGCCTCGAACGCGCCGAACAGGAGCGTCGCTCCCAGCGCCCCGAACGGCGTCCACTTGCCGAAGATGAGCGCGGCCAGCGCGATGAATCCGCGGCCGCCCGACATCTCGGCGACGAACTGGTTCAGGTTTCCGATCGACAGGAACGCGCCGCCCAGCCCCGCCAGCACGCCCGAGATCACGACGCCGTAGTAGCGCATGCGGCGCACGTCGATCCCGACGGAGTCGGCCGCCTCGGGATGCTCGCCGACGGAGCGGAGGCGCAGCCCGAACGGCGTACGGTACAGGACGTACCAAGCGACCGGCACCAGCAGGAACGCGAGGTAGACCAGCGGACTGAACTCGAACACGCCGACGCCCCACTGGGGAAGCCGGTTCTGAATGCGGGCGCTGGCCGTCGAGTTGTCGTACAGGCCTGTCAGGATGACGGCGGGGATTCCGATCGCCATCAGGTTGATCGCCGTCGCCGAGATGATCTGGTCCGCCTTGTAGCGGATCGAGACGACGGCGTGGATCCACCCGACCGCCCCACCGACGATCATCGCGGCGAGCAATCCGAGCCACGGCGCGAACCAGACGACGGCGTTCGGATCGTCCGCCAGGTAGGGGCGCTCGACCAGCTGCGCGGTGACGGCGGCGGCCAGCGCGCCGAAGATCATGATCCCTTCGAGCGCGATGTTCACGACGCCGCTCCGCTCGCTGAACAGCCCGCCCAGCGAGGCCAGCAGCAGCGGCGTCGTCGCCCGCAGCGCGGAGGCGACGAGGGTCGCGAGGATCACCAGGTCCATCTCACGCACCCTCCCCTTCGAGCTCCTCGATCGCCTCTTCGTCGGTCTGCTCGCCCCGCTGGCGCCGCCAGGCGGCACGCTTGATCGGATCGGTGAACCGCTCGGGCAGGAACCCCTTCGCCGCGATGAACAGCACGACCAGCGCCAGGATCATGTTCACCACGTCGCGGGTCAGGTCGGTGAAGGTGATGTTCAGCGTCGAGCCCCCGTTCTTGAGCACCCCGAACAGGAACGCGGACAGCACCACCCCGACCGGATTGTTCGCCCCCAGCAGGGCCACGGCGATGCCGTCGAACCCGTCGCCGGTGGGGAGCGACTGCCGAAGCGAGTACTCCTCGAGGGCGCCGCCCAGGACGTAGTGCGTCGCGGTCAGGCCCGCGAACGCGCCGCTGATCGCCATCGCCAGCACCGTGTTGCGCGCGATCGACGCGCCGCCGTACTCCGCGGCCGAGGGCGACAGCCCCACGGCGCGAAGCTCGTAGCCCCACTTCGTGCGCCACAGGAAGATCTGCATGAACACGGCCGTGCCGATCGCGATCACGAAGCCGAAGTTCAGGTTCGACGGCGGCACCGTGAACGGCACCGACCGCCAGCCCGCCAGCGCGGCCACGCCGTACGCGACCGCCCCGATCACGACAGCTCCGATCAGGCGCCGGCGAAGCGACGCCAGGCCGATGCGACCCCCGATCAGCAGGACCACCAGCGCGATCCCACCGGCCAGCCAGGCCGCGGCGTCCACCGTCGTCCGGGTCGAGCCGATCATCGTCTCGGCGTCGATCCCGAACAGGGCGGGAAGCTGCGGCAGGCGCGCGGTCTCCTGGAGCGGAACCGACTTCGGCTCCGAGCCGGGGACCTTGAACGGCAGCTCGATCGTGACCGGTCCGTCGTCCGGCCGCGGCCAGCCGGCCACCGTCATCGCCCCCAGAAGCACGATCCCGACGACCGCCAGCGTCAGCCGCGGCGCGCGTCCGGCCAGGCGGCGCACCGGACGGATCAACGCCGCGACGATCAGTACGAGCACCGCCACGCCCAGAACCGTCAACACCCGCAAGGCCGACGCAGCGAACACCGGGCTGGACGAGAGCACGAACAGCAGCAGCGCGCTCGCGATGAAGTTGAGCAGGATGGTGTTGATCACCTCGTTCGC
>CAZLQH010000111.1:2637-5408 GCA_964561595.1 uncultured bacterium | reverse complement strand
GTCATGTAGTCCGACTCGGGCGAGGCGAGGTAGGTCGTGACGCCCACGATGTCGGCGGGCGTGGCGGGGCGGCCGCGCAGGATGCCGGCCGAGAAGTCCTTCATCGCCTGACCCTTCTTGTCGCTCACGCCCAGCTCCATCAGCTGCTCGTCCAGCGTCTCCCACAGGGGCGTGTCGACGACGCCGGGGGCGAAGCTGTTGACGGTGATGTCGTGCTTGGCGAACTCGCGTGCGCCCATCTGCGTCATGGCGGCGACGCCGAACTTGCTGACGCTGTAGGGGACGACGTTCGGATCCAGGCCGGCTTTGCCGACGATCGAGCCGGTGTTGACGATCTTTCCGGCCAGCTCGCCCTGGCGGCCCTGGCGGATCATCTGCTTGGCGGCCTCCTGCATGCCGACCATGACGCCCCAGGCGTTGACGCCCATCACGAAGTCCCAGTTCTCCTTCGTGGTCTCGAGGAAGTGCTGCGGCTTGTTCACGCCGGCGTTGTTGAACATCACGTCGAGACGGCCCCAGCGGTCCACGGCGGCGGCGATCACGGCGGCGGTCTGCTCGCGGCTGCGGACGTCGACCGCCATGCCGAACGCCTCGCCGCCGAACGCGTCGGCAGCCGCCTGGGCGGCTTCGCTGGCGCCGGCTTCGTTCATGTCGGCGAAGACGACCTTGGCGCCCTCCTTCACCAGCGTGTGGCCGATGGCGCGCCCCATGCCCTGCGCGGCTCCGGTGACGACGACGACCTTTCCTTCGGCTCGACCCATGGCGGATCTCCCTTCCTTGCTCGGACGTTCGAGTGGACGTGCGGGTGGACGGACGTGCGGGTGGACGTGCGCGGCGCTCTACGGGGTGTCGGGCGGATACTTCCTGTGGATCAGGAGCTTCCGTTCGGTCATGTCCTCGATCGCGCTCCTGAGTCCCTCGCGACCGAAGCCGGAGGCCTTCACGCCGCCGTACGGCATGTGGTCGACGCGGAACGTCGACACGTCGCCGACGACGAGGCCGCCCACCTGAAGGCGCTCGAACGCGCGCTCGATCAGGTCGTGGTCGTTCGTGAACAGGCCCGCCTGCAGCCCGAAGTCGGAGTCGTCCAGACGCGCCAGGGCGTCGTCCGCGTCGCGGTAGCGGAGCAGCGACAGGACCGGGCCGAAGATCTCCTCGCACACGACCTTCTGCTTCTCGTCGACGTCGCCGAGGACGGTGGGGCGCACGACGGTGCCGTCGACCTCGCCTCCGGCCAGGACGGTCGCTCCGGCGTCCGTGGCTTCCTGGAGCCACGTCTCGATCCGTTCCGCCGAGGCGCGGTCGATGACCGGTCCGACGTCGGTGGCGGGGTCCATCGGATCGCCGGTCACGAGCGCCCCGACCCGTGCGGCCAGGGTCTCGGCGAACGCGTCGTACACGTCGTCGTGGACGAACACGCGCTGCACCGAGATGCACGACTGCCCGCTGTACGAGAAGCCGCCCCAGACGATCCGCTCCACGGCGCGGTCCAGGTCGGCGTCGTGATGCACCAGCGTGCCGGCGTTGCCGCCGAGCTCCAGCGTGACGCGCTTGCGGCCGGCGCGGCTCTTGAGCATCCAGCCCACGCGGGGCGAGCCGGTGAACGAGAACAGCGCGATGCGGTCGTCCTCGACGAACGGCGCGGCGTGCTCGACCTCGGTCGGGACGACCGCGAGGCCGTCGTCCGGCCAGCCTGCGGCCAGGATCGCGCGGCCCAGCAGCACCGCCGAGGTGGGCGTGCGGGCGTCGGGCCTGAGCGCGACGGGATCGCCGGCGGCCATGGCGGGCGCCAGCTTGTGGGCGACGAGGTTCAGGGGGTAGTTGAACGGCGTGATGGCCGAGACGGGTCCCAGCGGCACCGACCGGATCTCGGCACGCGAGCCGTCCATGCCGGGCAGCCAGTCGAGCGGCAGGATCTCGCCGCCGATGCGCCTGGCCTCCTCGGAGGCGACCCGGAAGGTGAACGCGGCCCGCGACGCCTCGCCGCGGGCCGCCCCGATCGGCTTTCCGGCCTCCCGCGCGATCGCCTGGGCGAACAGCTCGCCCTCGGTCTCGAGCGCGTCGGCGACGGTCGCCAGGATCTCGGAGCGTCGCCAGGCGGGGATGCGGCGCGTCTGCTCGAATCCGCGCGCGACGGAGGCGACGGCGTCCTCGACGTCGGCGGGTCCGCCCAGGTACGCGCGCGCGGCGGCCGAGCCGTCGTAGGGCGACACGGTGAGGTAGCCGTCGCCGGACGTTCGCTCCTCGCCTGCGACCAGCAGTCCGACCTGGCCGAGCGGCGGATCGCTGGATGGGGAAGCGGGGCTCATGGGCATCCTCCTCTTCCGCCCGGCCTCAGAACGCCACGGCCAGGGCGGCGGGATCGCCGACCAGGCGAACGAGGTCGGTCAGGATCGTCAGGGCGGTCGCGTCGTCGACGCGCGAAGGGTCGTAGCGCAGCGTGAGCGTGAGCGGCGCCGGGTCTTCGGTGGTCGCCGCGGGGCGGCCCAGGCCCAGCGAGACCGGAGCGGCTGCGACGGGCCGGACCGCGTCGACCGGCAGGTCGCCCGCGTGGACGAGGACCGCGTCGGGCGCCGCAGCGTCGGACGTCGCAGCGTCGCCTACGGCCGCGCTGGTCCGCTCGGCCAGCTCCACCATGCTGCGCCGGTCCGCGTGCGTCACCGTCGCCTGCCCGTCCGGGCCGCGAACCTGCAGGGTGACGCCGTCGCTCGGATCGATCGCCAGGCGCCTGCGGACGACGGCGGCCAGGAACTTCGCGAGCGCGGCGTGGA
>CAZLQH010000111.1:0-2537 GCA_964561595.1 uncultured bacterium | reverse complement strand
CGGAGCAGCACGGCGCCGAACGGGCCGGTGCCCGTGATCGCCGCGAGCTCCAGGCCGCGCTCGCGCGCGGTCCTGCGGGCCAGCGGCGAGGCGGCGGCACGGGGCGAGCCGTCGCCGGAGGGCGACGCCACGGGCGCCGGCGACGCGGCGGGGGAGGCGGATGCGGCCTGCGCCGTCGGCGCCGTGCGAGCTGGCGGTGCGGTCTGCCCGGTCGTCGCGCCCGTGTCGGCGGAGGCGGAGGGACCGGCCGAGGCTGCAGGGCCGTCCGCCGCCTGGGGCGCCGCGCGCGCCTCCCCGTCGGCGAGGATGCGCGCGATGACGCTGCCGACGACGACGTCGTCGCCCTCGGCGGCGGTGACGTCGATCAGCGTTCCGCTGGCGGGCGCGTCGAGCTCCATGACGGCCTTGTCGGTCTCGACCTCCATGAGCGGCTCGCCCTCGACGACGTCGTCGCCCTCCTGGGCCAGCCACGAGACCAGCAGCGCCGTGTCCTGGTTCATGCCGAGCACCGGCATGATCACGTCCTTCGCCATCCCCGCCCCGCCCTCAGTCGTCCGCGGCCACGGCGGGCTTCGGCTTGCCGGGGACGCCCGGCTTGCCGGCGGGGTTGACGCGCGGATTGTCGTAGTTCGACTCGGTCTCGCGGGTCGGGGCCAGGGGCCCGAGCGCCGTCATGTAGCGCGGCCCGGTGACCATGAGCTGCTCGGCCGGGAAGCGGCTGATGACCTCGCAGCCGTCGGCGGTGACGACCAGCTCCTCCTCGATCCGGGCGGCGGACCAGCCGTCCTCGGCGGGCCAGAACGTCTCGAGGGCGAACACCATCCCCTCCTCGATCACCTCGGGGTGATCCAGCGAGAACAGCCGGCTGAAGATCGGCTTCTCCCAGATGTTGAGGCCCAGGCCGTGACCGTACTGCAGCGCGAAGGCGGCCTCCTCGTCTTTGAATCCGAACTCCTGGGCTTTGGGCCAGATCGAGACGACCTCGGCGGTGGTGACGCCCGGGCGGATCATGGAGATCGCCTCGTCGAGGATGTCGCGGCACTTGTCGTACGCGTTCACCTGCGCCTGGCTGGCGCTGCCCACGACGAACGTCCGGTAGTAGCAGGTGCGGTAGCCCATGTACGAGTGCAGGATGTCGAAGTAGGCCGGGTCGCCGGGCCGCAGCATGCGGTCGGAGGCGACGTGCGGGTGGGGGTTGCAGCGCTCGCCGCTGATGGCGTTGACGCCCTCGACCATCTCCGAGCCGTTGCGGTAGAGGAAGTCGCTGACCAGGCCGACCATGTCGTTCTCGCGCACGCCGGGCTTGAGCTGCTCGTAGATCAGCTGGTACGAGGCGTCCACCATCCCCGCGGCGTGGGTGAGGAGCGAGATCTCGTCGACCGTCTTGATCTTGCGGGCCTCGAGCATCAGCTGCTGACCGTCGACGACGGTGATCCCCAGGTTCTGCAGCGCGAACAGCACGGGCGGCTCGACGATGTCGATCGCGACGGGATCGTTCAGCAGGCCGCGCTGCTCCAGCTCGTCGTGGATCCAGCCGGCGACCTTCTCGGCCCGGCCCATCTCGGGGCTGAGCGTTCCGCGCAGCATCGACACGCCCGGCCGCGAGCGCTTGGGCCCGTCCAGCCAGGGGGCGTAGAGCTGGTGGTGCTTCGCGGCGGAGCCGAAGTCCCACAGGATCGGCTCGTCGCCGTCGGGAAGCAGCGCGAAGCGCGCCACCTTGTCCTGCGCCCAGGTGCCGATGTGGGTCGCGGTCAGGTAGCGCACGTTGTTCATGTCGAACACCAGCAGCGCGCCGGCGTCGGCGCCGGCCAGGACCGCTTTCGCTTTCGCGAGGCGTTCGGTGCGGAGCCGGTCGAAGTCGATGCGCTGTTCCCAGTCGACGCCCATCGTTCCGTGCGTGGCGATGGCCATGTCGTTCCTCCTAAGAGAGGGCTCGAGGCTCGGGACGAGGCTCGCGAGATGCGAGTCTCGTCAGGGACGGATCAGGGCCACCGCCTCCGCGACCACGTCGGGCGCGGTGGGGACGGTCAGGTCTTCCAGGACGGGCGAGAACGGGACGGGAACGTCCATCGCGGAGAGGCGGCGCACCGGGCCGTCCAGCCACCAGAACGCGCCGTCGGCGACGACGGCCGCCATTTCGGCGCCCACGCCGTAGCGGCGGTGCCCCTCGTCGATCACGATGCAGCGGCCGGTGCGCTTGGCGCTCTCGATCAGTGCGGCGTCGTCCAGGGGGCTGGTGGTGCGGGGGTCGATCACCTCGGCCTCGATGCCGTCCGCGGCCAGCGTCTCGGCCGCCGCCAGCGCCACCTGGACCATGCTGCTGGTCGCGATCAGGGTGACGTCGCGGCCCTCGCGCTTGACGTCGGCGACGCCGAACGGGATCAGCAGCTCGTCGTCCTCGGGGACGGGGCCCTTCTCCTGGAACGACAGCTTGTCCTCGAAGATCACGACCGGGTTGTCGTCCCGGATCGCGGTCTTCATGAGCCCTTTCGCGTCGGCGGGCGTGGAGGGGAGCGCGACCTTCAGCCCGGGGACGT
>CAZLQH010000110.1:2910-5458 GCA_964561595.1 uncultured bacterium | reverse complement strand
ACCAGGCCCTGCGTCACGCCCGTGATCTGGCTGGGGAGCCGCAGCGCGACCTGCATCACGTCGCCGCTGGCCGCGATCCAGCCCAGGAACAGCGCGGTCACGAGCGCGCCCAGCGGGTTCTTGCGGGCCAGCAGCGCGACGATGATCGCGGTGTAGCCGTAGCCGACGGAGAGGCTGCCGGGATCGACGAGGCGGTGGTGGATGCCCGCCACCTCGCCCACCCCCGCCAGGCCGGCCGCTCCGGCCGAGACGAGCACCAGCGCCAGGGTGGTGCGAAAGAAGTCCACGCCGGCGTAGCGGGCGGCCTCGGGGCTCTCGCCCATCATCCGGACCTCGAAGCCGAAGCGGGTGCGCGCCAGCAGCCAGGCGACGAGGATCGCGGCCAGGATCGCCAGCGTCAGGGTGGGCCAGTGCAGGCGGGTGGTGCCGATCGTCGGAAGCTGGGCGGCGGGATCGAACCGGTCGCTGTACGCGAAGCCGCTCAGGCTGCTGCCCTTCCACGGCCCGTTGATCAGCCAGCGGACCAGGTAGATCGCGACGTAGTTCAGCATCAGCGTGGTGATGATCTCGTTCACGCCCAGGCGGACCTTCAGGAGCGCCGGCCCAAGGCCCCAGAGCGCTCCCGCAGCGAACCCGGCCGCGAACATGGCAGGCGCCAGCAGCGGACCGCTCAGGCCGGAGAAGAGCGCGACGCCCGAGGCGGCGACCGCCCCGATCAGGAGCTGGCCCTCGGCTCCGATGTTCCAGAACCGGGCCTTGAACGCCAGGGTCAGGCCCACGCCCGCCAGCATCAGCGGGATGGCGCGGCGCACGACCTCCGACAGGCCGCGGGCGTCCAGGATGGTCCGATCGACCAGCGTCGCGAACGCCGCGAGCGGCGCCACGCCGAAGAGGGCGAACAGCGCGCCGGTCAGCAGCATGGCGACGATCACCGCCGCGAGCGAGACGCCCCACACCAGCGCGGGGCCGGCGTGGCCGCGCCGCTCGAGCTTGTAGCGACCGATCACGGCGCGTCCCGCCGGGCCGCGTCGCCGTCGTCGACGTCGTCGCCGGCGAGCGGCGTCCGGTCGCCGGCCATCAGCAGGCCCAGCGCCTCGCGCTGGGCGCCGACAGCGTCGACGATGCCGGTGACCGTGCCGCGGAACAGCACCAGGATCCGGTCGGCGAGGTCCATCAGCTCGTCGAGGTCCTCCGACACCAGCAGCACCGCCGCGCCCCGGTCCCGCTGCTCACGCAGCAGCCGGTGCGTCAGCTCGGTCGCGGCGACGTCCAGGCCGTAGGTGGGGTGGGAGGCGACGACCAGTCCGGGCTTCCCGCCCAGCTCGCGGGCCAGGATGACCTTCTGCACGTTGCCGCCGGACAGCTGGCGGGTGACCGCGTCGCGCGACGAGGTCGCGATCGCGTAATCGCGAATCGCGCCGTCGGCGTGGCGGCCGACCTCGCGCCAGTCCAGCAGCCGGCCCTTCGCGAACGGGGCCTCGCGGTGGCGCCGCAGCACCAGGTTCTCCGAGACGCGCATGGCGCCGACCACGCCCGTCTCGTTGCGGTCCTCGGGGATGTGGACCACGCCGCGCGCGAACAGGTCCCGCACGCCCAGGCCGCCGACGTCGACGTCGTCCAGCCGCACCTGGCCGCCGTCGGGCGCGCGCAGTCCGGTCAGCACCTGCGCCAGCTCGGCCTGACCGTTGCCGGCGACGCCGGCGACGCCCAGGATCTCGCCGCCGCGCACGTCGAACGTCACGCCGTCCAGGCGCGGCTCGCCGCGCGGGCCGACGACGCGGAGGTCGCGGACCGAGAGCCGGGCGCGGCCGGCGGGCCTGGCCGCGTCGGCGCGGCCCCGGCTCACGGCCCGGCCCACCATCAGCGTGGCCAGCTCGGCCGCGGTCGCGCCCGCGGCGTCGCGCGACGCGACGACCTTTCCGCCGCGCAGCACGGTCACGCGGTCGGCGACGGCGAGGACCTCGCCCAGCTTGTGGCTGATGAAGATCACCCCCTTGCCCTCGGCCTTCATCACGTCGAGGACCGCGAACAGGCGGTCGGCCTCCTGCGGCGTGAGGACGCTGGTGGGCTCGTCCAGGATCAGCAGCTCGGCGCCCTGCAGGAGGGCCTTGAGGATCTCGACGCGCTGCTGCTCGCCGGGCGAGAGGGCGCCGACGCGGGCGTGGAGGTCGACCTCGAAGCCGTAGCGCCGCGCCAGCGCCTCGACCCGGCCGTGGAGCGCCCGCGTCGGGAACAGCATCGGCGTGTCGGACAGCGCCAGCGCCAGGTTCTCGGCCACGGTGTGGCGCCGCGCGAGGTGGAAGTGCTGGGCGACCAGGCCGATGCCGGCCGCCTTGGCGTCGCGCGGCGAGCGGAGCCGCACCTCGCGGCCGCGCAGCAGAACGGCGCCCTCGTCGGGCGCCTGGAGGCCGTACAGGATGTGGACGAGCGTCGTCTTGCCGGCGCCGTTCTCGCCCAGCAGGGCGTGCACCTCGCCGCGCCTGACGGTCAGGTCGACCGCGTCGTTCGCCACCACGCCGGGGAAGCGCTTGGTGACGGCGCGCATCTC
>CAZLQH010000110.1:0-2810 GCA_964561595.1 uncultured bacterium | reverse complement strand
GCGCTCGGTGCGTACCACTACCGGGTCGAGACGGCGACCGACGGGCACGAGGCGCTCACGAAGCTGCAGTCGCTGACGCCGGATCTGATGATTCTCGACGTCGAGATGCCGTTCATGGACGGCTTCGAGCTGGCCAGCCGGGTTCGCCGCCTGCGGCGCTTCGACGGCGTGCCGATCCTGCTGATGACGGCGATGGAGCGCAGCGACCTTCAGGCGCGCGCCGACGCGGCGGGCATCGACGCGGTGGCGCGCAAGCCGATGCAGGGGAAGAACCTGTCGCGCCTGATCGGCGACCTGATTCGCGAGGGACCGAAGACGACGGATCGGAAGCGCACGCTGAACTGACGTCGTGGGTCGGCCCTTCGCGTCAGCCCCGTAGCGGCGTGTCGGCGTCGTCTCCCTGATCGGGCAGGTAGTACGGGTTCTCGCCCGCGTCGTGATCGGTCGCGTCGATCACGGCGGCGATCTCGGGCACCTGCTCGCGCACCATCCGCTCGACCCCGTGCTTCAGCGTCGCGTCGGCAGCGCCGCAGCCTTGGCAGCCGCCACCGAACTCGATGACGGCCTTGCCGTCCTCGACGCCCCTGAGCACGACGGTTCCGCCGTGCCCGGCGACGCCCGGGTTGATCATCGTGTCCAGCACGTCCTGAACGCGTTGTGCGACGGGATCGTCCCAGCTAGGGCTCTCGAAGAACACCCGGAACCCCGACTGCATCACGCCCTCGACGAAGTCGACGGTGGCGCCTTCGAGGTGGTTCGCGCTGAGCGGATCGAGCACGACCTGGAAGCCCCCGGCGTCGAACGTCCGATCGCCGTCCTGGCGGTCGTCGTCGCGAACGAGCCAGAGCTTGGGTTCCGCGCGGGTTCCTGCGATCCGAAGGGCGCTCACGCCCTGCGCCTGCTGGGCGTCGAGGAACTGGCGCACGCGCTCCTTGGCGGTTTCGGTAAAGGTGAGCATCCCGGTCAGTATAGAAACGCGCGCGCTGCCACGGGCGATGGCACCTTACGTGCCGGCGCCGGGACCGACCGTCCGCTCCAGCCAGGCCAGGAACGTGTTCCAGGCGTCGGCCGCCGGGCCACCCGCGCGGATCTCGTCCATGCCGCCCACGAACGCGTGTCCGACGCCGTCGTACACCTGCACCTCGTGCGGGACGCCGGCGTCCTGCAGGGCCGCCTCGAACGCCTCGACCTGCGCGACGGGAATCGAGCGGTCGTCGGCGCCGAACACGCCGAGGACCGGCCCGGGTAGGGCCGAGAGTCGCCCGGGATCGTCGATCAGCGTTCCGTAGAACACGCCGGTGCCCGCGAGCCTGGGATCGGACAGCGAGTAGCGGAGCGCGGCGCCGCCGCCGTAGCAGAAGCCCATCACCACGACGCGGCCGGAATCCACGGCCGGATCGTCGATCAGCGCGTCGACGACGGCGCGAAGGTCGGCGTCGACACGCTCGCTGGGGGTCGAGACGACGTTCCAGATCGCGGCCGGCACCCAGTCGACGCTCACGCCACGGAACGTGTCGGGCGCGATGACGACGTAGCCCTCTGCGGCCAGGGCGTCGGCCTTGGCGGCGATGTCCTCGCGCAGCCCCCAGAACTCGTGGATCATCACGACCGCGGGGTGCGGGCCGTCTCCGGGCGGGTCGGCACGGTAGGCCAGGATCTCCCCGTCGGGCCCAGCGATCTCGGCGTTCGCGATCGCCTCGACGGTGCCTGCGCTGCGTGCCCGGTCGATCAGTACGACCGCGGCGGCCACGGCCACGAGGGCGACGATCAGGACCGAGACGAGGAGGGCGATCCGCTTGGCGAGGCGCATGTCGCGACCTTACCGTGCACCCGGCCGATCCGGCGCGTGGGATCCGACGCCCCGAACGGGACGGCGCACCGAGCTCGTAGGCTTCTCGTCGAGGAGCCTACGTATCGGTCGGTCCGACAGCGAACACGAAACGCGCGCCGACCCGAAGATCGGCGCGCCGCGTGCGGTGTCTGGGAGGAGCCTCAGAGCACCTGCATGACGTAGTGGTCGGTGGCCCGCTCCAGGCCCTCGGGGTTGGCGACGTACACGCCGCGCGTGCCGGAGAGGGCGCCTTCGTTGCGGAGCTCGCCCAGGATGCGGGTGATCGTGACGCGGCTGCTGCCGGTCAGGTCCGCGAGGTCCTCGTGCGTGAGGGCGAGGGGGAGCTTGATGCCGTTCTCGCTCTCGTCGCTGGGCTGGCCGAACTGGCTGGCGAGCCGCAGGAACGCCCGCGTGACGCGCGCGCCGACCGGCATCTCGGCCTCGTCGATCATCTCACGGCTGCGGCGGAGCTGGCGCGCCATGCTCTGCAGGATGTAGTCGCGGAGCTTGCGGTCGTTCATCGCCTGCTGCGGGTCGATGGGCGTGAGGCAGCTCTCGTGCACCGCGACGACGGTCTCGGCGTGGTGTCCACCGTCCAGCGACGCCAAGCCCAGCACGTCGCCAGGGCCGTAGAGGTCGGCGATGCGGTCGCGGCCCAAGCTGGTCGGGACGACGGCCTTGAGCACGCCGTAGTTCACGACGTACAGGCTGGCGGCCTCACGGCCGGACTCGTACAGGGTGCTGTCCGGCTCGAGCGTCCGGGTGGGAAGCGCCAACGTGCTGGGCACGATGTCCGACACGTCGCATCGATCGGGCGAGCGAAGGGTATCGAAGGTGTTGAGCATGTTCGACCTCGAATCGACCGGACGCGGGTCCGGAGAGAAGACTGGCTTCGGCGAAAGAAAGAGGGTGCCAAGGGAGCTCGTGGCTCCGTCAGGCTGCGTGGCATCCCCCGATCCACCGCCGTAACTACACAAAC
>CAZLQH010000109.1:0-5463 GCA_964561595.1 uncultured bacterium | reverse complement strand
GGACGGGTCAGCAGGTAGTCCTCGAGCACGACCTTGACCAGCGCCACGGTCGGCACCGCGAGGAGCGCGCCGACGAAGCCCATCAGTCCCAGGCCCGCCATGATCGCGATCAGCACCGTCACCGGATGGAGGTCGACGCTGCGCGACAGGATGAACGGACTGAGCAGGTTGCCTTCGAGCTGGTTCGCGACGATGAACACCACCACCGCGCCCAGCGCCGCCCAGGGGCCGACCGTGAACCCCAGCAGCACCGCCGGGATCACGCCGACGATCGGTCCCAGGTAGGGCACCAGGTTGAAGATCGCGGCCAGGAAGCTGATCGCCGTCGCCAGCGGGATCCCGATCAGCGTCAGCCCGATCCAGATCATCACGCCCAGGATCGAGGTGATCAGCAGCTGACCGCGAAGGTAGCCGCCGACCGCGCGGTCGGTCTTGCCGATCAGGTCGTGCGCCAGCGGACGCCAGCGCACGGGGACGAAACGACGGACGTTCGTGACGAAGCGGGGGAAGTCGTAGAGGAAGTAGGCGCTCGCGAGCAGGATCAGGAACACCTGCAGCGTCGTCGAGACGATGCTGGTCGCGCCGCTGAGCAGTACGCTGGGGCCGCCGGTCAGAACCCGCTCGAACAGCTGCACGAGGTTCTCGACCGCGGTCTCGAGGACGCTGGCGACCCGGTCGCGCGCCTCGACGCCCAGGTCCCCGCCCTCGGGCTGGAGCCCCAGGCGCTGGTCGAGGAAGTCGGTCACGAACGGCGGCAGGTTGCCGAGGATCCCCTCGAACCACTCGCCCAGCCGGCCGAACTGCTGTCCCAGGCTCTCGACCGCTTCGGGGATCAGGTTGACGAACCGGCTGAGCTCGCCCACGACGCGGCCCACCAGGATCGAACCCAGCACCAGAAGCTGCAGCAGCGCGAGGTAGACGATCACCACGGCGAACGGTCTCCGGACGCGGATGCGGCCCAGCGCCTCGACGACCGGGTTCAGGACGTACGCCACCACGAAGCCGATCAGGCCCACCTGCAGCGCGAACGCGTAGCGGTCGCGCAGCGACCACATCGCCAGCACGATCAGAACCGCCAGGATCAGGTAGGTCGCGGCCCGCACCCAGGCGTGCCGCCAGACGAGCTCGACCGCGGTGATCTGGGGCGAAGGCGGCAGGCCGTCGGGCTCGGCCGCGACGGGGCCTGCGGCCACGTCGGCGTGCCTGGTCGCGTCGTCGCGATCTTCCGGGGCGCCCTGCTCGCTCACGGACCGACGAACAGCGCGGCGGCGTTCGCGCGGACCGCGGCCGGCTCGAGACCGGCGCCGAAGTAGTCGCCGTTCTCCCAGATCTCGAAGTGCAGGCGGACGCCGTCGGTCCGGCCGCGAACGCCGTCGTCCGTTCCCGAGTTGCCGGCGGTCGCGACGACCTGGCCCCTGTAGACCCGGTCGCCGACCCCCAGCGCGGCGTCGATCGTTTCGAGGTGCGCGTACCGGTAGCTCCTGCCGTCGTCGCCCTCGATCCACAGCTGGCGGCCGCGGAGCCGGTCGAGCTCGGCCTCGTCGGCGCCGTCCACCACCTCGCCCAGGAGCGCGTCCCACTCTGCCTCGTCCGGCTCGGTGTAGGCGCGGTCCGCCCGCGTCACCGTTCCTGCCGCTGCCGCCACGACCGGCGTGCCGATGACGATCGGCACGCCGGCGCCGTCCGCGTGAAAGTCGAATCCCTCGGAGACGCCGTTCCGGTACGGCCTGGGCGCCCCAGGAAGATGCGCGTCGTCGGTAGGCAGCGAGGCGCCGGGCACCGGGAACCAGAGGCCGGCGGGCGGGCGGGGAGCCTCCGTACGGGCTGCGGCGGCGGCTTCCGCCTCGGCGGCGTCCAGCCGCAGCTCGCGGATCTCCGCGCGCGCGTCCCGCGCCACGGCGGTCATCACGACCGCGTACACGATCACGACGACCAGCACGATCCACCCTGGCTTCACCGAGCGCGACGCCGCATGCATGGCAGGGAGTCTAGCAGAGCGACGCGCGGCCTCGGCACCGAATCCGTCAGCGACGGATCAGGTGCTGCAGGGCCGGGCGGTGGCCACCGTGGAACACGCGAACCGTGCCCTGCGCGCGCCACGCCCCGCCGACGTCTTCCAGCGCGGCGTCGAACGCCCGCAGCGCGTGGGTCACGATCAACGCCGAGCCGCCGACCGGAACGAGGCGGGCCGCCTCGCGCAGGAACGCGGCGTAGCTCCGGTGCAGGTCCGCGACCTCGCCCATGGCGTCGCCCCACGGCGGGTCGGCGACGACCACGTCGAACGAGGCGTCGCCGAACGGCGTGGCGGCCGCGTCGGCCAGCCGCAGCTCGACCTGCGCCGCCTCGGGACCGCCGCTCAGGTCGGACCGCACGCTCACGCCGGCGGCGCGAAGGTTCGCCTCGGCCGCCTCCAGCGCGTCGGGATCCAGGTCCACGCCGTCCAGCCGGGCTGCCGCACCGAGCGCCGCACGCTCCGCCAGAAGCGTCCCCGAGCCGCACATGGCGTTCAGCACCCGCTGTCCCGGCGCGTGCCCGATCCAGCGCCACGCAGCCGCGGCGACGCAGGCGTTCAGGCCGCCCGGCAGGTTGCGGACCCGCCAGTCGCGAACCGACAGCGGCCGCGGCGTGGTGCGGATCAGCACCTCCCAGCCGCCGCCAGGCGCGCCCCCTGGCGCCGATCCGACCGTAGGACGGACCCGCAGCTGCAGGTCGCCCCCCTCGGGATCGTCGGGGAGCCCCGTCGCCCGCGCCAGCGCGTCGCGAAGCCGGCGCATCACCGGCGAGTCCTTCCCCGCCGCCTCGAGCCGCAGGGCGTGGAACGGAGCCGCCGACCCCCGGACCACGCTACGGATCTCGTCCGCGATGCGACGCAGATGCGCGTCGCCCAGCAACGCCTTCGGCCGGGGCACGTCGAACGTCAGGACGCGGTGCAGCGCCGTGACGGTCCGCAGGCGCGCAACCGGGATCGGTCCGCCCTGCCAGACGAACGGCAGCGCGTCCGCGCGGGCGGGGTCGGCCGGCTTCGGCCCCAGTCGCGCGTGCCGCGTCGCCCGCAGCTCCTCGCGTGCGAACGGGGCCAGGCCGGGCAGCACCTCCGCCTCGTACGCGGCGCCGTCAGCGCCGTCGTTCGGAGCGGTGCTCGCGTCGTCCCTGGGCGTCATGGCGTCAGCCTACCGGAGCGGCCGGACGGCGCCGCCGTCGCGTGCCCGCCCACGATCGCGCCCGTGACGACATACCCTCTGGACGTGTCCCGTCCACGCTCGGCGTACCTCCACGTGCCGTTCTGCCCGCACGTCTGCCCGTACTGCGACTTCCACAAGATGCGGCGGAACGAGGACCTCGTGGGTGCCTACCTGACCCGGCTGGAGGCCGAGATCGCCGAGGCGGGCGCCCGCTTCGGCGGGCCGCTGGACACGATCTACCTGGGCGGCGGTACGCCGTCGCACCTGAGCGACGCGGAGCTCGATCGGGTCTTCGCCGCGTTGGACCTCGCCTTCGGCCTGCCGGCCCGGCTCGAGACGACGATCGAGGCGGACCCGGCGACGTTCGACGCGGCCCGGCTGGAGCGGTTCCGGGCGTTGGGGATCGGCCGCCTGTCGATCGGCCTGCAGAGCACGCAGGACGAGGTGCTGCGCTTCCTGGGCCGCGCCCACGACGCTGCGACCGGACTGGCGGCGGTCCGCACGGCGCTGGACGCCGGGTTCGAGGTATCGGCCGACCTGATCACCGCGGTCGCCGGCCAGGACACGCGTGCCGATCTCGAGGCGCTGGCCGCGACCGGCGTGCAGCACGTCTCGGTCTATACCCTGACGATCGAGCCGTACACCCCGTTCGCGCTGCGCCGCGTCCACGTCGACGACGAGCGTGCAGCCGACGACTACGCGCTGGCGTCCGACGTGCTGGGCGCGCACGGGCTCGAACGGTACGAGGTGTCGAACCACGCCCGGCCGGGCCACGCGTCGGTGCACAACCAGGTGTACTGGCACGGCGCGTTCTTCCTGGGCCTGGGCCCGTCCGCCGCCGGCTACCTCCCGGCGGGCGACGGCGCCGATCCCGCCGACCTGGGTCAGCGGGTCACGAACCCGCCGATCAAGGCGTGGCTACGCGGCGATCCCCCGAGCCGCGAGCGCATCGACCCTCGCGAGCACGTGCTCGAGCGGCTGATGACCGGCCTCCGCACCGTGCGGGGCGTGGACCTGGACGCGCTGGCGGCGCGCAGCGGGATCGACGTGCGGGAGCGGTACGAGGACGTGCTGCGAGACGAGCTGGCGGCGGGGAGACTCGAGCTCGCCACGCCAGGCGAGCCGCCCCCGACGCCCGGTGCCACGCCGAGGGACGCGCGCCCGGGGGCCGTCCTGCGCGCTACCGACCGTGGGCTGGTGGTGCTCGACTCGGTCCTCAGGCGGTTCTTCGCGGCATGACAGCGAGCGCACGAGCGCTTCGCTCCGGAGCCGCGCACGGACACGGCCGGCACGCTCACGGCCCGCTGGCTCCCACGATCACCGGCTGCGAGCGCGAGACCGTCGTCCCGTCGCCCAGCTGACCGAAGGCGTTGTCGCCCCAGGCTCGGGCGACGCCGTCGTCGCCGAGCACCAGGGAATGACGCCAGGCGGCCGAGATGGCGCGTACGTTCGCGAGGTCCGCCACGGCACCGGCGGAGGCACGGTCGTCCGTCGTGCCGTCGCCCAGCTGACCCCACGCATTGTCGCCCCAGGCGTAGACGCGACCGTCGCGGCCCAACGCCAGCGAGTGCAGGCCGCCCGCCGCCACGGCCCGCGCCGGTCCGAGCCCAGGCACCGGCACGGGCACGAGGCGAGGCTCGGTGGTGCCGTCACCGAGGCGTCCCGAGCCGTTCGATCCCCACGCGTACACCGTTCCGTCCGACGCCAGCGCCAGCGAGTGACGCCCGCCGCCCGCGACCGCGACGATCCCCTCGAGACCGTGCACCGGCCTGGGCTCCGCCCGGCCCTCGGTGGTGCCGTCCCCCAGCTGACCGAGCGCGTTCGCGCCCCACGCCAGCACCGTCCCGTCGGCCAGCAGCGCCAGCGAGTGCAGCCCGCCCGCGGCCACGGCGATCGCGTCGCTCACGCCGGGCACGGCCGCGGGGCGCAGCACCGCGTCGCCACCGCTCGGTCCCGCCTGGAGATCGGCGTTCGCCCCCCACGCCCAGACGGTTCCGTCCTCACGGAGCGCCAGGGAATGCCCGCCGCGTGCCGCCACGGCCACCACGCCGCTCAGGCCCGGCACCGCCACGGGCTGGGCTCGGTCCACGATCGTGCCGTCGCCCAGCTGACCGGCGTAGTTGTCGCCGAACGCCAGGACCGTACCGTCGTCACGGAGGACCAGCGTATGGCGGCCGCCTGCCGCCACCGCCTCCGTCTCGTCGGCGTCCAGCACCGCGACCGGCTCGCTGCGATCGGTCGTCGTCCCGTCGCCCAGCTGACCCAGCGCGTTGGAGCCCCA
>CAZLQH010000108.1:0-5538 GCA_964561595.1 uncultured bacterium | reverse complement strand
CCCAGCGGCTGCGCGGTCGAGGTGCCGTGCCTGGTCGACGGCCAGGGCGTGCAGCCCACCCGCGTCGGCGCGCTGCCGCCGCAGCTGACCGCGCTGATGCGCACCCACGTGAACGTGCAGGAGCTCGTGGTTCGGGCGGTGCTGGACGAGGACGTCCGTCACGTCCACCACGCCGCCCTGCTGGACCCGCGCACCGCCGCGGAGCTCGATCCCGACCAGATCGAAAGCCTGGTGAACGATCTTCTGGACGCGCACGCGGACGTCCTTCCGGACGCGTTCCGCCGGACCCCCAGGGAGGCACGATGACGCCGTTCGACCCGACCGAGCATCCCCACCGCCGCGCGAACCCGCTGACGGGCGACGCCGTCCTCATCAGCCCGCACCGGATGAAGCGACCGTGGCAAGGGCGGCAGGAGACGCCCGCGAGCAGCGAGAGGCCGCGCCACGACCCGTCGTGCTACCTCTGCCCCGGCAACGAGCGCGCCGGCGGGCACCGCAACCCGGAGTACGACGGCACGTTCGTGTTCACGAACGACTTCGCCGCGCTGCTCCCGGACGCGCCCGCGCCCGAGGCGGACACGCACCCGCTCCTGAAGCTCGAGGGGGTGCGCGGCACCTGCCAGGTGATCTGCTTCTCGCCGCGCCACGACCTCACGCTGGCCGAGTTCGATCACGCCGGCCTGCGCCGCGTCGTCGAGCTGTGGGTCGAGCGGGCTCAGGCGCTGGGGCGCGACTGGCGCTGGGTCCAGATCTTCGAGAACAAGGGCCAGGCGATGGGCGCCAGCAACCCCCACCCGCACGGCCAGATCTGGTCGCTGGACCGCCTGCCCGGCATCCCCGCGGCCGAGGACGCCGCGCAGCGCGCCTGGGCGCGCGAGCACGGCGAGCCGCTCCTCGTCGCGTACCACCGGCTGGAGCGCGAGCGGGCCGAGCGCACCGTCGTCCAGACGGAGCACTGGTCCGCCGTCGTGCCGTGGTGGGCGGTCTGGCCGTTCGAGCTGCTGATCACGCCCCGACGTCACGTGAAGCGCCTGCCCGAGCTGACGGCCGACCAGCGCGACGACCTGGCCACGCTGCTGGGACGGACGCTGCCTGCGCTGGACGGCCTGTTCGACACCTCGTTCCCCTACTCGATGGGCTGGCACGGCGCGCCCACCGGGCCGCACCAGGAACGGGAGGACGCCGCCGGCGAGCACGACCACTGGCAGCTGCACGCGCACCTCTATCCCCCGCTGCTGCGCAGCGCCACGGTCCGCAAGTTCATGGTGGGATTCGAGATGCTGGGCGAGCCGCAGCGCGACCTGACCGCCGAGCAGGCGGCGGCCCGCCTACGCGAGGTGGTGGCCGAGATCGCGCTGGGGAGCGGTCCGGGAGCGGCGCGGTGACGGCGGACGCGCTCCGCGAGGCGTTCGAGGAGCGCTTCGGAGCCCCGCCCGCCGCTCTGGTCCGCGCTCCCGGCCGGGTGAACCTGATCGGCGAGCACACCGACACCAGCGACGGCTTCGTGCTGCCGATGGCGATCGACCGCGAGATCCGCGTGGCGCTCACGCCGCGCGACGACGCGACGGTGCGGCTGGTCGCGCTGGACGTGGACGAGGAGGCGACGTTCGAGGCGGACGCGCCGCACGAGAAGGACGGCTGGGCCGCGTACGCCCACGGCGTCGCCTGGGCGCTGGCCGAGGCCGGCCACGAGCTCCGCGGCTTCGACGGCACGTTCACCGGCGACGTGCCGCGCGGCGCGGGGCTGTCCTCCTCGGCCGCGCTGGAGCTGGCGCTGGCGCGGGCGTTCGCGGAAGCCTCCGGCCTGGCGTGGGATCCGCGCGCGATGGCGGTCGCCTGCCGGCGCGCCGAGAACGCCTGGGTGGGCGTGGCGTCGGGAATCATGGACCAGCTGATCGGCGCCTGCGGCGAGGCCGGCTCGGCGCTGCTGATCGACTGCCGCGACCTGTCGACCGAGACCGTCCCGCTGCCGGACGGAACCCGCGTCGTGATCCTCGACACCGGCACGCGGCGCGGACTGGTCGGCAGCGCCTACAACGAGCGCCGCGCCCAGGTGGACGCCGCCGCCCGCGCGCTGGACGTGGGGGTGCTGCGCGACGTGGATCCCGCCACCTTCGAGGCCAGGGCCCACGAGCTGGACCCGGTCGTCCGCCGGCGCGCCCGCCACGTGGTGCTCGAGAACGCGCGCGTGCTTCGCGCGGCCGACGCCATGCGCCGCGGCGACGCGGCCGAGATGGGCCGGCTGATGGACGCCAGCCACGCCAGCCTGCGCGACGATTTCGAGGTGAGCGGCCCGGCGCTGGACGCCATGACCGAGATCGCGCAGGCGCAGCCCGGCTGTCACGGCGCGCGCATGACCGGCGCGGGCTTCGCCGGCTGCTGCGTCGCGCTCGTGGCCGAGGAGGCCGTCGACGCGTTCGTGAGCGAGGTCGAAGCCGAGTACCGCGAGGCGACCGGCAACGATCCGGCGCTCTACCCGGTGGTGGCCAGCGCCGGGGCGGGGCGGCTCGAGGCCGGCTGAGTCGAGGCTCGCGCACGGCACGGCGTCGCCACGCGCGACCTGCCGCCGGACGGCCGGCTCAGCTGCCGCAGACGCTCGGGATCATCGAGCTGGCGAAGCCGCCGCCGACGTCGAGGACCAGGAACCCTGCGAGGCTCGAGAGGCCGAGCGCCAACCCGAGCGCGAGGCCTGCGGCGAACCCGGCTCCGGCGAGCACCATGTTCTGGACGATGCAGCAGCCGGCCTTCTCGGCGTCCTCGATCTTGGTGCACTCGTGGACCCCTTTGACGGTGAAGAAGGTGGCGGCCAGGATGCTGCCGGCCAGCTCGAGCGTCGTGACGTACTCGAGCCCGGCGGCACCTCGCCCGTCGGCGCCCCTACCGAGCGTCTCGCCGCTGCGCGGGTCGACGCGCCACCAGCCTGCGGCCTCCTGTCCGTCCGCGAGCCGAGACGGTGTCAGCACGCCGTAGCCGCGCTGCAGGTCGTCGACGATCGCCGCGCGCGAGGCGGCGGGCAACGCCAGCTCGCGCACGGCCTCCTCGTCGCCGGGGGCCAACGTCCGCAGCTCCTCGGCCGGAACCGACGACAGCGCGTCGATCGCCGGCACGAACGAGACGCCGCGCTCGGCCAGCAGCACCCCCTCCATGCGCGTCTCCCAGACGCCCAGACGCCGCGTCGCGGCCGCGTCGAACGTCGGCCCGTCGGGCCCCCCCGTCCGCAGGCTCCAGCGCGGGTTGGCGACGACGTCCACCTGCGGGCGGCTGCCGTCGAGGCGCTGGCTGAGCACCGTCAGCGCGGGCGCCGGACGGAAGCTGACGAGGTCGTCGTCGATCGGCGCGTCGCCGAACATCCCGTACAGCGAGATCGGCGCGATCACCGCCTGGTCGGCGGCACCCTCGGCGCTGGGCGCGACCGCGGCGGGTCCTCCGTACGCGGCCTCCCAGGCCTGCTCGACGTACGGCCGCGTCGCGAGCAGCGCGTCGCTGATCCGCGCGGCGAGGTACGCGTCGCCGTAGCGGCCGGTATCCAGCATGAACGTGTGCGAGCTCATCAGCGCCTCGAACGCCGCTTCCTCGTCGATGCCGGCGTCGAGAGAAATCCTTCCTTCGCTGCGGGCCTCCGCCCCGACGCGGTCGACGACGTAGCGCCGGTGGGTGGTGCGCTCCCCACCGGGCGCAATGAGGGTGAATTCGATCCACTGGGCGCTGAGCGCCACGAAGTCGTCGGGGTCCTCGTCGCCGTTGCCCCCGATCGCGCCGAGCGCACCGGCGGCGTCGCCGAGGTCGCCGCCGATCGATTGGAAGATCTCGCCGAACGGGCTCTGCGCGGCATCCATCGGGACGACCGCGCCGCCCATCTCGAACGCCTGGCCGCCGGGCGCGATGTCCCCGTCGACCATCGGAAACAGGTACGAGGTCTCGGCGAGGATGTCGGCGGGCGTCGCGTCCGCGTCCGCCTCGTCGACCCCGTCGGGCAGGTTCACGAAGTTGAGCGGCACGCCGTAGAGGTTCGCGGTCGGCCGCTCCCACGCCTCGGTGACGGGCTGGGCCGCGAGGCTGTCGCCGAGCCTCTGCTCGACGAACACCTGGTAGCCGAAGCGGTGCTGGACATCTTCGGGAAGCTCGCCTTCGAACGTCTCGCGTGCCTCGACGTCGAGCTCGGTATCGGGCCCAAGGACCGGATGCGCTTCGCTCCATCCTCCGTCCGACCCCAGCCGGTACGCCACCCAGGCGTAGTCGCGCACGGCCTCGCGCACCTGCTCGAGCGCCTCGTCGCTCGCGCCCGTCGGCAGCCTGGCGACCACGTCGTCGATCTCGCGGACCTCGGCGTCGAACGCCGCGAGACGGTCCTCGAGCTCGGCGCGCAGCTCGTCGGGGTCGCCGACGTCGACGATCGCGCTCAGCTCGACGTCGGGCCCGAGGTCCGAAGCGGAGCGTGCGCGTACCCGATCGAGCAGGCGATCGACCTGCGCGTCGTCGAGCTCGGCGCGCCGAAGCTCGACGTCGTAGCCGGCGTCCGCGAGCAGCCGTCCCGTCATCAGCGCCTGGTCCCAGGCGTTGCCGGCCGCGCTGGCCAACGTCCCCTGCGCCCCGCGGAGCACGCCCTCGTACGGCTCGAACGCGATCTCGTCGTGCACGTGCGCCACGATCGCGTCGGCGTCCTCGAACGCCAGCTCGAACGCGAGCTCCTTGATGTCGTAGAGCGTCGGGTCCAGCGCCGCCCTGGCCCGCTCCAGCGGCCCGTACACCTCGTCGACGGCGGCCTCGACCTCGTCGATGCCGATGCTGGCCACCTGCGCGCTGGCGAACGGAATGCCGCCGGGGCTGGAGAGGATCAGGCCGATCGCCACGAATGCGTGGACCAGCCGGCCGAACACGCCGGGCCTCAACTGCGCGTCTCGGCCCGCTTCGTGTCGTGCCCGGCGCTGCTGGCGCGCGGTGCGTCGCTTCGCGTCCATGCTCGTGCTTCCTCTCCGCATCGGTTCCATGCGCATCGCGCCGGAAGGTGCATCGTCGTCTCGCGTGGTCCAGAGAACCGTACACGGTGCGGAGAGGAGCCGGCGTGGAACGTTCCACGCCCGCGCTCCCTCACAGCAAGGTGCCCCGCAGGACGATGGTCGCGACGCTGAAGTACAGCACGATGCCGGTCACGTCCACCAGGGTCGCGACGAACGGCGTCGAGCTCGCGGCCGGGTCGGCGCCCAGGCGCTGGAGCACCATCGGCATGATCGTGCCCATCAGCGATCCCCACAGCACGACGAACAGCAGCGACAGCCCGATCGTCGCGCCGATCAGCGCCCAGTGCTCGCCGAAGCCGCTGCCGAACACCTGCCCGACCGCCACCCGGGCGAACCCGAGCGCCGCCAGGATGAGGCCGATGATGGCGGCGGCGCCCGCTTCGCGGATCACCACCCGCCACCAGTCGCGGAGCGTGGCCTCGCCGGTGGTGAGGGCGCGGATGATGAGCGTCGCGGCCTGCGATCCGCTGTTCCCGCCGGAGCTGATGATCAGCGGCACGAACAGCGCCAGCACCAGCGC
>CAZLQH010000107.1:2468-5663 GCA_964561595.1 uncultured bacterium | reverse complement strand
CGCCCGGCGCGTCGCCCGGCACCGCGCCTGCCGACGACGCGGGGGGGTCCGACGCGTTCGTGCTCGCCGCCATCCACGCCGCGGTTCAGCGTGCCCACCCCGGGGCGCGCGTCACCCGCGTCGACGAAGTGAGGTCCGACGTCCGATGAGAGGCCCGCGATGATCCACGCCAGCAGCCCCAAGAAGATCCGCGTCATGCTCACCGCCTTCCGTGACGGCCTGCAGAGCGTGTTCGGCGGCAAGGTGCGTACCGACGACATTCTCCCCGCGATGGAGATCGCAGCGGACATGGGGATACGGCACTTCGAGTTCGGCGGAGGCGCACGCTTCCAGGCGCCCATCTTCTACGTCGGCGAGAACCCGTTCGAGTCGATGGACCGCATGCGGGCCGTGGTGGGCCCCGACGTGGACCTGCAGATCCTGACGCGGAGCGTGTCGGGCGTGACGCTCACCGGCCAAGGGATCGAGGCGCTGTCGTTGCAGGCCCGCCTCATGCACCGGCACGGCACCACCGTGGACCGCAACTTCGATTTCATGAACGACGTCGAGAACCTGATCCGGACCGGCCGTCCGATCGTCGACGCCGGCATGCACCATCAGGTCACGGTATCGACGATGGGCCTTCCCTACGCGTCCGAGAAGGTCCACACCCCCGAGTTCTACGTGGACGTGGCGCGCAAGCTCATGGACGGCGACGTGCGCATCGACTCGCTGTGCATCAAGGACGCGTCGGGAACGACCGATCCGACCACCGTGTACGAGACGGCGAAAGGGATCAAGAAGCTGCTGGGCGACGAGATCCCGCTCTGGTTCCACACGCACGACACCGCCTCGATGGCGGTCGCGTGCAACATGGCGGCGATCGAGGGCGGCGTCGACGGGATCGACCTCTCGGTCCGCCCGCTGGCGTCGGGCACCTCGCAGCCGGACGTCCGCTCGATGTGGCACGCCCTGAAAGGCACCGGGTACGAGCTGGACCTGGACGTGAGCCGCATCGGCGAGGTCGAGGCGGCCCTGACGGAAGGGCTCGACGACTACGCGTTCAACCCGATCACCCTGGCCGCCGACGCGCGGGTCGTGAACTTCCCGATGCCGGGCGGCGCGATCGGTCCCAACGTCCACATGATGGCGGGCGCGGGGATCTTGGACCGCTACGGCGACGTACTGGCCGAGTTCCCCGTCGTCGTCAAGGCGGGCGGCGCCTGGACCAGCGTCACGCCCGGCAGCCAGCAGTACTGGCTGCAAGCGTTCAACAACGTCCTCTACGGACGTTGGGAGAAGATCGACGGCGGCTTCGGACGGTCCGTGCTGGGCTACTTCGGCCGGCCGCCCGAGCCGCCCGACCCAGAGGTCGTGCGCATCGCGGCGGAGCAGCTGGGCCTCGAGCCGTACGAAGGCGATCCGTTGGAGCGGGCTCCCGACAGCCTGGGGCCGGCCGAAGCCGCGCTGAAGGAGCGCGGCCTGCCCGTGACGGAGGAGAACGTCTTCCTGGTCGCCGCGGCGATCGTGCCCGGCAAGAGCATGGAGCTGAACGAAGGCCTGCGGCTGCTCAGCGGCAAGGCGCGCGTCCGGCTGCCGCTGAAGGAGGCGGCCGAGCCCGCCGCCGCGGCGGCTGCCGCTCCCGCGCCTGCCGCGACCGAGCCGCCCCCCACCGCCCCCGCCTGGACCGAGCCGGTGCGCACCACCTGCACCGTCAGCGAGAACGGCCTGACGCGGACGTTCGAGGTCACGCTGGCCCCGCCCGGAGGGGAGGCGGCGGTCCCGGCCCGAGGCCCGTCGTCCGCCGCGACGGGGGTCCAGGCCGGGACGCCCGCGACCGCGGTCCAGACGCCGCTTCCGGTGCCGGCATCGCCTGCGGCTCCCTCCCCCGAGCCGGTCGCCGAGCCGGTCGCCGTGCACTCGCCGTTCGGCGGCAAGGTCGAGGTGTTGACCGTGCACGTGCACGAGGGCGACGCGGTCACCGCGGGGCAGGTCGTCGCGACCGTCGAGGCGATGAAGGCCGAGCACGACGTGCGCTCGCCCGTGGCGGGGATCGTCGTCAAGGTCCCGGTCCGCCCTGGCGACGAGGTCGGCGCGGAAACCCCCATCGTCACGATCGGAGCGTGAGGTGGACGGCTGGACCGCGCTGCTGCAAGGGAGCGGCTTCGCGGCCCTGAGCTGGCAGAACCTGGTGATGTTCGTCGTCGCGGGCGTGCTGATCTACCTCGCCGTGACCCGCAACTACGAGCCGCTGCTCCTGATCCCGATCGGCTTCGGTGCCGCGCTCGCGAACCTGCCGGGCGCCAACCTCATGGCGTCCAGCACCTACGTGGCCGACCCCGGCGCGCACACCCCGCTGCTGCAGCTGATCTACGACGCCGGCATCTCTACCGAGCTGCTACCGCCGCTGATCTTCCTCGGCGTCGGCGCGCTGACCGACTTCCGACCCCTGCTCGCGCGGCCGGTGATGCTGATCCTGGGCGCCGCGGCGCAGGTGGGGATCTTCGTCGCGGCGCTGGGCGCGCACTACCTGTTCGGGTTCGACCTTCGCGAGGCGGCGTCGATCGGCATCATCGGCGGCGCCGACGGTCCCACCTCGATCTTCCTCACCGCGATCCTCGCGCCGGAGCTGCTGGGCGCCGTGGCGGTCGCCGCGTACAGCTACATGGCGCTGGTTCCCGTGCTGCAGCCGCCCGTCCTGCGGGCGTTGACGAGTCAGGCGGAACGCGAGATTCCCGTGCCGGAAGAGCGCACCGTGTCCAGGACCGCCGTGATCCTGTTCCCGATCGTGATCACCGTGCTGGTGTCGCTGGCGGTTCCGCCTGCCGCGCCGCTGATCGGCCTGCTGATGTTCGGCAACCTGCTGCGCGAGTCGGGGGTCACCGATCGGCTGGCCAAGACGGCGTCCGGGCCGCTGATCAACATCGTCACGATCCTGCTGGGGCTGGTCGTGGGCGCCACGATGGAGGGCGCCAGCTTTCTCCGGCCGGAGACGCTGTTCATCCTGCTGCTCGGAGCGGTCGCGTTCGTGGCCAGCACGGCCGGCGGCATCCTGCTGGCGAAGGGCATGAACCTGCTGTTGCCCGAAGGCAAGCGCATCAACCCGTGCATCGGCGCGGCCGGCGTCTCGGCGGTGCCCATGTCGGCCCGCGTCGTGCAGAGCTTCGTCGCCAAGCACACGCACGGCCGGGTGAACCCGCTGATGGCGGCGATGGG
>CAZLQH010000107.1:0-2368 GCA_964561595.1 uncultured bacterium | reverse complement strand
CACGACCTCACCTTCTTCGAGCCGCGCCTGACGCCCGATACCGCGACCCTCGCCGAAGGCCACGACGCCGTCTGCGCGTTCGTGAACGATCACCTGGACTCCGGCGTGCTCCAGCGGCTCGCGGACGCGGGCGTGCGGCTCTTGGCGCTGCGATCGGCCGGGTTCAACCACGTCGACCTGGACGCTGCTGAACGGCTGGGACTCACCGTGGCACGCGTGCCGGCCTACTCGCCGCACGCCGTCGCCGAGCATGCGTTGGCGCTGCTGTTGGCGTTGAACAGGCAGATCTACCGCGCGTACAACCGCGTGCGCGAGGGCAACTTCGCGCTGGACGGCCTGATCGGGTTCGACCTGCACGGCAAGACGGTCGGCGTCGTCGGCACCGGCAAGATCGGTGCGACGTTCGCGCAGATCGTGCACGGCCTGGGCTGCGAGGTGCTGGCGCTCGATCCGTACCCCAACCCGGAGCTGCGGGACGTGGCGAGCTACGTCCCGCGCGACGAGCTGCTGGCCCGCTCGGACGTCGTCTCGCTGCACTGCCCGCTCACGCCCGAGACGCACCACATGATCGACGACGCGGCGCTCGACCGGATGCGCGAGGGCGTGACGCTGATCAACACCAGCCGCGGCCAGCTGATCGACACGCGCGCCGTCATCGAGGCGCTCAAGCGCGGACGGATCGGACGGCTGGGCCTCGACGTGTACGAGGAGGAGGGCGACCTGTTCTTCGAGGACCTCTCCAACCGGGTGATCCGCGACGACGTGTTCTCGCGGCTATTGACCTTCCCGAACGTGCTGATCACGGGGCATCAGGGGTTCTTCACCGAGGAGGCGATGCAGAACATCGCCGAGACGACCCTGGCGAACGTACGCGCGTTCGAGACGGGCGAGGGGCCGCTCCACGCGGTGACGTCGGACATGGTGGCGTAGCCGGTGACGGCCTGGCTGCAGGCGCTGCTGGCGGGCCTGCCGATCGTCGTGATCCTGATCGCGATGCTGGGCGCCCGCTGGTCCGCCGCGCGGGCCGGCGCCGCGGGCGTGGCGTTGACGCTGCCGATCGCCTGGCTGGCGTTCGGGTACGGGCGGACGGTCCTGCCCCAGCTGGGTCCCGTCCTCGCGACCGGGGGCGCGCTGGCGGAGGCGGTCTTCATCGCCGCGACGATCCTGTGGATCATCTTCCCCGCGTTGTGCATCCACGAGCTTCAGCAGCGCACCGGCGCGCTGGAGGTGCTCCGCAGCGCGATGGGGCGGCTGTCGCCCGATCCGCGGATCCTGGCGCTGCTGGTCGCCTGGTTCTTCGTGCTGTTCGTCGAGGGCGCGGCGGGCTTCGGGACGTCGGTCGCGCTAGCGGCGCCGTTCCTTGTCGCCGCCGGCTTCGGTCGCGTCGAGGCGGTCACGATCGCTCTGGTCGGCCACTCGGTCGGCGTGTCGTTCGGTGCGGTCGGAACGCCGATCCTGCCGCAGCTGGCGGTCACCCCGTTCAGCGGCCAGGAGCTGGCGTCCGCGACGGCGGCGTACCACAGCCTGGTGGGCTGGGTGATGCCGCTGGTAGCGATGCTGCTCGTGACGCGAACGCTTCCGCCGGCGCAGCGATCGGGACCGGCGATCTGGGGCTGGACGCTGGCGGCCGCTGCGGCGTTCCTGATTCCGCACCAGGCGATCGCCACCTTCGTCGGGCCCGAGCTGCCGACGCTGGGCGGCTCGCTGGTGGGGGGAGCGGCGTTCGTCGGCGCGCTGCGCGTGGCCCGGAGCCGCTCGCCCGAGACGCCGTCGCCCGATGCGCATGTGCCTGCGCGCGGCGTGGCACGCGCCGCGGCGCCGTACCTGGCGCTGGTCGGGCTGGTGCTCGTCACCCGCCTGCTGCCGCCCGTGCGCGACGCGCTGACCGCGCTGGAGCTTGGCTGGAGCGCCGGCCCGTTCGCCGGTACGTTCGCCGCGGCGTACCACCCCGGGACCTTGCTGCTGGCCGCCTTCGCTGTCGGCGCGGCGATCCAGCGGTCGTCCTGGAGCGACGTCACGGCGGCCATGAGCGCCGCGCTGCGGCAGCTGATTCCGGTCACGGCGGCGCTGGTCGCGATGCTGGCGATCTCGCGCGTCATGGTGTATTCGGGCATGATCGACGCGCTGGCCGCCGCTGCCGCTGCCGCCGCCGGCGGTCTGTGGCCGCTGTTCGCGCCGTTCGTGGGGATGCTGGGCACGTTCGTGACCGGCTCGGCCACGGCGTCGAACATCCTGTTCACCGATTTCCAGCAGGCCACCGCGAACCGGCTGGAGCTGCCCGCCCTGCCGCTGGTCGGCGCGCAGGGGTTCGGCGCCGCCGTCGGGAACATCGTCTGTCCGCACAACGTGATCGCCGCGGGCGCCACCG
>CAZLQH010000106.1:3591-5680 GCA_964561595.1 uncultured bacterium | reverse complement strand
GCCGCCGCCTCGCTCTGCTCGGTGCCGGCCATCATCAGGCCCAGCGTCTCGGCGTCCGCCTCGGCGGCGGCGAGCTCGCCCATCAGGCGGCCCTCGAACATCACGACGATCCGGTCCGACAGCGACAGGATCTCGTTCAGGTCGGCGCTGATCAGCAGCACGGCCAGGCCCATGTCGCGCGCCCGGACGATCTGGCGGTGGATGAACTCGATCGCGCCGATGTCCACCCCGCGGGTGGGCTGCGCCAGGACCAGGACCTTAGGCTCGCGCTCCAGCTCGCGCGCCACGATCAGCTTCTGAGCGTTCCCGCCCGAGTAGGCGCGCGCCATCACGTTCGTCGAACGGGGACGCACGTCGTACGCCTCGATGATCTCCGACGCGTGATCCTCGATCCGGTCCAGCCGTAGGAACCCCGACCGCGTCGCGTACGGCTCGTGATGATGGTCGCCCAGCACGGAGTTCATCGCCGCGCTGTAGGTGCCGATCAGGCCGCGAGCGTTGCGGTCCTCCGGCACGTGGCTCATGCCGGCGACCCTGCGCTCCCGAGCCGAGGCGTCCGTGACGTCCTCGCCCATCAGCCGGATCCGCCCGGAGTCGGCGTGCCGCAGCCCGGTGATGCACTCGACCAGCTCGGTCTGACCGTTGCCCTCGATGCCGGCGACGCCCAGGATCTCGCCGGCGCGGACCGCCATCGACACGTCGTTCAGCACGTCGCGCGGCTTGACGGGATGGTGCAGGCGCAGGTTCTCGACCTCCAGCCGCACCTCGTCCGGCTGGGCCTCGTCCTTCTCGACCTGGAGCAGCACCTCGCGCCCCACCATCATGTTCGCCAGCTTGCGGGTGTTCGTCTCGGCGTGCTCGACCGTGCCGATCATCTTGCCGTCGCGCATGACGCTCATCCGGTCGCAGATCTCCATGACCTCGTCCAGCTTGTGGCTGATGAAGACGATGGCGTTTCCGTCGTCGACGTAGTTGCGTAGGAACTTGAACAGGCCGCGGGTCTCCTGCGGGGTCAGAACCGCCGTCGGCTCGTCCAGGATCAGGATCTTGGCGTCGCGGTAGAGGGTCTTGAGGATCTCGACCTGCTGCTGCAGGCCCATGGGCAGCTCGCCCACCGGCTGGTCGGGGTCGATGTCGAACCCGAAGCGGTCGATCAGCTCCTTCGTCTTCGCGCGCGCGGCGCGGTAGTCCAGCGCGGTCGCGCTGCCCGGCTCGCTGCCCAGCACGATGTTCTCCGTGACCGTGAGCGGCGCGACCAGCATGAAGTGCTGGTGGACCATGCCGATCCCGCGCGCGATCGCGTCGCGGGCGGTGTCCATGTGGACCTGCTGGCCGTCGACCTCGATCGTGCCCTCGTCGGGCGGCTGCAGTCCGTAGAGGATCTTCATGAGCGTGGACTTGCCCGCGCCGTTCTCGCCGATCAGGGCGTGGATCTCGTTCCAGGCGACCGAGAAGTCGACGGAATCGTTGGCGAGCACCAGCGGAAACCGCTTGGTGATCCCGGTCATGCGGACGGCGTCGGCCATGGCGGGAGGATAGCACGGGGGTCGGCCAGGACGGCGCTCCACGCGTTCTTTCGGCGCGTGGAGCCACCCCGGCCGATGGCGTCCAGACTGCGTGGAATCCCGTCCGGCCGTGGTACCTTCTGTTCGTGCGGAGGAAGCGTAGCCTCCGTACGTAACGACCACGACTTGGCATCCCTCGGGGGCGACACGGCTTCGACGGGGCTCGACCAAGGCACCGGTCGCGCGTCGCGGACGCAGCTGGCCGCGTCATCAAGCTGCAAACGCCTTAACTGGCAACCAGAACTACGCTCTGGCTGCGTAACCCGTAGTCAGCGTCCCCTAGAAACCCCGTCGGTGGTTCGCTAGGTAAGGACGTCCCGAAACCGACTGGCCCGAAGGCACCCGTTGCCGGCCCTAGGGCGAGACTTAAGGCGACTAGGCACGAGGAACGGTGGGTCTCCAACCTGTCCTCGCCGCCGAATTTCAATCGGAGACTACACGCGTAGACGCCGGGCCAAGGGGGCTTCGGACGCGGGTTCGACTCCCGCCGCCTCCACCAGCCGACCCCGCAGCGATGCGGGGTC
>CAZLQH010000106.1:0-3491 GCA_964561595.1 uncultured bacterium | reverse complement strand
ACGCGTCCAGCATCCGCCGCTGCAGCAGCGACTGCATCGACCGCGCCTCGGCCGCGATCAGGACCACGTGGACCTCCTCGCCGCGTTCGCGGTACACGATGCGATGACCGTCCACGCGGACCTCCCGCGCGTGCCGCATCCCCAGCGCGCGCAGCTCGGGCGGGGGACCGCCGACGTGGGGCCGCTCGGCGATCCGCTCCAGGCCGGACCGAATCCGGTCCAGAATACGGTCGGCCTGGCTCAGGCCGCCCCGCTCGTACGCCGCGGCGTACAGCTCGTCCAGGTCGCGGGCCGCGCCGTCGGTCAGCAACACCGGGCGGGCCACCTCAGCCCTCGACGTTCCGGAAGCCGTCCAGCGCCTCGTCGGCGGGCTGGACCATCTCCTCCTCGCTCTGCCGGTCGCCCAGCGAGAGCATCTTCAGCAGCGCGCTGGTCTCCTGCAGCTGGTCGAACGTCGCGACGTCCAGCAGCACCGCCCGCGCCTCGCCGTTCTGGGTGATCACCAGCGGCTCCTGACGCTCGTTCAGGTCGCGGATGAGCTCGGCGGCGTGGGCCTTCAGGTAGCTGATCGAGCGGATTCGGTCTTCGAGTCGCATGATAGGTCCGAATGTAGACCGAAAGCGGGTCCATCGGCAAGGGACGGGGCGATCCGTCGTGCTACGCTCACGCCAAGAACCACATCCCGAACGGAGGAACCGCATGGCAGAGGTACATCTCGACCACATCTACAAGCGCTTCGGGGACGTCACGGCCGTCAAGGACTTCACGCTCGAGATCGGCGACGAGGAGTTCATGGTCCTCGTAGGGCCGTCGGGCTGCGGCAAGACCACGGCGCTGCGCATGATCGCGGGTCTCGAGGAGATCAGCGACGGCACGCTGAGGATCGGCGACCGCGTCGTGAACGACGTGCCGCCCAAGGATCGCGACATCGCCATGGTGTTCCAGAACTACGCGCTCTACCCGCACATGAACGTGCACCAGAACATGTCGTTCGGGCTGCGGCTCCGCAAGACCCCCAAGGACGAGATCGAGCGCCGCGTCAAGGACGCCGCCAGCATCCTCCAGATCGAGCACCTGCTGGACCGCCGCCCCCGCGAGCTGTCGGGCGGACAGCGCCAGCGCGTCGCGCTGGGCCGCGCCATCGTGCGCGAGCCCAAGGTGTTCCTGATGGACGAGCCGCTCTCGAACCTCGACGCCAAGCTGCGCGTCGAGATGCGCGCCTCGATCCAGAAGCTGCACCGCCGCCTGGGCGTCACCACCATCTACGTCACCCACGACCAGGTCGAGGCGATGACGATGGGCAGCCGCATCGTGGTCATGAAGGACGGCCTCATCCAGCAGGTCGACAGCCCCATCAACCTGTACGACAAGCCGGTCAACAAGTTCGTCGCCGGCTTCATCGGCAGCCCCGCCATGAACTTCATGGTCGGCACGGTCGAGAACCGCAGGCTCAAGAGCGCCAACTTCGACATCCTGCCCAGCGACGAGCTGGCCGACAAGCTCAAGGGCCACGACGGCCAGAAGGTGTACGTCGGCATCCGCCCCGAGAACTTCGGGCTCAAGGGGCACACCTCGATCCCCGAGAAGGACAACGTCGTCACCGCCAAGATCGAGGTCGTCGAGCCGCTGGGCTCCGAGACCCACATCATGGCGTCCGTCGGCGGCGACCAGACCGTCGTCGCGCGCGTCGACCCGCACGCCCCCGTCGAGCCGGGCCAGGACGTCGAGCTGCTCGTCGACCTCGGCTTCCTGCACGCGTTCGACCTGGAGCAGGAGAACAACCTGCGCTTCGCCTGAGCGCGCACGCGCCACCCGCGCGTACGCACACGCACTGACTGCGGCCCCCGGCGACTCGCTCGCCGGGGGCCGCGACGCGTCCTGGGCAGCGTGACCTTCGCGAAGACTCGGCTATCCTCACCCTCATGGTCCTGGCCGCCCTCCGCGCCGCCGAAAAACAGTACGGACAGCGCACCGTGCTGGACGGCGTCACGCTGGAGCTCCGCGCCAGCGCGCGCACCGCGCTGATCGGCCGCAACGGATCGGGGAAGAGCACGATCCTGCGGCTGCTGGGCGGCACCGAAGCCCCCGACGCGGGAGAGGCGTGGCTGCGCGACGGCACGATCGTGGGCACCCTCGCGCAAGACCCCGACTTTCCCGAAGGCCGGCGCGTGCTGGACGTATGCGAGGTGGCGTTCGCCGACCTCGACGCGATGGAGGCCCGCCTGCAGGAGCTCGAGGCGGCCGGTCTGGACGATCCCGACACGTTCCACGCCTGGGAGGGGCTGCACGCCGCGTTCGAGCGACGCGGCGGCTACCAGCGCCGCGCCCGCCGCGACATGGTGCTGCACGCCCTGGGCTTCGCCGGCCGCGAGCACGACGACGTCGCCCGCTTCAGCGGCGGCGAGAAGACGCGCCTGGCGCTGGCCCGCCTGCTGATGCGCGCGCCCGACGTGCTGCTCCTGGACGAGCCCACGAACCACCTGGACGTCGAGATGCGCGGCTGGCTCGAAGGCTGGCTGGCGCGCTACCCCGGCGCCGCCCTGATCGTCAGCCACGACCGCGCGTTCCTGGACGGCGCCTGCGACCGCACCGCCGAGGTGGGCCGCGGCCGCCTGCGCGAGCGCCCCGGCAACCCGACCGCCTTCCGCGCCGAGCAGGCCGAGCAGGAGCGCATCGACGCCCGAACCCGCGTCAACCAGCGCAAGGAGGAGGCCCGCCTGGCGAGCGCCGCGGCGCAGATGCGCAAGTTCGCCGGCCAGAACGCCAAGCTGATGCGCCGCGCCCTGGCGATGGAGACGCGCCTCGAGCGCCTCCGCGACGGCATGATCGACGACGCCGAGCGCGACGAGCGCTCCGTCCGCTTCCTGTTCGGCGAGGGCTCCGGCGGCGAGCAGGTCCTCTACGCCCGACACCTCACCAAGGCGTACGGCGGCGAGACGCTGTTCCGCGACGTGGACCTGGTGCTCCGCGCCGGCGAGCGCATCGCGGTCACCGGGCCCAACGGCGCCGGCAAGAGCACCTTCCTGCGGCTGCTGCTGGGCGAGGCCGCCAGCGACGACCCGCGCGCCCTGCTGCGCTGGGGATCGCGCGTGCGCGTGGGCTACTACGACCAGGAGCTGCGCGGCGTGGACCCCGAGCTCACGCTCATCCAGGAGCTCATCCGCATGGTCGGCGACCGCGAGGCGCACGATCTCCTCGGCCGGTTCCTGTTCCCGTACGAAGCGCAGTTCAAGACCGTCGCGCAGCTCTCGGGCGGCGAGCGGGCGCGCCTGGCGCTCCTGAAGCTGACCCTGGGCGCTCACGACCTGCTGGTCCTGGACGAGCCCACGAACCACCTGGACGTCGAGATGATCGAGGCGCTCGAGGCGGCGCTGGACGCGTTCGACGGCACGCTGATCCTGGTCAGCCACGACCGGCGCTTCATCGGCCGGCTGGCGACCCGCGTCTGGGAGATCGAGGACGGCCGCTTCGAGGACTACGAGGGCGACTGG
>CAZLQH010000105.1:0-5762 GCA_964561595.1 uncultured bacterium | reverse complement strand
CGACGGACGGCGAGACGACCGACGGCGAGACGATCGACGGCGAGGCGACCGACGCAGAGGACGACGCGACCAACGACTGACGCCGACGCGTGGACGGCTGACGCTGCCGTGAGCGCCGTTCCATGACGCGCCCCCGACCGGATCGCCGGTCGGGGGCGCTGCGGTACGCTCGGCGGCATGAAGCGAGCGTTGTTGAGCGTGTCGGACAAGCGGGGGATCGTCGACCTCGCCCGTGGCCTGCAGGATGCGGGCGTCGAGCTGGTGTCCAGCGGCGGCACGGCAAGGACGCTGCGCGAGGCCGGGCTCGAGGTCGCAGCCGTCGATCAGGTCACGGGCCACCCCGAGATCCTGGGTGGGCGCGTGAAGACGCTGCACCCGCGCATCCACGGTGGGCTGCTGGCCCGCGACGACGAGGAGCAGCTGCGCGAGCTGGCCGATCACGGGATCGATCCGTTCGACCTGCTCGTCGTGAACCTCTACCCGTTCCGGGAGGCGGCGTCACGGACCGGCGCGACGGAGGCGGAGGTCGTCGAGCAGATCGACATCGGCGGTCCCGCGATGGTCCGCGCGGCAGCCAAGACCCACGAGCGCGTCGCGGTGGTCGTCGATCCGGACGACTACGGCGAGCTTCTCGCGAGCCTGGAGGCGGGGGGTCCGGACGCGCCTGCGCGCCGTCGCCTGGCCCGCAAGGCGTTCGCGCACACCGCCGCGTACGACACGGCGATCGTGCGCTGGTTCGACGCCGGCGCGCCGGAGGCCGAGCGGCTTCCCCCGACGCTGCACCTCGCGCTGGAGCGGGCAGAGGTGCTCCGCTACGGCGAGAACCCGCACCAGGAGGGCGCCCGCTACCGTGAGATCGGGTTGCGGGGGGTGTGGGACGACGCCGTGCAGCACAAGGGCACGCCGCTGTCGTTCCTGAACCTGTTCGACGCCGAGGCCGCCTGGCGCCTGGTGCATCGCTTCGACCGACCGGCCGCGGTGATCGTGAAGCACGCCAATCCGTGCGGCGTCGCGGTGGCGGACGACCTCGGGGCGGCGTACGACCGCGCGTTCGCCGGCGATCCGATCTCGGCGTTCGGCGGGGTGGTCGCTCTGAACCGGACGGTGGACGCGAAGACGGCGCGGGCGTTGATGAACAACGCGAAGGCGGACGTCGTCGTCGCGCGCGGCTTCGACGCGGACGCGCTCGAGGCTCTGTCGTCGAAGCGCAAGGCGATGCGGGTGCTGGAGGCGCCGGAGCCGCTCCCGCGAGGACTGGACGCTCGGAGCCTGGACGGCGGCCTGCTGGTGCAGACGTCGGACGTGGTGACGCTGGACCGCTCCGCCTGGCGCGTTCCTACGAAGAGATCGCCGAGCGACGCCGAGTGGCGCGACCTCGCGTTCGCCTGGCAGGTGTGCGCTGCGGTGGGCTCGAACGCGATCGTGCTGGTGAAGGACGAGATGGCTGTCGGCATCGGCGCGGGCCAGCAGAGCCGTGTCGACGCGGCGCGGATCGCCGGCCGCAAGGCCGACGGCCGGGCGCGCGGCGGCGCGTGCGCTTCGGATGCGTTCTTTCCGTTCCGCGACGGCTTGGACGCCGCGGCGGAGGCCGGCGTCACGGCGGTCATCCAGCCGGGCGGGTCGGTGCGTGACGACGAGCTGATCGCAGCGGCGGACGAGCACGGTATGGCGATGGTCCTGACCGGGGAGCGGCACTTCCGGCACTGAGACGGAGGCCGTGGGCCCAGTGAACGGCGATCGGGCCGCCCGTGGGGGCGGCCCGATCGCCGTCGTGGCTCGACGTTGGCGGAGCTCTAGCTCAGAAGGGGTCGTCCGGGCGGTCCATGGCGCTCACGTCCACGCCGAGGTCCGCGATCGAGTCGTGCAACAGCTGAATGATGTACTGGCTGTTGTGCACGTAGGAGCCGGTGTCCTTCTTCGAGTACTGGTAGTTGTACGCCGCCCGCATCAGGCGCGGCGTCCACGACGGGTACTGGTTGCCGTAGTTCGCCTCGTCGGCATCGGGCTCGCCGTCGGCGTCCGTGTCGATGAAGAAGTACGGGTAGGCGCTGCTGTCGTACACGATGGGCGTGCCGATGGTGTTCGCGGCGTAGCTCAACATCGCGTCGTACAGCATCGTCTGCATCGTGGCGATCTCGTAGTACGTGCCTTCGGTCGTCTCGCCGTCGCCGTCCCAGTCGCCCGGGAACTCGCGGAAGTCGCGGACGTCGGCGATGGTGGCCGCGCCGTCGTGGCAGTCGGAACAGGAGGCGACGATGTCGACCTGCTGGTTGTGCGGGTCGTGGCACTGCGTGCACGTCGAGACGTCGAGATCGTGCTCCCAGAAGCCGACGTACTCGTTGCCTTCGTACTCGTAGCCGCCGCTGGCTTCGCCGCCGAAGCGGGTCGCCGCGGCCGCGAAGTAGTGCACGTTCACGAAGCCGAGGCCCGCGGCGACCTCGTCGTCGCCGGCGTCGCCGATGCGTGCGTTCACGCTCTCGGTCGAGGCGCGTCCCTGGTGGCAGGTGGCGCAGAGGTTGTCGCCGGAGTTGCCGAACGTGAGGACGGCTCCGCTGGGGAACTCGACCTCTTCGAGCGAGAGGACCTCGAAGTCGACGTTGTCGACGTGGCAGGTCGAGCACGCCATGCCTTGCGAGATGTCCTGCTCGATCTGCGTGCCGTGCTCGATCGAGAACGGCAGGCCGTCGGCGCTGTGGCAGGTCGCGCAGCTGGCGGAAACGGCGCCGTCCTCGTCCCAGTGCCGCCACGCTTCGGTGGTCGCGTCGAAGTGGCCCGCGTCGTCGCGGCGGATCGCCTCGACCATGCTGGTGTCGAGCACCGGAATGCTCGAGACGAGCGCGCTGTGGTCGTAGCTGCTGGCCTGAGCCTGGACGGCGGGCTCGTCGCCCGGACGGCCGAGCGCCATCGTCGAGTCGCCGGTCGCTTCCGCGAGGTCCATGATGCTGTCGTGCAGCAGCTGGATCAGGTACTTCGCGTTGTGCGCGTAGCCGCCCGGGTCCTTCGCGACGACCTGGTAGTTGTACGCGGCCTGCAAGAGGCGGGGCGTCCAGGACTGGAAGCGATTGCCGTAGTTGATCTCGTCCGCGTCCGCTTCGCCGTCGCCGTCGGCGTCGCCGAAGAAGTACGGGTACGCGTGGCTGTCGTAGAGCACCTGCGCGCCGACGTACTCCTCGGAGTACGCCTGCATGGCGTCGTACAGCAGCGCGTGCAGGTTCTCGATCTCGGTCTTGATGCCGGTGTAGATGTCGCCGTCGCCGTCGTAGTCGACGAACGAGCCGGGCATGCGGATCTCGCGCACGTCCTCGATCGTGTCCGCGCCGATGTGGCAGGTGGCGCAGCTCTCGACCTCGAGCTCGAGCGTGTGGGGGTTGTGGCAGCTCTGGCAGCTGTCGTACCCCTCGACGTGCTCGAAGCGGGGCTCGTAGTACGCGTTCTCGTACTCGAAGCCTCCGGCGGCCTCGCTGCCGTAGAGCGTGGCGGCGGCCGCGTAGTAGTGGATGTTGATGAAGCCCTGCTCCGACATGATCTCGTCCATGCCGACGCCGGCCTCTTCGACGGCCTGGCTCACCGTCGCGCCGTTGGCGCGGCCCTGGTGGCAGGTCATGCAGCTCGCTTCACGGCCCAGGTCGGTCAGGACGACGCCCGAGGGCATCTCGACCGTGGTGCGCGCGAGCGTCACCTCGTTGTGGCAGGTGCTGCACTGGATCACGCCGGGCTCCGTCGCTTCGTCGACGACGCCGAACTCCGTGCCGTCGAGGCCCAGGTAGTCGGCATGACCGGCGCTGCTGTGACATGCGCCACAGCGGGCGGGGACGAGGGGAGGATCGTCCTCGTTCCAGTGGATGAACGCCTCCGAGTTCAGGTCGGCGTGGCCGCTCCCGATCCATTCCTCGAAGAATGGGACCTCGACGTGGCTGTAGTTCATCTGCGGGGTGGCGGGATCGCCCTGTGCGCTGGCCGTCGGGGTCAGCACGCTGGCGCCCGCGTCCACCGCGACGACCGTCACCCAGGTCGCGAGCAGCGCGAGTACAGAAAGTATTCCGAGTCGTCTCATCGAGCCTTTCACCTCCGAGCGGTCGGACCCACGGTCCGGCAAGCCACGAACCTTCCAACGGACGAACAACGTGAGTCTAGCATGAGTGGCCGAGGAGGGTGCGATGAGAACGCGGTGTGGAACGTGGGCGCCGGAGCGGGCCGCGACGCGCGCGCCCGCGCCGCCCTCCGGGGCACATCGGCTCGCCTTCGAGCCGCTCCGGGCGCGGTCGCCGAAGCCCCGTCCTGGACACGAATTCGCAGCGCTAGGCGCACTACGGCTGGTGCTTGTGTCTTCGTGATGCACAACATCTGGTACGTGGAGCGTGAAATCGACCCTTGTCGGCGGCCCCCGGATTCTGCTACGTTTGCGCTCGGCCCACCCGCCACGATCGACCGGCCGGCACGCGTGACGAAGCCCCTGCCGCATGAGATCGTGGCTCGCTCCGGGTCACGCCGATCGCCCCGCCGCCCCGACGACCGTCGCTCGACCCTCGATCCTCGTCCACAGTCACGTCCACGTCCACGCCGCGCCCGCCCCGTACTCACGTTTCGCAAGGAGAGCACCGTGCCTCAACACCCGTCCCACGACGACCCCCGGCTCGCCGCCTTCGACCCCCACGCCGTCGCGATCGCCAAGCGGCAGTACTTCCAGCCCGGCGACGAGCATCTCGGCGGCATGTTCCGCCGGGTGGCGGACTGGGTCGCGAGCCCGGAGAGCGAGGATCGCGAACGGTGGGCCGACGCGTTCTACGAGCTGATGGCCGACAAGCGGTTCTGCCCGGGAGGGCGCGTCCTGGCGGGGGCGGCCACGAACCACGGCAACGTCCTGAACTGCTTCGTGCAGGACGGCAGCCCGGCGGAGGAGGGCGGCAACGCCTGGGTGCTCACCCTGGCGACGAAGCTGGCTCTCGTCACGAAGGTGGGCGGCGGCAACGGGCTCAATCTGGACCCGATCCGTCCCAAGCGGGCGTACGACGGCGCGGCGGGAACGCTGTACCTCACCATGGACCCCGCCCACCCCGACCATCCGAAGGTCCGCGACGGGACGTTCCTGGACCTCGTGCACGGCAGCTACGTCACCAAGGGCTACCGCACCGCGCGCTTCGTCGAGCGCAGCGACCTGCCCGCCGGCATCGAGGTCCGGGAGGTGGGCGACAGCGTCGACGCCATCTGGAAAGCCGCGGGCGAGGCGGCGATGACGTTGCTGAACGGTGACGACCTGGTGCTGGACCTCTCGGGCCTGCGGGCCGAGGGCACGCCCGTGAACGGCTCGGGGGGCACCAGCAGCGGCCCCTCCAGCTTCTCCGTCGAGGTGTTCGACAACTTCGCGACCTGGGCGGCGCTGGGCGGCGCGCAGCACGCCGGCCCCGTCGCCACGCTGCGCTACGTCTTCGCGCCCACCCTGCGCGTCATCCGCCAGGGCGGCACGCGCCGGGGCGCCGGGATGGCCACGCTGTCGATCACCCACCCCGACGTGCGCGACTTCGTGACGGCCAAGGACCTGGAGCGCGAGCGGAGCGAGGGAGACATCTCGACGTTCAACATCAGCGTGCTGGTGAGCGACGCGTTCATGGCGTCCGCCCGCAGCGCGGGACGCGGCATGCTGCGCGAGATCGCCGAGCACGCCTGGTCCACCGGCGAGCCGGGGCTCATCTTCATCGACCGCATCAACGCGCACAACCCGATGCGGGCGGCGTACGGGGACATCAAGAGCACGAATCCGTGCG
>CAZLQH010000104.1:0-5831 GCA_964561595.1 uncultured bacterium | reverse complement strand
CGCTCCTCGACGTCCGGCCGCGCCTGTCGAGGACGCTGCTGGGCACGCTCGGCAGACGCCTGCGGCGGCTGGTCGGGCTGATCGAGCGACTGTCGTTCCAGGAGGTGGTGCAGCGGCTGGCGGCGCTGCTGGCCGACCGGGCGGACGCGGGCGTGCCGTTCGACCTGCCGACGAACGCCGAGCTGGCCGCGTCGCTGGGGACCGTGCCGGAGCTGGCCAGCCGCAACCTGTCGCGCTTGGCGCAGCAGGGCATGGTGCGCCTGGACGGACGCCGCGTCGTCGACGCGGACCTGGCCGCGCTGCGGGAGCTGGCGTCCACCGCCCGACGCTGACGCGGCCCGGCGAGCGCACGACCCCTGCGAGCGCACGCGAGGGCGCCACCTGAGTCATGGCGCGACGGCGCGGTGGGGGGCCAGGCTGTGCGCATGACCGAGTCGACCCCGAACCTTGGACCGCGCCCCAGGCCGCGCGCGATGCGCATCGACCCCGCGCGCTGCCAGCACGGCGAGCTGTGCCAGCTGCTGGCCCCCGAAATCGGCGACGGCCACGACGTGCCGGTCACGCCGGACACGCTGCTCGCGATGGCCAGCTGCCCGACCGGCGCGCTGTCGTGGCGAGAGCCCGAGCCGGCGCACGATGGCGGCTGAGCAGGCGACCCGCCGTCGACCCCGCGTGGCTCTCGGCCCGCTGATCCGTCCACAGGAGCACGGCGTGTACGGACTCTGGGCCGAGCCGGTGGCGCTGGGGCTGCTGCTGGCGCCGTCGTGGGCGGGCGTCGCCCTGGCGCTGGCCGGCGCGTCGGCGGTCCTGGCGCAGCAGCCGGCGGCGCTGGCGCTGGCCGACCTGCGTCGGGGGCGACGCTACCCCCGCACCGCCGTCGCGACCGGCGTCGCCGCGGCGCTCGGGCTCGCGGCGGTCGCCGCGCTGGCGGCGGCGGCGCTGGCCGCGCCTCCCGCCCGGCCGCTCGCGTCTTGGTGGTGGCTGCCGCTGATCCTCGCCATGGTGCCCGCGGGGCTGCAGCTGAGCCTCGACCGGGCGTTCCGCGGCAAGACGGCGACCGCGCAGCTCTCCGGCGCCGTCGCCCTGGCCGGACTCGCGCCGGCGATCGCGCTCGCGGGCGGCGTGCCCGCCGGGGTGGCCTGGGCCGCGTGGGGGTGGCTGGGCCTGCGCATCGGCGCCTCCGTTCCGACCGTCCGGGCGCGCCTCAGGCGTGCACGCGGCCGCGAGGCCGCCATCGCCCCGGCGCGGCTGGGCGCCCTCGCGCTGCCCCTCGCCGCGGTGGCCGCCGCGTTCGCGGGCCGCCTCGCGCCGTGGTCGGCGGCCGTGGCGATCGTGCTGGGGACGCGCGCGCTGTGGACGCTGCGCCGCGACGCGCCCGCGGTGCCGCCCGCCCGGATCGGCGTGGCCGAGACCGTGGCGGGGCTGGCGTGGGTCGTCGCGCTGGCGGCGGGGATCGCGGCGTGAGCCGCGTGCAGGCGCTGTTCGTGCGCACGGCGCTCGTCTACCTGGTCCTGACGGGCCTGCTGGGCACGGTGTTCCTGGCCTGGCCGCGCTGGATGGGGGCGTTCCGGGTGGTGCACGTGCACGCCGGCCTGCTGGGGTTCTTCCTGTCGCTGGTGATGGGCGTCGCGTTCTGGCTGATGCCGCGGCCGGGCGGACGGCGGACGCCGCGGCTCGAGGCGTGGGCGTTCGCGCTCTTCCACGGGGGCTTGGCGCTCCGCGTCGTGATCGACCCGTGGTGGCGCATGGTCGGGCCGTCGTCGCTGCGCTGGGTGCTGGTCGTGGCGGGTGCGGCGACCCTGGCGGGGATGGTGATCTTCGCCGTGGCGTTGTGGGGCCGCGCCGTGAGCGCGGAAGCGCTGCGGCGTTCCCGTTCCGGCGCTGCGTAGGCGCCGTGCGCACGGTCCGCAAGGACGGCCGGACGGCGCGTGGTAACGTTACCGCGACGCGCCCCGCCGGTCGCGGGGCACTGGAGGTCAGCATGGACGTTGGACCCGAAACCCGCGCCGACATCGGCCTGATCGGCCTCGCCGTGATGGGCCAGAACCTGGTGCTCAACATGAGCGACCACGGGGTCACCGTGGCGGTCTACAACCGCACCACCTCGGTCACCGAAGCGTTCATGGACCAGCGGGCGGGCGACGCGAACGTGATCGCCGCCCGGGAGCTGGACGAGCTCGTGGGGCGGCTCGAGCGGCCGCGCAAGGTGATGCTGATGGTCCAGGCGGGCCGGGCGGTGGACGCCGTGCTGGGTCAGCTCGTCCCCCTGCTGGACGAGGGCGACATCGTGCTGGACGGCGGCAACAGCCACTACCCCGACACCCGTCGCCGCGAGGCCGAGCTGAATGAACAGGGCATCCGCTTCCTGGGCGTCGGCGTGTCCGGCGGCGAGGAGGGCGCCCGCCACGGCCCCAGCATCATGCCCGGCGGCCCCAAGGAGGCGTACGACGAGGTCGCGCCGATCCTCGAGGCGATCGCCGCCAAGGCGCCCGACGGCGAGCCGTGCGTCGCCTGGCTGGGCGAGGACGGCGCCGGCCACTTCGTCAAGATGGTCCACAACGGCATCGAGTACGGCGACATGCAGCTCATCGCCGAGAGCTACCAGCTGATGAAGGACGGCCTGGGCCTGACGAACGAGGGCATGCAGGCCGTGTTCGCGCGCTGGGACGAGGGCGTGCTGGACAGCTACCTGATCGAGATCACCGCGGAGATCCTCGGCACGAAGGACGAGGAGGGCCGCTACGTGCTGGACATGATCCTGGACGCGGCCGGCCAGAAGGGGACCGGCCGCTGGACGGCGATCACGGCGCTGGAGCAGGGCGTGCCGCTCACCGTCATCGACGAGGCCGTCGCCGCCCGCTCGCTCTCCGCCGCGAAGGAGGAGCGGGGCCGCGCCGAGAAGGTGCTGAACGGCCCGGAGCTGGAGCACGACGGCGACGACGAGGCGTTCCTCGACGACCTGCACGACGCGCTGTACGCCAGCAAGATCGTCGCGTACGCCCAAGGCCTGGCGTTGCTCCGCGACGCGGCCGAAGCGTACGAATGGAGCCTCGAGCCGGGCGAGTCCGCCGCCCTGTGGCGCGCCGGCTGCATCATCCGCAGCCGCTTCCTGGACGACATCACCAGCGCGTTCCGCTCCGAGCGCGAGCTCGAGAACCTGCTGCTGGCGCCGTTCTTCGCCGACGCCGTGAACGCCGCGCAGGACGGCTGGCGCCGCACGGTCGCCCGGGCCGCCACCTTCGGCGTCGCCACGCCGGCGATGTCCGCGGCGCTGGCGTTCTACGACGGCTACCGCACCGGCCGGGGCCCCGCGAACCTGATCCAGGCGCAGCGCGACTACTTCGGCGCCCATACGTTCGAGCGGATCGACCTCCCGCGCGGCGAGAACGTCCACTTCGACTGGATCGGCTCGGGCGGCGGCGTGACCTCCGGGAGCTACGAGGCGTGACCCCCGCCCTGCGGCCCGCCCGCCGCCGACGCGATCGGCCGCGGGCGGGCTGAGGCGCCGGGGTGGACGCGCTCTGCCTGGCCGCCGGCAAGGGCACCCGCTTCGGGCGGCTGGGCGCCTACCTGCAGAAGTGCCTCTACCCCGTCGGTCTGCGGCCGTTCCTGGCGTACTCGGTCGAGAACCTGCTGCGCAGCGGGGTGGCGCGGCCGGGCCGTGACGTTCTGACGCTGGTCGTCGGCCACCACGGCGAGCAGGTCCGCGCCTACTTCGGCGCCGCGGTCGAGGGCCTCGAGGTCCGCTACCTGGAGCAGCCCGATCCCCGCGGCACCGGTCATGCGCTGGCGTTGGCGCACGCCGCCCAGCCGCGCGGCGAGCCGACGCTGGTCTGGCTGGCGGACGGCTACGTCTCGGCCCGCCGGTTCCGGGACCTCGCCGCGCACCCCGCGCCGTCGGTCCTGACGCTGGCGCCCGGCCATCCCGACGAGAACCCGACGGTACGCGTCGACGTGCACGGCGACCGCGTCACGCGGGCCTTCCGGGGCCACGGCCCGCGCTTCGACGTCGGCGCCTGGAAGCTGGCGCCCGAAGCGATGGCCGGCATGACCGACGTCGCCGAGAACGGCGAGATCCGCATGCTGCCCAACCTGCAGCGCATGATCGAGGCCGGCCTCGAGGTCGGCTACGTCGAGGCGGACGAGTGGCTGCACCTCGGCGGCACGGCGCCCACCCCCGAAGAGAACCTGGCGAGGGTCGAGGCGCGCGTGCGCGAGCTTCACGGCCTGCCGCCGGTGCGGACCGGAACGGAGCGAACGGCATGATCGTGGCGAAGACCCCGCTGCGGATTCCGCTGGCGGGCGGCCTGACCGACCTGGCCCCCTACGCGGAGCGCTTCGGCGGCGAGACCCTCAGCGTCACCATCGACAAGCACGTCTACGTCAGCGTGAAGGACGATCTGGACGGCACCTACGACGTCCGCTACCGCGATACCCACGAGCACACCTCGAGCTCGGGCCGGCTCCGGCACGACCTGCTGCGCGAGTCGCTGCGCCTGACGGGACTGACCGACCGGCCGCTGGACGTCGACTTCCGGGTGGATCTCGCAGGCGAGAGCGGCCTGGGCACCAGCGGCGCCCTCACCGTCTCGATCCTGCACGCCCTGCGGCGGCTGCAGGGACTCGATCCCGACGCCTGGGAGCTCCTGCGCGACGCGGCCCGCGTCGAGGTCGAGATGCTGGCCGGCGCCTCGGGCTACCACGATCCGGCGATCTGCGCGCTGGGCGGCCTGCGCCGCCTGGCGTACGACGGCGCCGGCGTGCGGGACGTGGGGCTCGAGCTCGCGCCCGGCGCCCGCGAGGCGTTCGAGGACGGCCTGCTGCTGTTCTACTCGGGGCGCCACCAGAAGAGCAAGCCGTCGCTGGACCTGCTGACCAGCCACCTCGAGGAGGCGCTGCCGATCCTGCACGACGTGCGCGCCCTGGTGGGGGAGCTCGCAGGCGCGTTCGCGCGGGGCGACCTGGCGGGCGTCGCTCGCTGCGTCGGCCAGCAGCAGCGCCTGAAGCAGCTCCTGCCGGGACGGTTCGTCGACGCGGAGGTCGAGGAGGTCGTGGCCCGCGTCCGCGCGACCGGCGCGGAGGCGCAGCTGCCGGGGGGCAAGATCAGCGCGTTCGTCGTGGTCGTCTGTCCCGACGGGCAGAAGGCGGCGGTCCGAGAGGCGCTGTCCGACCTGCGCGAGGTGCCGATCCGGACGGTCGAGACGGGAACCCGGGCCGTCGAGCTCTGAGCCTGGCCGCATGCTAGCGTCACGGCGTGATCCGACCGTCGCCGTCGTCCCCGGCCCGCGTTTCGTGCCCCAGAGGTCGCGCGTGACGACGCTCGGCGCCCTGAGCGCCGTCGCGGCGGGAGGCGCCGTCGGGGCCGTGCTGCGCTGGGCGGTGTCGCTGGCCGCGCTCCGGCTGACCGGGCAGGGCGCCTGGTCGGGCTTCCCTCTGGGCACCGTGATCGTGAACGTGGTCGGCACGTTCGCCTTGGCGTGGCTCGTCTCGGCCGACGCCGCGCGCGGCGCGGTCAGCCCCACCGTGCGCCTGTTCCTGGGGACCGGCCTGCTGGGCGCGCTGACGACGTTCTCGACCTTCGGACTGGACGCCCACGGGCTGTTGAGCCAGGGCCGTTCGGGGCAGGGCCTCCTGTACCTGGCGGGCACGCTCATCCTGGCGGGGGTCGCCGTCCTGGTCGGCTGGGCGGCGGGCCGCTGACCCCCGCGCGCGGCCGCGCCGAACGGCGCCGCGGCCGCGCTTCTTGTATCTTGACGCGGAATGCACGGTCGCCGCCGGCGACCTTCGCTGGGAGGCACCCATGTCCGATAAGGCGCACGCCCCGACCCCCG
>CAZLQH010000103.1:4246-5964 GCA_964561595.1 uncultured bacterium | reverse complement strand
CGTCGCTCCGTGAGGAGCTGGGCGCAGCGCAGCAGATGGCGTCGGGGCTCGAAGCCCGCCTGACGCGGGCGCAGAACGCACGCGAGCAGGCCGAAGCACGAGCCGCCGAGGCTGCGGAGCGCGTACAGGGCGTCGCCGAGGAGCTCGCCGCGGCCCAAGCCGCGCGCGAGCAGATCGCGACCGACCTCACGGTGACCGATGTCGAGCTCGCACAGGCGCGAGCCAACCTGTCGACGGTCCAGGAGTCGCTGGCCGGCGTGGAAGCCGACCTCGCCTCGCGGACCACCGAGCTCGAAAGCACGAGCGCACGGCTGAGCGAGGTCGAGGACCGGCTGGACCAGGTCGTCGCCGAGCGCGACGCCTCGCGCGAGCAGGTCGAGGAGCTGACGGCCGAGCGTGCGCGCATCGCTGCCGAGCGCGACCGCATCGAAGCCGAGCGGGAAGCGCTCGCGACGGAGCGGGACGAGCTCGCGACGGCACGGGACGAGCTCGCGGCGCAGCGGGACGCGCTCGTGACGCAACGCGACGCGCTCACGGCCGAGCGGGACGAGCTCGCGACGCAGCTCGGCGCGCTCCAGACGGAGCGGGACCTGCTGAGCACCGAGCGCGACGCGCTCGCGGCCGAGCGGGACGCCCTGGCGGATTCGCTCGAGACGGTCCTGTCCGAGCGCGAGTCGCTCGAGGCCCGGCTGTCGACCGTCGAGGCCGTATCCGAGACGGCACGCAGCGAGCTGAGCGAGACGTCTACGGCGCTCGAGAACGCCCAGGAGCGCGCCAGCGAGCTCACCGGGCGCCTGTCGGAGGTGCTCGCGGAGCAGCAGGGCCTGGAGTTCGTCACCGAGGCCCAACGCGATGAGCTCGCCCGGATCCGTTCGGAGCTGAACGAGACGCAGAACGTCGTCGCGCGCCTCACCGGCGCTCGCGGTATCTACACCGTGCAGCCCGGCGACTCGCTGTCCAGCATCGCGACGTTCTTCTATCGGAACGGCAACCGCTGGACCGACATCCTGGCGGCGAACGCCAACCTGATCGACGATCCGGATCTGATCTTCTCCGGCATGGTGTTGATCGTGCCCAGCGAAGAGCAGCTGGAGTCCGGCGCGGTGCCGGCCGAGACGGGCGTGCCCGAGGCCGAGTGACGCGATGCCGGCCGCGAGCCAGGCTCGCGGCCGGGTACCGAAGCGCCGGCGACCCGTGTCCCCGGCGAGTACACAGGTTCGATCGGGGCGCCCCTCGCCGGGGGCGCCCCTACCATGGCCCATTCCACGCGGGAAGGGAGAGCTCATGGAAGGCACCACGACGGTAGGGCAGCTGCTCCGGACGAAGGGAGGCGACATCTGGTCCGTCTCCAAGGACGCCAGCGTGTACGACGCCCTCGCCCTCATGGCTCGGTACGACGTCGGCGCGCTGCCGGTGCTCGAAGGCGGCGAGCTCGTCGGGATCGTCTCCGAGCGCGACTACGCGCGCAAGGTGATCCTCAAGGGCCGGGCCTCGCGCGAGACGCGGGTCGACGAGGTGATGAGCCGCGACGTCGTGACGGTCGCCCCGGACCGGACCATGCAGGAGTGCATGGAACGGATGACCGAGCGTCGGATCCGGCACCTTCCCGTCGTGCGCGACGGCGAGCTGATCGGGATCGTGTCGATCGGTGACGTCGTCAAGGCCACGATCGCCGAGCAGGCGTTCCTGATCGACCAGCTCCGCAGCTACATCCAGGG
>CAZLQH010000103.1:1201-4146 GCA_964561595.1 uncultured bacterium | reverse complement strand
GCACGGGGCCCGGATCGAGGTCCGCGCCACCGGCGTGTGCCGCAGCGACTGGCACGCCTGGATGGGCCACGATCCGACCGTCCGCTTCCCGCACGTGCCGGGCCACGAGTTCGCCGGCGTGGTCCGGGAGGTGGGGCCGGAGGTCCGGACCGTCCGGATCGGCCAGCGCGTCACCGCGCCGTTCTGCTGCGGCTGTGGAACGTGCGGCCCGTGCCGGGACGGCGTGCAGAACCTCTGCCTCCACGAGTACCAGCCCGGCTTCGACGGCTGGGGATCGTTCGCCGAGACGGTCGTCGTGCCGTGGGCCGACGTCAACGTCGTCGCGCTTCCTGCCGGGATGGAGGAGGGCGAGGCCGCCAGCTTGGGGTGCCGCTTCATGACCGCGTTCGCGGGGCTGGTGGACCGGGCCGGCCTGCGTAGCGGCGAGACGGTCGCGGTGCTGGGGTGCGGCGGCCTGGGATTGGCGGCCGTCGCGATCGCGGCGGCGTCGGGCGCGAAGGTCGTCGCCGTCGACGTGCAGGACGAGAAGCTGGCTTTGGCCCGCCAGCTGGGAGCCTCGGTCGTCGTCGACGCCCGCACGGACGACCCCGTCGCCGCGATCCGCGACGCCACGGACGGCGGCGCGCACGTCACGGTGGACGCGCTGGGCAGCCCGGTCACCGCCGCGCAAGGCGTCCGCTCGCTGCGCCGGCGTGGCCGGCACCTGCAGCTCGGACTGCTGCTGGCCGACGAGGCGGCGCCTCCGGTGCCCATGCTGGAGCTGATCAAGCACGAGCTCACCATCCTCGGCGGGCACGGCATGCCGGCCCGTCGCTACCCGGAGATGCTGCGGTTCGTGCGCGAGCGGCGCATCGACGTCGGTCTGCTGATCGGCGAGCGTCGTCCGCTGGCGGATGCGCACGAGGTGATGGCGTCGATGGGCGCCTTCGCGCCGCGGGGGGTTACGCTGCTGACGCTCTGAGTCAGGCATCCCTCTCGCCGCGACGCCTCGCGGCGTCCGCTCGCGCTGCGCGACCTCTCTGTCCCCGCCCCGGAGGCGATCTCTGTGCGACTGACCAGCATCCTCGGACCCGACGGACCGTACGCCGCCCTCGTCACCGATCGTGGACGCGTGCCGTTGTCCGCGATCGCGCTCCGGACCGGCACGAGCTGGCCCGGCACCGTCGAAGCGCTGATCCGCGATCGACGCGTCGACGAGCTCGGCCGCTGGGCCGCCGGCGCGAGCGAGCTGCTGGCCGAGCTGGCCGCCACGCCGGACGGCGTCGTTCCCGCGGACGCCGCCGCCGCGCCGCTGCTGAGCCGGCCGCCGAAGATCCTGGGCGTAGGGCTGAACTACGCCGAGCACGCCGGCGACCTGGGCGAGACCCGCCCCGACGAGCCGGCGACGTTCATGAAGCCCGCGACCACGATCATCGCCGCGGGAGAGACGATCCCCATCCCGCGCCAGAGCCACCGCACCACGGGCGAAGCGGAGCTCGGCCTGATCGTCGGAACGCCGTGCAAGGACGTCTCCGAGAAGGACGCGCTGAGGGTGCTGGCCGGCGTCACCACGATCATCGACATGACGGCCGAGGACATCTTGCAGCGCAACCCGCGGTTCCTGACGAGGGCGAAGAGCTTCGACGGCTTCCTGGTGCTGGGACCCGACCTGGTCACGATGGACGAGATCGAGGACGTGGGAGCGCTCGAGGTCGCCACGCTACACGACGCGCACCCGGCTCGCCGCAACGTGGTGGCGAACATGCTGCACTCGCCGCGGAAGCTGGTCGCGTTCTTCTCCGCGATCATGCCGCTCGAGCCGGGGGACGTGATCTCGACGGGAACGCCGGGCGCGGTGGTGCTGCGCGACGGCGACACGGTGGGGTGCGCGATTCCCGGCGTGGGCGAGATCTCCTGCCCGGTGCGCGACACCAAGGTGCGGGCCTGAGCCCCGCCCTTCCACGCGGCCCGCTGCTGGGCCTGGGGCTCGGGGCTGCGCTGCTGTTCACCGCGTTCTTCATGACGGGCACCCTGGCGCCGCTGTTCGGCGTGGCGTTGGGCGCGTCACCCGCGGCGATCGGCGTCGTCATCTCGGCGGCGTTCCTGTTTCCGCTCTTTCTGGCGGTTCCGGTGGGCACCGTGGTCGACGCCGTCGGACCGAAGCCGATGCTGCTCCTGGGGACGGCGTTGCTGGCGATCGCTCCGGTGTGGATCGCGATCGCACCGTCGTTTCCGAGTCTGCTGGTGGCGCAGGTGCTGGCCGGGCTGGGACAGCTGATCGCCGTGGTGGCGGCGCAGTCGATGGTCGCGCGCCTGGGCGACGGTGCCGATCGCGAGAGCAACTTCGGACTGTACGGGGCGTTCGTGTCGGTCGGGCAGCTCCTGGGCCCGGTGACCGCGGGTGTGCTGGTCGACCTGGCGGGGTTCCGCACCGCGTACGTCGTGGCGGCCGTCGTGGCGGCCGCCGGGACGGGAGCGTTCGCGATGCTCTCCGCGCCGGCCGGCGGGCCGGCGGGGAGGTCGCGGCGTCCCGTCCGGGTGGGCCCGCGCAAGCTCCTGTCGCTGACGCGGCTGCCGACCGTGCAGGTCAGCCTGTGGGTGAGCGGCACGGTGATGATCGTCCTGGTGACGCACGGCTCGTTCCTTCCCGCGTTCCTGGACGGCCTGGCGGTGCCGGCCAGCGTGATCGGGATCGTGATCAGCGCTCGCTCGCTGGCGTCCGTGGCGATCCGTCCGTTCATGGCCGCCGTGATCGCGCGGCTCGGGGGACGGATGCGCACCTTCCTCGCGATGCTCACGGTGTCCGCCGTGGGGCTGGCGATGATCGTGGCGGCGCCGAGCCTGGTCGTGCTGCTCGCTTCATCGGCGTTGCTGGGCTTGGCGGTGGGGGTCGCACAGCCGCTCACGATGGTCGGCGTGGTCGAGCAGATCGAGGTGCACGAGCACGGCATGGCGTTCGGCGCGCG
>CAZLQH010000103.1:0-1101 GCA_964561595.1 uncultured bacterium | reverse complement strand
CCTACGAAAGGACGTATCTCCATGGCAAAGAAGCTTCTCGCTCTTCTCGTTCTCGCGGCGCTGGCCGGCCTCGCCACGGCGCAGGACCCGATCCGTATCGGGATCAACCTGGAGCTCTCCGGCCGCTTCGCCACGATCGGCAACGCGACCCTTCAGGGGATCCAAGCCGCCCAGGAGCAGATGCCGACCGTGAACGGCAGCACCGTCGAGCTGTCGATCTGCGACAACCAGACCACGCCCGAAGGCTCGATCAACTGCGCCGCACGCTTCGTGGACGAAGGCGTCATCGGCGTTCTGGGCGCGATCTCGTCGACGATGTCGATCGCCGCTGCCGAGCCGCTCGAAGACGCCGGCATCATCATGATCTCGACCAGCTCCACCAACCCCGCCACGACCCAGATCGGCGAGCACATCTTCCGCATGGCGTACACGGACGACTTCCAGGGCCGCGTCGCCGCTCGCTACGCCGCCAACGATCTCGGCGCCGAGCGCGCCATCGTGTTCCGCCAGCAGGACGACGACTACAGCTTCGGCCTCGCCGGCTTCTTCGCCGAGGAGTTCGAGGCGCTCGGTGGCGAGGCGATCGTTCTGGACTACGTCTCGAACACGGTCGACTTCAGCGCGCAGATCAACGACGCGCGCGGCTTCGACGCCGACGTCATCTACTACTCCGGCTTCTGCGCCGAGGGCGCCAGCCTGATGCCGCAGCTGCGTCAACAGGGCTTCGATCAGCAGATCCTCGGCGCCGACGCGTCCGACGACTCGCAGTGCCCCGTCGGTGGCGGCGAGGCGTTCGACGAGTACGTGTTCACCGGCTTCGGTGGCCCCGAGGTGCTCAGCGGCGCAGCGGCGGAGCGCGCGACCGAGTTCGCGGCCTTCTTCGACGTCGTCTTCCCCGACGCCAGCGACTTCAACGGCTTCACCCTGGCCGGCGCCGACTCGTACAACGTGCTCGTCCAGGCGGTCGCCAACGCCGGAAGCGACGATCCGGACGAGGTCCTGACCGCGCTCCAGAACCTCGAGGGCTACGCGGGCGTTTCCGGCGAGATCACCTACGCCGGCACCGACGGCACCCCCGCCGACCGCACCATCGGCTTCTTC
>CAZLQH010000102.1:0-6000 GCA_964561595.1 uncultured bacterium | reverse complement strand
CTGACGCTGCACAACTCGCACTTCAACGCGCCGTTCGTCGCCCAGCACGCCGTCGCGCTGCTGCTCTCGCTCGCGGATCGACTGGGTCGGTACGACCGCGCGTTGCGGCACGGCGACTGGGGGCCGGAGAACGGCCCGCAAAGCGTGCACCTGGCGGGACGCCGTGCCCTGCTGCTGGGGTTCGGGGCGATCGGCCGGGCGACCGTGCCGATGCTGCGCGGCTTGGGGATGGAGGTCGAGGCGGTACGCCGCCGACCCGACCCCCGCGACGAGACCGTCACGCAGTGGGGACCCGGCGAGCTGCACCGCGCGCTCGGCCGGGCCGACGCGGTGCTGCTGTCGCTCCCGTCGACCCCGCGGACCGACGGCTTGCTGGACGAGGCGGCGTTCGCGGCGCTCCGGCCCGGCGCGCTGATCGTGAACGTCGGGCGGGGCTCGGTGATCGACGAGGACGCGGCGTGGAGCGCGCTGGACGCGGGGCGGATCGCGGGTCTCGGGTTGGACGTGTGGTGGCGCTATCCGGACGGACCGGAGCAGCGCTCGACCACCCTGCCCTCGCGGCGCCCGTTCCATCTGCACCCCGACGTGGTGCTCAGCCCGCACCGCGCGAACGCCGTCGCCGGCTGGACGCAGGTCAGCGTTCGGGACGTGCTGGCTACGATCGACGCCGTCGTGAGCGGCCGAGACCCGGAACGGAACCGGGTGGACGTGGGGGAGGGCTACTGACCGGCACCGGGCGCGACGGGAACGGACGGTACGCGTCGAGGGCGCCCCTGCGGGCGCCCTCGACGGTCACGGTCGTTCGGGAACGGCGGCTCTCAGGCGGTCGCTTGGTTCTTCGCGACCTCGACGAGGTTCGCGAACGCGTCCGGCTCGCGCACCGCGAGATCGGCGAGGACCTTGCGGTCGAGCTCCACCCCGGCGAGACGCAAGCCGTGCGTGAAGCGGCTGTAGCTCAGCCCGTGCTGGCGCGCGGCGGCGTTGATGCGCGCGATCCAGAGCCGGCGGAACACCGTCTTCTTGTCGCGGCGATCGCGGTACTCGTAGTCGGCTGCGTTGAGCAGCGTCTGCTGCGCGACCTTGAAACTCTTGGAGCGAAGCCCCCAGTAGCCCTTCGCGGCCTTGAGGACCTTCTTGTGCTTCGCACGGCGGACGGTGCCGGTCTTGGCCCGTGGCATGCGCTACCCCCTCACTCGTACGGCAGCAGCGCTTTGATGCGCTCTGCGTCCGGCTTCGCGATGATGAGGTCGGTACGGCCTTGCCGGATGCGTTTCCCAGACTTCTTGTAGTTCAGGTGTCGCTTTCCGGAGCGCATGGCCATGACCTTACCTCGCCCTGTGATCTTGACACGGGCTTTGGTGCCCTTATGGGTCTTGAGTTTCGGCATGTCTGCACCCTTTCTGGTGGCAGTGGATCGCGCAGAGTCGTCGAGCCACGGCGCGGACGGAAAAGGGACGGTCGGGCTCAGGCTTCCTTGGGCTGCTCCGCGATCGGCCGCACCGTCATGTTCATGTCCATGCCCGCGATCATCGGCGGCTGGTCGACCACCGCGATGTCGGACACGTCCTGTGCGACGCGATTCAGAAGCTCCTGCCCGAGCTCGGGATGCGTGCGTTCGCGACCCCGGAACATGATGGTGACCTTGACCTTGTGGCCCCCCTTGAGGAAGCGCCGGACGTGGTTCACCTTCGTTCGGTAGTCGTGATCGCCGATCTTGACGCGGAACTTGATCGCTTTCAGTTCCTGCTGGCGGGAGCGCTTGCGCGCCTCCTTCTCCTCCTGCTGCAGCTCGTAACGGTACTTGCCGTAATCCATGAGCCGAGCGACGGGAGGTTGGGCCCGCTCGCCCACCAGCACGAGATCGAGATCCGCTTCGCGGGCGCGCCGCATGGCGTCGCGCGTGTCGACGATGCCGATCTGATTCCCGTCCGCCTCGATCAGGCGCACCTGGCGCACCCGAATCTGATCGTTCACCTTCATGTCCTTCGCTATGAACTCCACCTCCAACGCGTGCGGCCGGGGTCGAATCGTCCCGGGCACGGCGCCGTATCCTAGCAGACCGTTCCGGTCCGATCAACGCGCGGAATACGGGAGCCGACAGGTCGTCGCGCGCGGCCGGCGTGCGACGCGGAGCCGGCCGGCGCCGTTGGTACGCTCTGGCCATGAACGCCCCGCTCCGTCTCGGCTTCTCTCCCTGCCCGAACGACGCTTTCGTCTTCCATGCGCTCGTGCACGGTCTCGTGGCGCCCGACCTGTCGTGGACCGTCCATCTGGAGGACGTCGAGAGGCTCAACGGCCTGGCTCAGGACGGCGAGCTGGACGTGGCGAAGGTCTCCTACCACGCGTTCGGCCGCATCGCCGACGAGTGGTGGATGCTGCCGTCGGGGGGCGCGATGGGGCACGGCGTGGGGCCGCTGATCGTGGCCCGCGACGACCGTCTGGAGCTGAACGAGGCGACGGTCGCCACCCCGGGGGGTGGGACGACGGCGAACCTCCTGCTCGATCTGTACGCCCCCGCGAGCGTGCGCCGGGTCGAGATGCGCTACGACACGATCATGCCGGCGGTCGAGGCGGGCGAGGTCGACGCGGGCCTGATCATTCACGAGTCGCGCTTCACCTATCCCGAGCACGGCCTGCACCGGGTGGCGGACCTGGGCGAATGGTGGGAGACCTGGACCGGCGCGCCGATCCCGCTGGGCGGGATCGCCGTGCGGCGCGACCTGCCGGAGGAGACGCTCGACCGCGTCGCTGCGGCGGTCCACGCCAGCGTGGTCGCGGCCCGGCGCGATCCGTCGGCAAGCGCCGCGTACGTCGCCGCTCACGCCCAGGAGCTGTCGCCCGAGGTGCGCGAGCGTCACATCGACACGTACGTCAACGACTTCACCCTCGACGTCGGACCGGTCGGGCGCGCGGCGGTGGACACCCTGTTCGAGCGGGCGGCCCAGCGCGGCCTCATGCCCCTTCCCCGCCCCGACCTGTTCTGGGGCCGGCCGTGAGGATCGACGTCGTCGTGGGCGTGGCCCGCGACGCCTGGCGGGCCGCGTCGCACCCGCGCGCGTTCTTCTCGGCGCTGGAAGATCGACCGAGCTTGCCGCCGCCGCTGGCCGCAGCCGCCGCGTCGGCCCTGGTGGGCTCGCTGATCCTGGGCGTGGTGGCGGCGAGGGCGACGGGCTCGGACGCCTGGCTGCCGTTCCTGCTGGGCGCGCCCGTGCTCGTCCTTCCCTACCTCGCGATCGTGACGCTGCTGGGCGGCCTCGTGCTGATGCGCCCCGCCGCGCTCGACCTGCGAGCGTTCGAGATCGTCGCCTGGGCTTGGACGCCGACCGGCCTGTTGGCCCTCTCGGTCCTGCCGGTGGGCCTGTTCGCGCCCGTTCCCACCTTGCTGGGGGCCGCCGTGCTGCTGCCGCCGTGGCACCTCTGGGTCGTCTGGCGCGGTGTGGAGGCCCACGCGGCGGGTGGCGCGCGCGCGGCGTTCATTCTCTACATCGTGGCGGTGTTCGGTGTCCCCTCGGCGTTGCTGGCGTTCACCGTGACGGTGCTGTCGAACCTGGCCTGAGGCCGCCGGCCCGCCCCGCGGACGGGTATGCTCGCGTCATGGAAGCTCCAACGTTCATGGTCGGTGAAGAGGTGCTCTACGACGGGCGACGCTACGTGATCGCCGGCCGGCGTCCGGGACCGTACGGCGTGCGCCTGCTGGCGGCCAGCGACCGGCACGCGCGCGAAGCGGACATCGTGTGGGCGCCCGAGTCGGGACTGTCGAAGCTCGCGTCGTACCTGACGTCGCGCGAGGACACCGCTTCGCGCTGACGCCCCGCTGATCGCCGTACTCGTGGCCCCGGTACCGGCCCCCGGACTGGCCCCCGAGCTGCGCGCAGACGGGGGCGCGTCAGGCCGTGCCGGCAGGACCCAGGTCGGACGCCACCTCGTGCGCCAGACGGGCGCCCGCCCGTGCCGCGTCCGCGTAGCTCATCGGGCCCTCGGCGCAGATGCCGGCGGCGTACAGGCCCACGATGGCGGGGACGCGCGTTCCCGCGCGTGCCGCGTCCACGAGCCGCTCGAACCGGACGGACCAGGCGGGATGGCCGGCGTCCTCGCCGCTGGCGTCGACGGTCGTGAGCGGAAGCCCGAGCTCCGCGAGGTGGTCGGCCAACGCGTCGTACGCCATCTCGCCCGGCCGGCCGGCGTTCTCCTCCGACGCGCCGACGCGAAGGCGGGCGCGCAGGAACGGGCCGACGCAGAGCGCGACCGCGCGGGCCGCCCGCGGCACCCCTTCCCACGTCTCGATACCTCGGACGGCGCCGTTCCGAACGTTCAGCGCGTCGACGTTGGACTGAAGCAGGTGCACCGCGGGCTCCGCCTCGAGCAGGTACTTCGCCGTCGCGTGGAGCTCCCAGGCGCCCACCGTTCCGTCGGCGGCGACGCGAAGCGTCGGAAGCAGCTCGGCCATCAACGTGTCGTCGGGCGCCTGCGCCAAGACCCGCTCGACCGGCGCCGCGAACACCGTATCGAGGCTCGTCGTGACCAGCAGAACCTCGTAGCCCAACCGCCCGAGTCGTGCCGCCGCCTCGCAGCCGCACGCGCCCGCGCCGATCACCGCGACGTCGTACGCCTCGCCGCTCCCGCTGCCCGGTCGGCTCACAGGAACGTCAATCGTGGATCGGATCGACCGGCTGGAACGGATGCCGGCGCCCCGTCCGGCGCAGGACCACGTGACGGCCGTCGGCCATCCGCTGGTAGACGAGGGTCCCCTGTCGCGCGCCGACGAGGTCGACCGGCTCGGCCGCGTCGACCATCACGCGCGCATGGAGCGGCAACCCGCCCTGCAGCTCGCCGAGCTCGTAGCGCTCCTCGGCGCCGGTCCGGTAGCCGAAGAACACCTCGGGCGGGTCGCCGTCGTCGTACACGCAGGTGAGCGATTGCGCGTCGCCGCCTCGGTACGCCGCGACCGCCTCCCACACGAGGGCGTGCGCTTCGTCCTCGGAGACGAACGTCAGGTCGGGAAGATCGGTCCCGCCGAAGAACGCGGCCGGGAATCGCCGCGACTGCAGGTAGAAGCCGCGAGGGCCGACGCGCAGCTTCATCGCGTCGTTGTCGAAGCGGCGTCCCTTGACGAGGCTCTTCAGGTGGTGGATGGCCAGCCCGTACCGCTCGTCGTGGCGTTCGACGAACGCCTCCCAGTCGGGATCGACGAGCGCGGCATCGGTGTTGATCTCGAAATCGTGGAGCTCGGGTCTCATCGGGTCGCCTCCGGAGCATCGAGGTCGGCGACGTGGAGCGCCGCCACGCCGGCGGTCAACGGCGTCCACACGACGTCGTCGAATCCGGCAGCGAGGATGCGATGCGCCAGCGCCTCGGGCGCGGGAAACGCCATCACGCTGGCGGGGAGGTAGCGGTACGCGCCGGCGTGGCCCGACACCACGCTTCCGATCCAGGGCAGCACGCGGGTGAAGTAGAGGCGGAACGCCGCGCCCAGCGGCCCGCGCGGCGGCGGTGGGAACTCGAGCACGACCAGCCGACCACCCGGCTTCAGCACGCGCCGGAACTCGGCGAGCCCGACGTCGACGTCCGCGAAGTTGCGCAGGCCGAACGCGATCGTGACCACGTCGAAAGCGGCGTCCCGGTAGGGCAGCGCCATGCCGTCGCCGGTCTCGAGGCGGACCTGCAGGTCGCGCCGTTCCGCCTTGGCGCGGCCCACCGAGAGCATCGCCTCGGCGAAGTCCACGCCGATCACCTGAGCGTCCGGCCGGGCCGCGGCCAGCGCCAGCGCCAGATCGGCCGTTCCCGTCGCCACGTCGAGAATCTCGCGGGGTCGCTTGGCGAGCGCGGCCCGGACCGCTGCCCGCCGCCAGCCACGATCCACGCCCAGGCTGAGGACCCCGTTCAAGAGGTCGTAGCGCGGCGCGATGGCGTCGAACATCGCGCGCACGGAACGACCTTTCTCGGGGTGCTGAGCGGCGGGCGGGAGGTCGGACATGGCGGGGAGCCTACCACGCGGTCCCG
>CAZLQH010000101.1:0-6024 GCA_964561595.1 uncultured bacterium | reverse complement strand
GGGTACGTGTTCGTGCGCGAGGTGTCGTCGAGCAGCAGCGCGTCGCACTCCACGTTCGACTTCGCGTTCGTGGCGCCCTCGTGGATCTGGACCAGACCGCGGTAGCTGCTGCAGCCCTGCCCCTTCGAGATCGACTTCGACACCACCGAGCTCGTCGTGTTCGGGGCCGCGTGGATCACCTTCGCGCCGGCGTCCTGGTGCTGCCCGTCGCCGGCGAAGGCGATCGAGAGCACCTCGCCGTGCGCGCCGTTGCCCACCAGGTAGCAGCTCGGGTACTTCATCGTCACCTTCGAGCCGAGGTTCCCGTCCAGCCAGCCCATGCTGGCGTTGTCGTGCACCATGGCGCGCTGCGTGACGAGGTTGTAGACGTTGTGCGACCAGTTCTGGATCGTCGAGTAGCGGACGTTGGAGTTCGCCTTGGCGATGATCTCGATGACGCCCGAGTGGAAGCTGTCCGAGTTGTAGGTCGGAGCGGTGCAGCCCTCGATGTAGTGCGCCTTGGCGCCCTCTTCGACGATGATCAGCGTGCGCTCGAACTGGCCGATGTTCTCGGCGTTCAGCAGGAAGTACGCCTGCAGCGGAACGTCGACGTCGACACCGGCGGGCACGTACACGAACGAGCCCCCGGACCAGACCGCGCTGTTCACAGCCGCGTAGTAGTTGTCCTCGGGCGGGACGACGGTCGCGAAATGCTCCCGGAAGAGCTCGGGGTGCTCCTTCAGACCGGTGTCGGTGTCCAGGAAGACGACGCCGAGCTTCTCCCACTCCTCCTTGAGGTTGTGGTAGACCATCTCGCTCTCGTACTGAGCGCCGACGCCGGCGAGGACCTTCTGCTCCGCCTCGGGAATCCCGAGCCGGCGGTAGGTCTCGCGGACCTCTTCGGGGATCTCGTCCCACGAGTTCGTGGTGCCCTGACGCTCGTTGGGGCGGATGTAGAAGTAGATGTCGTCGAAGTCCAGGCCGGAGAGGTCGGGGCCCCACTTGGGCGGACCCTTCTTCTCGGCCACCTCGAACGCGCGCAGCCGGAAGTCGAGCATCCACTGGGGCTCGCCCTTGAAGTAGCTGATCTTCTCGATCACGCGCTTGTTCAGGCCCTTTTCGGACTTGTAGAAGTACGACTCGGGAAGCTGGAAGTCGTACTGCTTCTCGTGCTGCATGCCGGTCAGCTTGCCGGCGTCGGGATGCTCCATCGGGGCGTCTGCCACGTCGTCCCTCCTCGGGATGCGGGTCGGCGGGTGGACCGCCGGTCGGGGCGTGCGGCGAGGCGCAGCGGGTGCGCCGCCTCGCGGTCGGTCAGGCGCTGGCTGCCGCGACCTCGTCCTTGATCCAGTCGTAGCCCTTGGTGTCGAGCTCCATCGCGAGCTCCTTGTCGCCACTGGTGATGATCCGACCGTTCGACATGACGTGGACCCGGTCGGGCACGATGTAGTTCAGAAGGCGCTGGTAGTGGGTGATGACGAGCGCACCGAAGCCCGGGCCGCGAGCGGCGTTGACGCCCTGCGACACGGTCTTGAGCGCGTCCACGTCGAGGCCGGAGTCGGTCTCGTCGAGAATCGCGTAGCGAGGCTCGAGCACGAGCAGCTGCAGGATCTCGCTCCGCTTCTTCTCGCCGCCCGAGAAGCCTTCGTGCAGGTTGCGCTCGATGATCGACTCGTCCCAGTTGAGGGCGGCGACGGCGCGCTGAAGCTTCTCGTAGAACTCCATCACGCCGATCTCGTCGTCCTCCTCGCGCTTGGCGTTCAGCGCCAGGCGGAGGAAGTTCGCGATCGACACGCCGGGAACCTCGACCGGGTACTGGAACGCGAGGTAGAGACCTTCGCGCGCCCGCTCGTCCGGCTCCATCTCGAGCACGCTGGTGCCGTCGACGAGGACGTCGCCACCGGTGATCTCGTAGCTGGGGTCGCCGGCGATGACCTTCGCCAAGGTCGACTTTCCGCTGCCGTTCTGCCCCATCAGGGCGTGCACTTCGCCGGCCGGCACGATCAGGTCGACGCCTTTCAGAATCTCCGCGCCACCCGCGATGCGGGCGTGCAGATCACGGATCTCGAGACGGTTCTCGCTCATCGCAGCACCTCGTTCGTGTGGAGTGTGTGTCCAGGTCCGAGACCACGGTCGCGTCGTCGGACTCGTTCCGAATTTGATGATATCAGGCCGGCCGCTAGAATGTGTAGTGCGCCGCTCAGGATGACGACTCGTCGCTTCCGCCGCCCAGCAGGCGCCGCCACCACGGCACGGTCGCCGCATCGTCGCCCTTGGGCGCGGACGGTGCACCAGCGGCGTCGCCGGAGCCGGCGTCGGCGTCGGCGTCGCGTCCTCGCACGCGGGAGGACCGGCCGACCTGGGCACGGGCGTCCGCCGGTGACGCGCCCTCCGGCTCGCGACCCTCCGGCGTCGCCTCGCGCCACGCGGCGAGAAAGGCGGCGACGCTGTCGAACCGACGCTCCGGCAGGCGGACCAACGCGGTGCGGACCACCCGCGCGACGTCGCTCGGGAGGCCCTCGCGCAGCGAGCGCGGATCGCGAAAGAGGCCGGTCATGTGCGCGTGCATGAGCGCGTCGTACGTCTCGCCCGTGAAGGGGCGCTCTCCGGTGAGCACCTCGAACGCCAACACGCCCAGGCTGTACACGTCGCTTCGGACCGACGCGGGCGCGCCCTCGAAGATCTCGGGCGCCATGTAGAACGCGGTCCCCACACGGTCGCCGCTCTCCTCGGCCATGAACGCGCCGGTTCCGAAGTCGCCCAGCTTCGCCCGGCCGGCATCGGAGAGGAACACGTTGGCGGGCTTCACGTCGCGGTGGAGCACTTTGGCGTCGTGCGTGTACGCAAGCCCCACGGCGACGTCCTCGACGAGGCGCACCGCCTGCGCGAGCGGCAGCCGTCCGCGCTCCAGGAGCAGCTGGTCGAGGGTGCCTCCGGGACAGATCTCGAGGGCGAGGAACGCCCGCTCGCCGGTGGGATGTCCCGCGAGGGCCTTCACGACGTTCGCATGATCGAGGCGAAGCGTGATCATCACCTCGTTCTCGAACATCCTCCGCAGCAGCGGCCGGTCCGACAGCTCGGGGCGTGGCAGCTTCAGCGCCACCCGACCGAAGGTGTCGTGCTCGGCGAGGTACACGATCGCCGTGCGCCCCGCCCCCAGCCGGTGGAGGGGACGGTAGCCGATCGGCGTGCGCAGCGCGTCGTCGCGCTCGGCCACGAGCGAAGCCCTTCTAGAGGTCCAGCGCCTGGCCGGGCGCGAGCACGTCGCAGCGCGCGTCGGTCTCCGACGCGACGCGCGCTGCGAACGCCGCGGCGTCTTGGCGGATCGGCGGGAAGGTGTCGTAGTGGATCGGGACGACGCGACGCGGCGCCAGGAGACGCACCGCCTCGAGCGCGTCGTCCGGTCCCATCGTGAAGTGATCGCCGATGGGTACCAGCGCCAGGTCCAGGAGCCTGCGTCCCACGAGGGCCAGGTCGGAGAACAACGCCGTGTCGCCCGCATGGTAGATGCGCAGCCCGTCCGCCTCGATCAGGATCCCGGCCGGCATTCCGCCGTAGCTTCCGTCGGGAAGCGAGTTCGAGTGCCAGGCGGGGTGCAGCGACACGCGACCGAAGGCCAGATCGAGCCCGCCGCCGAGGTTGATGCCGACGGCGTCCTCGACACCTTGTCCTGCGAGCCAGCCCGCGATCTCGACGCTGGCGACGACCTTCGCTCCGGCGGCCTTCGCCAGCGCGACCGTGTCGCCGACGTGGTCGCCGTGGCCGTGCGTGAGGAGAATGTGCGTGGGCGCGAGCTCACGCCGACCGACGGTGGCCAGCGGATTGCCGGTGAGGAACGGATCGACGAGGACGTCGCTGTCACCGATCTCGAGGCGTACCGCGGCATGGCCGAGAAACGTCAGTCGCATGGCACCTCCCAAGAGCCGTACGGCGAACGAAGGGTTCGATGCGGTCCGTCCGTTATCGGACGCTACCACGCGTCGGCGGGGCCCCGAATGTCGCCCGCATCGGAACGTGGGCCTTCCGGCTCCGTCTCGAGCCTGGCCTCGAGGCTGGGGATTCGGGCGACGAAGCGGGTGCCGCCGCCGTTCCGGCGCTCTGCCCGGAGCGATCCGTCGTGCGCCTCCACGACGGCTCTGGCGACGACGAGTCCGAGGCCGTTGCCGCCCGGCCTCCGGCTGACGTGCCGCTCGAAGATGCGCTCTTCCTCGCCAGGAGCCACGCCGACGCCGCGATCGAGGACCTCGAGAACGACGTCCGCGCCCTCCTCCCTCAGCTCCGCACGCACCTCGCTCGGATCGCCGCCCGCCTGGAGCGCGTTTCGGAGCAGATTCCTGACGGCCTGCCGAAGCCGCTCCGGGCTTCCGAGCAGCTCCGGCTCGCTGTGCGCGACGACGCGAACGGGCGGCATCTCCGTCGCGACGCCGCGAACGAGCTCGGCCAGCTCGACGGTCCGGAGATCCATATCGCGCTCGAGCTCGCCCCGCGCCAAGGTCAGCAGATCCCGGCTGGTGTGCAACAGCTCGTCCGCCGCTTCCCGCGCCGACCGCACCTCCGCGGACGGATCACGGGCCTCGACCGCACGGAGCCGTCCCGCCACGACCGATAGCGGCGCCGCCAGCTCGTGGGCGACCTCGGCCAGCGCGTCCCGCTCGGCCTGTTGCCGGTCGCGGATCGCCTGCATGGCGGCGTCGAGCGCACGCGCCAGCCGCCCGACCTCGTCTTCGCGCGTCGCGCTCCGCAGCCCGGTCGCCAGCTCCGGACGCGACGGGTCGATCGTGTCCGCATCACGAACCAACCGCTGAAGGGGCGCCAGAGCACGCTGAAGAAGCCCCAGCGCGAGCAGCGTCGAAGCGACCGCCAGTGCGGCGCCACCCGTCGCCATCGAGCGCCAGAGCGTCCGCCGGGCGGCGAGCACCGGCTCGAAGCTCACGCCGATGCGGATCGTTCCCACCTCCAGGCCGCTGGGCAGTCGCCACGGAGCGCTGGCGACGAGCCACTCGCTGCCGCTGTCCAGACGGACCCGTTCGGGCTCGGTCCGCAGCGGCAGTCGCTGGTCGACGTCGGGAGGCAGCTGCACCGTGCCCTCCGCGTCCACGAAGTGCAGCACCAGCCCGAGCTCCTCGTCGAGGAAGGAGGCTCCGAGCTGCGACCGCTCGACCAGCGTCTCGACCCGTCTGAGCTCGCGTACGACGAGCGCATCGAGCTGGGCACGCTGCTGCCGCACGAACAGCACGTCGACCGCGCCAGCGAACGCCACGAGCGCCACGAGCACGCTGCCGGCCACGAGCAGCCCCAGCCGGGTCCTCAGCACGGAGCGTGCCTTCTTCGTGGGTGGGCACTCACCGGAGCATGTACCCCTTGCCGCGGACGGTTCGGATGCGGGCCTCCGCGCCAAGCTGCTCCAGCTTGCGACGGAGGTGGTGGACGAACACCTCGACGGTGTTGCTGCCCGGACGCTCGGTTTCGGCGTAGAGCGTCCGCTCGATCTCTTCGCGCGGAAACAGACGGCCGGGATGCTCCACGAGCAGGCGGAGCAGCGCGAACTCGCGCTCGGGCAGGATCGCCTCGCCGCCCGGACCCCGGGCCGCCGACGCGGCGGGGTCGAGCACGAGGTCGAGGTGGCTGGGCCGGTCGGGCTTCAGGCGCTCGCGGAGCCGGACGTGAACGCGTGCGAGCAGCTCCGGCACGCTGAACGGCTTGGTCATGTAGTCCGCAGCGCCCGCGTACAGACCGCGAACGCGGCTGTCGACGTCCGCCCGCGCGGTCAGCATGAGGATCGGGAGGTCGCGTCGAGCCCTCAAACGCTCGGCGACCTCGAGCCCGTCGCCGTCGGGAAGGCTCAGATCCAGGACGAGCAGATCGTACGGTTCCTCCTCGGCGCGGTAGAGACCCTCGCCGGCCGTACCGACCGCGACCACGACGTGCCCGTCGGTGGCGAGCTCCTGCTCGAGCAACGACCGCAGCCGTGCGTCGTCCTCGACGACGAGGATCCGAGCGGACGGTCGAGCGGCGCGCGAAGCGGCGACGGACGTCATCGACACG
>CAZLQH010000100.1:0-6056 GCA_964561595.1 uncultured bacterium | reverse complement strand
TCCACCCGGCGCCAGCCCTCGACGTCGTCGGTGAAGGTCGCCTCGAACCGCTCGGCCACGTCCGCCGGCTGCAGCACGCGGACGTAGTCGATCTCCATCGTCTGCGGGAAGGTCGTGGTGTCGTCGGGGTAGCCGGGCCAGTTCCCGCCGACGGCGATGTTGAAGATCAGGAAGAACGGGTGGTCGTAGACCCACTCCGTCCCGGTCGGGACGTCGTCAGGCGTGACCGTCGAGAACAGCTCGCCGTCGACGTACCAGCGCAGCGCGCCGGGCTCCCACTCGAGGGCGAAGACGTGGAAGTCGTCGGCGAAGCGCTCGCCCTCGGACAGCTCGTACGGGCGTCCGATGGCGTTGCCGCCGGAGTAGCCGGGGCCGTGGATCGTGCCGTGCACCATCGACGGCTCGCGTCCGACGTTCTCCATCACGTCGATCTCGCCGCTGGCCGGCCAGCCGACCTCGGCGACGTCCGCGCCCAGCAGCCAGAAGGCCGGCCAGATGCCCTGGCCGTAGGGCAGCTTCATGCGCGCTTCCACGCGGCCGTAGGTGAACTCGACCTCGTCGAGCGTGATCAGGCGGGCCGAGGTGTACGCGCACGGACCGCCGTAGTAGCACTCGGGCGCGTCGCCGTTCGAGGCGCGTGCGGTGATGACGAGGTTGCCCTCGCCGTCGTGCGCGACGTTTTCGGACCGGTCGGTGTAGGCCTGCAGCTCGTCGTTGCCCCAGCCCGGGATGTCGTTCGCTGTGCCGTCGCCGATCTCGGGCGTCCACACGCTCCAGTCGGGCGAGGTGCCCCCGGGCGCATCGAACTCGTCGGCGAAGAACGGCTCCCAGCCGGCCGCCGAGGCGTTCTCGTCCAGGACGTCGTCGAGGGTCGTCACCGTCACCTCGGAGCCGTCTCCACGCCCTTCGTACCAGAACGCGAGGGCCTCGCCGTCGCTCCAGTCCTGCCGGTAGGCGAGGTCCGCCGTCAGGCGGAAGGGCGCGTCGCCGCCGTCGGCGACGAGCACGTTCTCGAAGCGCTCCTGGTCGGGCCGCGCCATCGGCGTCGTCGCGAGGAGCTCCGCGGTCGTGAGCTCCGCGTCGGCGGACGTGAACGGGTCCGTACCCGCCTCGAAGTCGGCGACCTGGCCCGGGACCGGCGGATCGTCGTCAGCGATCACCAGGATGGCGCGACGCTGGAAGCCCAGGTCGGCGCCGCGCTGGTTGCCCAGCGAGACCAGGGCGCGTTCGTCCGCCTCGTGCTTGCCGTCGTCGATGGCGCGCACGGTGAACGACACCTCGGTCACTCCCGGCGGGAAGACGAGAAGCTCGCTGCGCGTCACGATGTCGCGCATCGCCGTGGCCGTGTCGGCCTGCACGAAGACGCGAACCGACACCGCCTCCTCGGACGGTGCGGACAGCTCGAGCCCGACCTCGACGTCGCCGCTCTCGGGCAGCCGGAACACGGGCGACGCGAACTGCACGGTGACTTCGTCGGCCGCAGCGCCACCGCTCGTGCCGTACGCTTCGACGCCGTAGACGTAGCTCACGCCCTCGCCCGGCGGGAAGCCCAGCGCCCAGCCCCACGATTCCGACACGGTCAGGCCGTCGTCGGGCGCGCCGCCCGGCTGGAAGTCGGTCCGACGGAACAGCTCGTCGAACGGCACCTCGACCTGCCGCCACTCGGTCGTGTCGTCGACGAAGCGTAGGGCGTAGCGCTCGGCGCTGTCCCCCGGAAGCTCCGGATTGCGGTTGTCGAACAGGTCGAACTGCACCGTGCCGCCCCGGCCGTCGCCCTTGTACCAGAAGCGGATGCCGTCGTAGGCGCTCAGGTCGCGAGGCCGCCACGCCGTCGCAGCGGCGTCGGAGAAGGCGTGCGTGAAGCCGCCCCACGAGTCGATGTCGTGGAGGACGCGGAGCACCGAGACGGCCCCTTGCTGGGCTGGCAGCGCGAGCTCGCCATCGACGGCGACCTCCTCGGCCGTCAGGTCCAGGGTGGACGACCCGTCCTGCCAGACCTGGAAGCCGACGTCGTTGCCGGCCGGATCCTTGCCGACCGGTACGCCGTCCGCGAAGTCGTGCAGCGGCAGGACATCCTGCGCGGTGGCGACGCCGAACGACGCCAGCACGGCCAGGAGCAAGGGGAGTACGCCGAGGCCGATCGCTCTGCGGCGTCGCTCGGAGGAGGGGCGGTTCACCGGGTCGCCTTCGTGACCGCGTCCGTCACGAGGCCGTGACCGATCGCCCAGACGGGATCGCCCGCCTCGGGAGACGGCATCGCGCCTCCGAAGGGATGCAAGGGGAGCTGCTCGTCGGAAGCAGGCCACTGGAAGCGAAGCTTCGCGTGGTAGCCGGTCCGTCCGAACAACGGGTCGGCCACGCCTGCGGATTCGCTGCCGGGCAGCCACGCCGCCACGATCGCGTCCGCCGCGTCGAGCGCAGGACCGAGGACCAGCGGACGACCGCTGACGAGGATCACGACCAGCCGGTCGACGCGCGCGCGAACGCGTCGCACCATGGCCTGTTGGCCGTCGTCCAGGCGCACGCTGTAGCGGTCGCCCAGCCCTTCGGCGTACGGCTCCTCGGCGACGACCACGACGCCGACGTCGGCGCGCGCGGCACCGTCGCCGTCGGGCTCGTAGACCACGTCGGCATCGGGCGCCAGCTCGCGCACGCCGTCCATGAAGGTACTCCCGGGCGTGATCGCGCCGGCCGACCCCATCCAGCTGATGGACCAGCCGCCGCACGCCAGACCGACGTCGTCGGCGGCGCGGCCCGCGATCAGCAGGCTGCGACCGCTCGTCTCCAGGGGAAGAAGGTCGTCGTCGTTCTCGAGGAGCGTCTGGCTGGCGGCAGCAGCTTCGCGCGCTAGGGCCCGGTGCTCCGGCGCGCCGACCCGGTCGAGATTCGGGCGTTCGTCGCCCACCTCGAACAGGCCCATGCGCAGCTTGACGGCCAGGATGCGCCTGACGGCGTCGTCGATCCGGGAGACCGGGACGCTGCCCTCCTGCACCAGGCGTTCGAGCGCGTCGATGAAGCGCAGGTAGTCGAACGGGACCATGTACATGTCGACGCCGGCGTTGATCGACGAGGCGACCGCCGCGTCGTAGTCGGGGCCGAGCAGCTCGATCCCTTCCCAGTCGCTGACGACGAAGCCTTCGAAGCCGAACTCGCCCTTGAGCACCTCGGTCAGCAGCTCGTGGTTCTCGTGCATGCGCGTGCCGTTCCAGGCGCTGTACGACGCCATCACGTTGAGCGCGCCCGCCTCCAGGCAGGCCTGGTACGGCGGCAGCACGACCTCGCGCAGCCAGGCGTCGCTGCCCTCGGCGAAGCCTTGATCGATGCGCCAGGCGCCCGCCTCGACCAGGCGGCGGAAGCCTTCGTCGACCTGCGCGTTGGCCATGGTGCGGTCGTGGACTTCCTGGAAGCGCTGCAGGCGCGTCGACGTGCCGAAGCGCGTCGCCCCGTCGGCGACGTAGTGCTTGACGGACGGCAGGACCGCGTCCGGCGCGGACTCGTCGTCGCCGCGCAGGCCTTCGACGAACGCCACGGCCAGGCGCGAGACCAGCTCCGTGTCCTGCCCGTAGCCTTCGTAGGTGCGGCCCCAGCGGACGTCCAGCGGGATGCTGACGGCCGGCGCGAAGTCCCAGCGGACGCCGGTCGCGGCGACCTCGATCGCGGTCGCTCGGCCGATGCGGCGGACCAGGTCGGGATCGCCTGCGGCGCCCAGGCCGATGTTGTGGGGGAAGATCGTGGCGCCCACGACGTTGTTGTGGCCGTGCACGGCGTCGACGCCGTAGATCATCGGGATCCCGAGGCGGCTCTGGCGCGACGCCGTATCGAACGCGGTCACCATCGCCGTCCAGCTCTCGGGCGTGTTGGGCTCGGGGTTTCCGCCGCCGCCGGACAGCACCGAGCCGATGGCGTGCTCGCGCACCTGCTCGGGGGCGATGCTGTTCTTCTCGACCTGCGTCATCTGGCCGATCTTCTCGCGCAGCGTCATGCGCGACACCAGCGCCTCGGCCCGGATACGGGCGTCGTGGAGGTCGTGGGCGGATGGGGTGGTCACGATGCGCTCCGGTCAGGCCTCAGGAGGCGGGGGACAGGGCGGAGAGGGGTAGGTCGACGTCGATGCGGCTCACGGCGCCGCTCCGGTCGAAGACCTCGCGGCTCGTGGCGGCGTCCAGCGCGGCTCCCTCGACCTCGTCGGTGGTGCCGTCGCGGCGGGTGATGCGCGTCCGGCCGGGGCCGTCGCTCAGCGTGTAGACGACGGGCACCTGGCAGACGGTGAAGGCGAGGCTGCCGGCCGGCAGCGCGAGGCGCTGCGGGCCCGCGACCGTGCGGGCCTGCGCGTCGAGCGGTTCGGCGAGCAGCTCGCCGCGCTTCAGCAGGCCGGGCGCGAAGCCCAGCCGGCCGCCGTCGACGACGACGCCCAGCTCTCCGATTCGGGTGAGCACGTCCTCCTTGACCTGGCCGGTCATGCCGGGCTGCTGGGCGCCGGCGTGGGCGGGGGTGTGCGAGTAGGGGTCCGTCGGGAAGGCGCCGTAGGCCTCGGGGGTCTTGTGGAAGCCCAGCCCGGCTCGGACGTCGTAGTACGCGTCGGCGAGCGCCGCGACCGTGGCCGGGTCCTCGCCCGCCCAGGCGGCGCGACGCCAAGTCTCCAGCACCGCCAGCTGCAGCTTGGAGACCATGTGCCAGTAGATGCTGCCGAGCCCTTCGTAGGCGAAGAAGGTGCCGGAGCGACCGGTGAACGAGGCGTGGTCGAAGACCTCTTCGAACAGCGCGACCAGCCGCTCCCCGTCGGCGGCCACCCTGTCGGCCAGGTCGTCCTGCTCGGCCAGCCGAGCCAGGACGCCCCGGACCGAGCGCGCGTTGGCGAGGTCGCCCGCGAAGTGCAGGCCGCCGTCCACGTCGCGCACGATCAGGCTCCGGTCGCCGCGTTCCAGCAGGGCCGCCACCAGGGGCAGGTCGGCCACCGCCCCCGTGGGCAGCTGGTTCTTGGCGAGGAAGCCGGGCAGGTCGCGGTCGGGGTAGAGCACGTAGCTGTGCTGGTCGGGTCGGTAGAGGCGGCTGGCGCGGAGCGCGGTCAGGAGGGCGAGCGCTTCCTCGCTGGACAGCAGCCCCGACGACAGCGCCGCGACCTGTCCTTCGAGCATCTCGTAGAGGTTCGCGACGCGCGCGACCCCGTCGTCCAGCACCAGCAGGTTGTAGGCGTGGAAGAGCGCGTCGCCGCGCCGGTTGGCGCGCAGGGTGTGCTCCAGCCACGCCTGGGCTCGGGCCAGGAAACGGTCGAGGAAGGCGCCGTCGGTCTCGGCCGTGCGCGGCGACGGTCCGTCGCGGTAGAGGGCCTCGCGGTAGGCGCTGCCGGCGCGGCCGAGCGCGTCCATGACCGCTCGGCGCCGGGCGTCGTCCAGGCTTCCGGCCAGCGCGCCCTCGTGGGTGACGAGCACCTCGTCGACGGCTTCGAGGAAGGCGGCGACGTCGCTGGACAGCGCGACCCGCGCCCCGGCGCGCGCCAGGAGCGGTCGCACGAAGGCGACGTAGCGGACCAGGTACGCGATCGTGACGACCGACAAGCCCTTGCCGACGAGCGCGTTGTTGGCGTCGTTCCACTCGGGCCGCTGGGTGTTCATCCACAGGCCGCCCTCGGGCACGAGGTTGGCGAGCTTGACGAGCAGGAGCAGCAACAGCTTCTCGGCCATCGTCACGTGGCGGGTCGCGCCGTCCGCGTCCCGCACGAGCTTGGCGTCGCTGCCCTCGCGGGCGACCGCGTCGACGATCGCGCGGTGGCGCGCACGGTCGAACGTGATGGTGGCGTACGGGTCGCTCAACAGCTGCTCGTAGCTCGCGATGCGGTAGGGCACGTCGGCGTGGCTGAAGATCCTGCGCGTCAGCAGCGCGTCGAGCTCGCCGGGGTGGTGCGCGGCCCAGACCTCCAGCAGCTTCTGCAGGTAGACGATCTGGTGGTCGCTCCAGTAGCCGATGTTGGCCCACGGGCTGTCCGGCTCGGGAACCTCCCACTCGATCCCGTCGCGCGTCAGCCGGTAGGGGTTGTAGCCGTCGGCCGTGGTGGCGTT
>CAZLQH010000099.1:0-6134 GCA_964561595.1 uncultured bacterium | reverse complement strand
TCTGGTTCCCGCCGTTCGGCTTCCTGCTGGGCGCGCTCATCGGCGCGGTCGGCGCGGAGCTGCTCACCGGACGCCCGTTCGACGAGGCGCTCCGGGCGGGGGTGGGGGCGTTCGCGGGGAGCGTCGGCGGGATGGTGGCGAAAGGCCTGATCCTGATCGCCATGGCCGTCGTGATGGTGCCCGCGCTGCTCTGAGGCTGCTATCCTCTCCGTTCTGGCAGCGTGCGTTCTGACAGCGTTCGTTCCGGCAGTGTTCGTTCTGGAAGCGAGGAACTCATGGACCCCGTACTCGTTCAACTCGGCCCGCTGGCGATCCGCTGGTACGGCTTGCTCATCGCTCTCGGGGTGCTGGCAGGCTCCGTCTGGTCGCTTCGCGAGGCCCGGCGCCGCGAGATGGACGCCGACGCGCTGCTGGACATGGCGCCGTGGCTGGTGCTCGCGGGCCTGGTCGGCGCGCGCCTGGTGTTCGTGCTCACCAGCCCGGGACCGTTCTTCGGCCCCGGAGGACGCCCGCTGGACGCGTTCGCGATCTGGCAGGGCGGGATCAGCATCCACGGCGGGATCCTCGGCATCCTCGTCGCGGTGTTCGTGCTGGCACGCCGCAAGGGCATGTCGGGCTGGGGGGTGATGGACGTCCTCACGCCGGTCGGCGCGTTCGGCATCATCGGGGGCCGCATCGGCAATCTCATGAACGGCACGGACACCGGCGGCCGCCTGACGGACCTCCCGATCGGCGTCGCCTGGCCGGAGCGCGGCACGGAGACGTTCGGCGTGGTCGGTCGCTGGATCTTCGGGTCCGACCTGTGGGCGTACGCGCCGCCGGTCTGCGCGCAGGTTCCTGCCGGCGAGCCGTGCGTCGTGCACCTCACGCCCGTGTACGGGGCGGTCGTCGGCCTGGCGCTGATCCCGATCCTGGCGTGGGCGTTCCGGCGGAGCCGCACCCCGGGATTCGTGTTCGCGCACTTCGCGCTCTGGTACTCGCTGCTCCGCAGCCTGATCGAGGAGCCGTTCCGCGACAACCCGCTGTTCTGGCCGGTGTACGAGAACGCCTCGGTCGGGATCGGGTTCTTCACCCTCACGCAGCTCGTTTCGCTTCCGATCGTGCTGATCGCGCTGTACGCGCTCTTGACGATGGATCCGGATCGCGACGTGCGCCGCAGCAAGCTCACGCGGCGCGCCGCCAACCGACGGTGAGCGACCGGAACGAGGCCGGTTCGTCGGGCCCTGGCGTGAGCGCTCCGCCCGCCGCGGTGATCCTCGCGGCCGGGCAGGGGACACGGATGCGCTCGTCGCTTCCCAAGGTCGTGCACGAGGTCGCCGGCCGTCCGATGATCGCCCACGTGGTCCGGACCGCCCGAGAGGCGGGCGCCGACCCGGTCGTCGTGGTCGTCGGGCACGGCGCGGACGCGGTGCGCACCGCGCTCGCGGGCGCCCCGGTGCGGTTCGCGGAACAGGCGCAGCAGCTCGGGACCGGCCACGCGCTGACGTGCGCACGCGCTGCGCTGGAAGATCACGGCGGCCCCACCTTCGTGCTGAACGGAGACGGGCCGCTGCTGCGGCCGGGCACGCTGCGCACCATGGCGACCGTTCACGGCGCGGGCCCCGGGGCGGCGGGAGATGCGGGCGAGGCGGGCATGACGCTCGCGACGGTCCGGGTGGACGATCCGCACGGGCTGGGCCGAATCGTGCGGAACGCCGCCGGCGAGCTGACCCGAATCGTGGAGGAAGCCGACGCCGACGAAGGCACGCGCCGCATCCGCGAGGTGAACCCGGGCGTGTACCTCGTCGACGACGCGGTGTGGCGCCACCTGGCGCGTCTGGGCACGGACAACGCCCAGGGCGAGACGTACGTGACCGATCTGCCGGCCGCCTACCTGGCCGCGGGCCGGCCGGTGCGGACCGTCGAGATGCGCGACCCGGACGAGGCGCTGGCCGCGAACGACCGCGTTCAGCTGGCGCGACTCGAGCGCGTGGCACGCATGCGCATCGCGCGGCGCTGGATGGCGGACGGCGTGACGATGCTCGCGCCCGAGGCGACGTTCCTGGACGACGACGTGGTCCTGGCGCGCGACGTCGTGCTGGAGCCGTTCGTGACGCTGATCGACGGGACGACGGTCGGCGAAGGCGCGCGCGTCGGGGCGGGCGCGCATCTGGCGTCGTGCGTCGTGGCGCCGGGCGCGACCGTCCCGCCCAACGCGGTCGCACGGGGCGCGCGGTTCGAGGCCGCCTCGGGTCAGCCCTTGAGCCGGTAGCCGCCGTCGGTCGGGCCGTCGAGCGTCTCGAGCGTGAGGCCCTCGACCCGGATCGCGCCGCTCTCGACGTAGAACCCCACGCGGCCCTCCCGCACGGTGTCGTCCGCCAGGCTCAGCACGACCACGCCGTCGATCGACGCCTCGAGGTAGCCGCCGAACGCGACGACCTCGATGTCGAACGGTTCTTTGCGCACGTGGTGGGCGGCCTGCTGCAGCTCGCGGTAGTCGAACGCCGACGAGCCGGGCGGGACCTGCTCGGCCTTGGCGGTCCACACCCGCATCGCGGCCAACGCCTTGTCCGGCGACAGGCTCAGATGGTAGCCCTCGCCGCGCTCGTCGACACGGACGAGGACGCCCAGCTTGCCGCCCGACTCGCGCGAAAGGCGGGCGCGGAGACGGACGTCGCGCTCGGTACGCGGGAGCAGGAACAGCTCGGCTGCCGAGCTCGCGACGAGTCGTGCGTCGCCGTCGTCGTCGGGGCCGTCGGTAGCGGTTCCCGGCACGCCGCACACCGGCTCGAACCGGCCGGGCGTCGAGCCGCGCCGAATCTCCAGGACCTTCGAACCGAACCCCGAGAACGACCGGACCGTCAGCCGCCCACCCTCGACGCGCGCCTCCTTGGGCGGCGCCAACAAGGGACCGCCGTCCGGCGGCGCGAAGAAGTTCCAGAGCAGCCGGGTCTCGCCGTCCGTGGCCAGCGCCGGACGGGCGGCGTAGTTGCCCTGCGGAAGCAGGACGTTGTCGCTGGGCGCCACGAACGGCCGGTCCAACGACGGGCTGGTCCACAGGTGCACCTTGCGGTCCTCGCGGATCGACCCGATCAGCCACCAGCGCTCGCCGGCCCGGAACAGCGCGGGCAGCTCGACGTCGTCGTAGCGGTTGGGGTGGTGCAGCGGAGGAAGCGCCGTGGGCGCCCCGTCGCCGTCCCAGGCCAGGCGCGCGACGCAGCCGCGGCGTAGCGGCGGACCTTTCGCCACGCGCGCGGCGGCGAGGATCGAGGCCCCGTCGCCGGTGTCGACGACGAACGGATCGCGGAAGCTGGACCAGCCACGGGGACCGGCACCGGTCTCGTACGCCGGGTGCGCCAGCTCGATGGGGAAGCCGTTCCCCTCCACCTTGCGCCACGCGTACAGGTCGTTCGACCGCGCCAGGCCGATGCGCTGCACGCGGCCCTCCTCGGCGCGCGACAGGCCGGTGTACAGCATGCGGAAGCCGCCCGCCGGATCGGCGCTCACGTGGACCGACCAGAGCATGTCGTCGTCGAACGCGCCGGGATCCCCGACGAACAGGGCGTTCGCGACCGGCGTCCAGGTGGCGCCGTCCTCGCTGACGGCGTGGGCGATCAGGTCGTGGTTGGGCAACACCAGGTGGAACAGGTGGTACACCCCGTCGTGCGCCACGACGTCGACGTCGCCGATCTCGACCGGTCTGAAGCCGCCTCCTCCCCGGTACACGTCAGTCCACGAAGCCGAGGGCGCGCAGGCCCTCGAGCACGCCGTGGGCGTGGGGACGATCGACGAAGGTGACGCCGCGGCTGCCCCGAAGCTCGGCGAGCTCCTCCTCGTGGTTGCCGACGACGATGGCGGGGAAGGGCGCCCGCAGCATCTCGGCGTCGTTCCCGCTGTCGCCGGCGACGGCGATGCGCTTGCGGTCGAGACCCCACTTGTCGGCCAGGTAGCGGATCGCCTTGCCCTTTCCGGCCCGGTGGGGGAGCACGTCGAGGAAGCGGCCGTGCGACCAGATCAGGTGCCGGCGCAGGCTGCGCGCGTCGAGCGCCTTCTCGATCTCCTGAAGGCGGTCGCCGTCCTCGAGGTAGAAGCTGAGCTTGCGGGGCGTCTGCGCCTCGTCGGGCTGCGGCTCGAGCCCCAGGTCCAGCAGGACCTCGCGGATCTCGTCGGGGCGCCACTTGGCCTCGAGGTGCCGCCGGTAGCCGCGGTCGGGGATTCGATCCTTGCCGTAGCGGATGTCGCTGCCGACGTCGCAGACGATCACCTGAGGCTCGGGCAGGCCGAACTCCCGAATCGCCTCGTCGACGAGCTCCACGCTCCGTCCCGAGGCGACGCCGAAGCCGATGCCGTTGGCCTCGAGCGCTTCGCTCAGCTGGCGCAGGCCGTCCGGGTCGGCGTCCTCTCCGACCAGCGTCCCGTCGATGTCGCTGATCAGCAGCCGGTCCTGCCACTGCAGCGTGCGGCCCACGGCGGTCCGCCACGGCGCGTCGGTGAGGTCCGAGACGTCCTGGTCCAGCAGCGGCCTCACGGCGTCCAGGTAGATCTCGACGTGCGCGCGCCACGAGTAGTGCTTCCTGACGCCCTCGATGCCGGCGCGGCTGTAGCGGTCCCAGAGATCCTCGTCGAGAAGGATGCGACGCAGCGCCGCCTGGATCGCCTCGGCGTCCTCGGGATCCACCAGCTCGCCCGAGGCGCAGGTCTCGATGATCTCCTGCGGGCCGCCGTGGTTCGTCGAGACGACCGGAAGACCCGACGCCGAAGCCTCGATCAGCGTGATGCCGAAGTTCTCGACCAGGGCCGGGTTGATGAACACGCCGCGTCGCTCGGCCGCCAGCCGGTAGAGGACGGGGATGTCGGTGTCGGGATCGTGCTTCTTGGGGAGCGCCAGCTTGCCGTACAGATCGTAGCGATCCATGCGCAGCAGCAGGTCGGTGAGCACCTCGCGCTCGTTGTCGCTCATCTCTTCGATGTCGCTCCGCACGCCGGCGAAGATCGCCAGGTTCGCGATGTGCTGGAGCTCCTTGTCGGTGCCGTAGGCGTCGACGAGGCCGTCGATGTTCTTGCGCCGGTCGGGGCGGCTGACCGCGAGGATCATCGGCTTGCCGGTGTCGGTCAGGAACCGGTCCAGCTCGCGGCGCATGCGGACCCGCGCCTCGATCACCTCGTCGCCCGGATCGAACGCGTTGTCCGAGTCGTAGTACCAGGGATAGAACCGGTCGACGTCCGTTCCGGGCGCCAGCACCTGGTAGTCCGCCGAGCGGTGCGCGTCGTACAGCTCGTAGCCGTGCTCGACCTCGTGGCGGGTGCTTGCGACGACCACGTCGGCCTTGCGGAGAAGCTCCTCCTCGACCTCGATGCGGTGCGAGACCTTGTAGCGCTGCTCGATCGCCTCGTCGTCGACGCCGGCGTTCTTGAGCACGCGCAGCTTGTTGCGTCCAAGCGAGTGGCCGGTGAACACCAGCGGCACCGCCAGCGCGGAGGCGAGCTCCAACGCGACGTAGCCGGCGTCGGCGTAGTGGCCGTGCACCAGGTCGGGCCGTACGCCCTGTTCGCGATTCCAGCGCAGCACGCCGGAGACGAACGTGTCGAGCGACGGCCAGAGCAGCTCCTTGCGCCGATACTTCGTGCCGCCCGCCTTGATGCGGACGATCTTGGCGCCCGGACCGAGCTCCTCTTCCGGCTGGGCGTAGTCGTCGGAGACGCGCTCGTCGTCGACGAGCCGGGTGAACAGCACCGCCTCGGCGACGTCCTCGTGGCGGCCCAGCGCGCGCGCGAGCTCGACGACGTACGTCGTCTGACCGCCGGTGTCGGCGTCGCGACCGAGCTCGAGGTCGTGCCCGCGGATCAGTCCGTGGACGCTGAACAGGTGGACGATCAGGCCTCGCGGGGAGGCTTCGCCCGAAGCGCCCTCGTCCGCGGCTTCGGTCGCGTCGCGCTCGTCGTTCGAGGGCTCGGGCTTGTCGGTAGCGGTCATGGGGGATCCCTCCGGTCTCATGGTAGCGGAGCGGCCGACGGGACGCGTCCCCCGCGGTACCTCGATCGCGCGAGGCGGTGCTATCCTCCGGCCTGGGAGGCGTGATGTCGCTGTTGAACAAACCGCCTGCGGCGCTGGCGCTCGAGGACGGCACGGTGTACTACGGCTACGCGTTCGGTCA
>CAZLQH010000098.1:5206-6281 GCA_964561595.1 uncultured bacterium | reverse complement strand
ACGGCGCGCTCGCCCGCCTCGATCGCGATCGGCGAGCGGTGGAAGTCCCACCAGGCGATGGGCGGCGCGACGGTCACCATCTGCGCGCCCGCGGGCGCCCGGGCGTCGTGCCGGTAGCTGCGGAGCGACAGCGACAGACCGATCGCCAGGCGGCTCCAGGCGTTGCGGCCGCGCATCCGTCCCGCCATGCGATGCAGCCATCCCCCTGGCGGGCTTCGGTCCAGCCACCGCAAGCGCGTCAACGCCGTCGAGCCCGCCAGATCGAGGCCGGCGTGGATGCCCAGCATGCGAGCCGGTCCGAGCCCGGCCAACGCCGCGAACGGCACGGGCTCGACGAACCCGCCGTCGACGAGGTCCCGGCCGCCGATCCGTACCGACCCGAACACTCCGGGCAGGGCGCACGACGCCCGCACCGCCTCGGCCACGAGCCCTTCGCGCAGAACCACGGGCGCTCCGGTCCTGAGGTCCGTCGCGGCGATCGCCAGCGGACGCTCGGCGTCCTCGATCCGCGCTCCGTAGAACACCTTCCGGTCCAGCCAGTGCGAGAGTCGCTCGCCGTGCACGAGGGCAGCGCGGTGCAGCCCGAAGTCGAGGCTCTGCGCCCACAGCTCCATCACGTTCTGACCGCGCACGACCCGCTCGATCTCGAGCGCCGGGGCACCGAGCGCGGCCATCGCAGCGATGATCGCTCCGAAGCTGGTGCCGGAGAACGCGACCGGCGCTTCGCCTGCCGCCTCGAGCGCCTTGAGCGCACCGACGTGGGCCGCTCCGCGAGCGGTTCCGCCCCCGAGCGCCAGTCCCATGCCGTCCCCGATCTCGCCGCTCACGCGGTCATGCTACGACGTCGGGACCGCCTCGGGGGCGGTGGTAGCATGCCGGCGATGGAGGCCATCTACCAACGCGCCCGGCCGGCCACCTTCGCGGAGGTGGTGGGGCAGGATCACGTCAAGGACGTGCTGGCGGCGGCGCTCCGAACAGGCCGGACCGGGCACGCCTACCTGTTCAGCGGACCCCGCGGGGTCGGCAAGACCACCACGGCACGGCTGCTGGCCATGGCGCTCAACTGCGAGGCCAC
>CAZLQH010000098.1:0-5106 GCA_964561595.1 uncultured bacterium | reverse complement strand
CGACGGTGCTGTCGCGCTGTCAGCACTTCCGCTTCCGGCGCCTCTCCGTTCCCGAGATCGCGGGAAAGCTGGCCCTGCTGTGCGAGAAGTCGGGCATCGAGGCCGAGCAGGACGCGCTGGAGCTCGTCGCCCGCGCGGCCGAGGGCGCGATGCGCGACGCCGAGTCGCTGCTGGAACGGCTGTGGGCGGACGGGGGTCCGATCGCGCGTACCGCGGCCGAGGCCGCGTTGGGACTACCTCCGCGCGAGCGGCTCGAGGCGCTCGCGGACGCGCTGGCCGGTGACGACCTCGCGCAGCTGCTGGACGGCGCGACGGCGCTGTACCGCGACGGCTTCTCGCCCAGGACGGTCGCCGAGCAGCTGGCCCGCGTCCTGCGGGACGCGGTGGTGAACGACGCCACCGGTCGGGACGGCTACCGCGCCCCCGTCGGCAGGGAGGCGCTCCTCCGCACCCTGCATCAGTTCGACGACGAGCTCGATCGGTTCGTCCGGCACGACGACCTGTACGCCCTCGAGGCGGCGCTGCTGAAGGCCGCCAATGCGGCCGCCGCCCGCCCGTACCGGCCCGAGAGCGCGCCGGCGATCGCCGGCGCGGCCGCCGGGCCGTCCGCCGTTCCGACCGCTGCGACGTCGCCCTCGCGCGGGCAGGCGGCCCCGACCGCCCCGTCGCCGCCCGCCGAGCCGCCCGCCGAGCTGGCACCATCGGAACCGGCACGATCGCTGCCCGCCTTCGAGCCCAACGCACGGCCCGGGTCCGAGCCCACGGCCACCCCGGCGTCCCCGCCGGCCGCGTCGCGCCCGGCCTCGAGCGACGACGCACCGTCGGCCCCTCCGCCGGACGCCGCCGTTCGCGCCGCGCCCTCGACGTCGGCTGTGGACGCGCCCCCCGTCGAACCGAGCGCGACGCGATCCGGCCGGACCCTTAGCTGGCATCAGGTCAAGACGAAGGCGTCCGCGCAGCTGAAGGCGTTCCTGCAGCCGGCCGAGGACGAGGTCGCCGACGGCGTCCTCACCTTGCGCTACGGGGAGCGGCACCGGTTCCACTTCGGGCAGCTCAAGGCCCGCCAGGACGAGCTCGCCGCCCTCGTGGGCGAGGTCGCTGGACCGGGCTGGAGCCTGGTGATCGAAGGGCCCGACGAGACGATCCGAAAAAAAGCGTGACGGGGCGGGGGCCCGGCCCCACCGTCCCGACGACGCCCCCGACGACCTCCTCGAGCGATGCACGGCCGCGGCGCCAGCCGTCCGCCCGCGCCGCGCGAGCCGACGATCGCGAAGCGGACGCGAATGCGGACGCACCGCCGTCGGGCGCGTCCGCGGCGCCCGCCGAGGCTGCCACGCCCCCCGGCGAAGTCCCTTCGACCCCGCTCGAGCCGGCCGGCGCCTCGGACGACGAGCCTGCGACCGCGGCTGGCGAGCCGGCGCGGACCGGTCCGAGCGAGGCGTCCGAGCCCACGGCGTACGCGGGGCCGCCCGACGACGCGACGACGACGTTCGAGGACCTGCCCGGCGACCTGTTCGGCGAGCCCGAGTCGGCTCCTGGCCCTGCGCCCGCTCGATCCGACGCACCGGCTCCGGACCGTCGCCCCGAGTCGTCGCCCGAGCGGCGCTCCGAGCGACCGCCCGAGGGACGGCCCGAGGGACGGCCTCCGTCGGCCGGATCCAGCGCTGCCGCGGACCGTCCAGCGGGCCGCGAAGCCGGCACCGCGCCTCGCCGCACGGATCCGCCGGGCACGCTCGGCTCGCGAGCGAACGCGACGAGCGTGGGCGGCGAATCCGCCGACCCAGCCATCGACATGGTGCAGACCTTCTTCCCCGGCCGGATCGTCGCGCTCGAGCCCAGCGCGGAAGATCCCGACGACGCGTCGGAGGACGAGCCCGCCGCCGCCGGCCCGGACGCGGGCCCGGACGCCGACGCGGATGGCGGTCCCGACGACGGAGCCGTGCGGCCCAGCGGGTAGAGTGGGCGCGATGAACATTCAGAAGCTGATGAAAGAGGCCCAGAAGGCCCAGCAGAAGATGGCGGAAGCCCAGGAGCGCCTGGCGCAGACCACGGTCGAGGGAAGCGCAGGCGGCGGACTGGTGACCGTCACGGCGAACGGCGCCGGCGACGTGACCTCGGTGCGCATCGATCCTGGCGCCGTGGACCCGGACGACGTGGAGCTCCTCGAAGACCTCGTCGCGGCCGCCGTCGGCGAGGCCCAGCGCAAGGCCAAGGAGCTGCAGGAGCAGGAGATGGGCGGCGCCATGGGCGGCCTCGGGGGCATGGGCGGCATGGGCGGGCTGCTCTGAGCGCCGCTCGGCCGTCATGAGCTTTCCGCCTGCGCTCTCGGCGCTGATCCGCGAGCTCGGTCGCCTGCCCGGGATCGGGCCGAAGAGCGCGCAGCGCCTCGCGTTCCACCTCTTCCACCGCGACCCTCGCGATGTCGAAGCCCTCGCGGACGCGATCCGCGCGGCGAAAGCGTCGCTGGACCGCTGTCCGGTCTGCTTCAACGTGATGACGAAGGGCGACGAGACCTGTCACCTGTGCGCCGATCCCTCGCGGGAGTCCGGCGTGGTGTGCGTCGTCGAGCAGCCCGCGGACGTGCTGGCCATCGAGCGTTCCGGCGAGTACCGGGGTCGCTACCACGTGCTGCACGGCGCGCTGTCGCCGATGAACGGCGTCGGCCCCGACCAGCTGACCGTTCCCGCGCTGCTGCGGCGGCTGGAGGGCGGGGGGATCGACGAGGTCATCCTGGCCACCTCGACGACGGTCGAGGGCGAGGCGACCGCGATGTACCTCGCCAGGACGCTGTCGGAGCGTGGGATTCGGGCGTCGCGGATCGCGTACGGCCTTCCCGTCGGAGGCGACCTCGAGTACGCGGACGAAGTGACGCTGGGACGCGCCATCACGCACCGCCGCCAGCTCTGACCGATCGCTTCGCCCGGCCTTCCGCCGCAGCCGTCCGCACACGAGGCCGAGCCGTACGAGCGCCCTCGCGCGTTCGGAGCGCCGTCCAGGCGCGTACCGAACCGTCGGGGGCGGGCACCTTGACACGCGGCGAACCGCGCCTATAATGGCGGCGCGAACGAGAAGGGACTCCATGGCATCCACACCGAACCCACGATCCGAGCGGCGGCTCGTGATCGTCGAGTCGCCCACGAAGGCGAACACCATCCGCCGTTACCTCCCCAGCGGGTACGAGGTGATGGCCAGCATGGGCCACGTGCGCGACCTGCCCGCCTCCGCCGAGGACATTCCCGATCAGTACCGGGGGCAGAGCTGGGCACGGCTGGGCATGAAGATCGACGAGGATTTCGAGCCGCTCTACGTGGTCACGAAGCCGCAGGTCGTGCGCGAGCTCCGTAAGGCGCTCAAGAACGTCGGCGAGCTGGTGATCGCGACGGACGAGGATCGCGAGGGCGAGTCGATCGGATGGCACCTGCTCGAGGTGCTCGAGCCGAAGGTGCCGGTCAAGCGGATGGTGTTCCACGAGATCACCGAGCAGGCGATCCAGCGGGCGCTCGAAGAGACGCGAGACATCGACCGGAACCTGGTCGAGGCTCAGGAGACGCGCCGACTGCTGGACCGGCTGGTGGGCTACACGATCAGTCCGCTGTTGTGGCGCAAGATCGCGCCGCGGCTCTCGGCCGGGCGGGTGCAGTCGGTCGCGGTCCGCATCCTGGTGCAGCGCGAGAAGGAACGACTGGCGTTCGTGCCGGCGTCGTACTGGGATCTCGAGGCGACGCTGGCGGCGGCTGGCGTGGCGCCCGACGAGGCCCGCTCGTTCGCCGCGACCGCCACCCACGTCGACGGCGTGCGGCTCGCGTCCGGCAAGGACTTCGATCCCGACAGCGGACGGCTGAAGGAGGGCCTGGTCGAAGGCCGCGACCTGATGCTGATGGGCGAGGCCGAGGCGCGCCGTCTCGCGGACGCGGCCCAGCAGGCGCCGTTCGGCGTCGTCTCGATCGAGGAGCGCGAGCAGACCCGCAACCCCTCGCCACCGTTCACGACCTCGACGCTGCAGCAGGAGTCCAGCCGCAAGCTGGGCCTCTCGGCGCGGGACACCATGCGCGTCGCGCAAGGTCTGTACGAGCGGGGCCTGATCACGTACATGCGGACCGACTCGACGAACCTTTCGGGCGAGGCGATCGGCGCCGCACGGAAGCGGGTCGAGAGCCTGTACGGCGCCGACTACCTGTTCGAGCGGGTCCGGCAGTACAAGGGCAAGTCCCGCAACGCGCAGGAGGCCCACGAGGCGATCCGGCCCGCCGGCGACCGGATGATGACGGCGAAGGAGCACAAGCTGGGCGGACGCGACGCCGCGCTGTACGACCTGATCTGGAAGCGAACGATCGCCACCCAGATGGCCGAGGCCCGGCTCAAGTTCGTCACCGCCAGGATCGAGGCAGAAGCGGACGAGCGGACGCTGAGCCTGCGCGCCAGCGGCCGGCAGGTCCTCTTCCCCGGCTTCTTCCGCGCCTACGTCGAGGGTAGCGACGATCCCGAGGCGGCGCTCGACGATCGCGACCAGCCGTTGCCGCCGCTCGCGGAGGGCGACGCGCTGCAGGCGCTCGCGCTCGACGCCAGCGGCCACGAGACGAAGCCGCCCGCACGCTTCACCGAGGCGTCGCTCGTGAAGATCCTCGAGCAGGAGGGCATCGGGCGACCGTCGACCTACGCAAGCATCATCGATACGATCGTGAACCGCGGCTACGTCCGGAAGAACGGACAGCAGCTGGTGCCGACCTTCACCGCGTTCGCGACGAACAACCTGCTGGAGCACCAGTTCACGCAACTCGTCGATACCGAGTTCACGGCCGAGATGGAGGCGAAGCTCGACGCCATCGCCGCCGGCACGCTCGAGGCGCTGCCGTACCTGAAGGGGTTCTACGGCGGTAGCGAAGGGATCGAGGCGCGCGTCGCGGAAGGGATCGACGGGATCGACCCGAAGGCGATCAGCACCGTCCGCAGCTCGAAGTGGGATCCCTACCTGGTCCGCGTCGGACGCTACGGCCCGTACGTGGAGGCGGAGGTGGAGGGCGAGACCCTCAAGACCTCGCTGCCCGACGAGTGGGCGCCGGCGGACGTGACCCGCGAGATGCTCGCGGAGCTGATCGAGCGCGAGCG
>CAZLQH010000097.1:0-6302 GCA_964561595.1 uncultured bacterium | reverse complement strand
GGCGCTCGCCGCTCACGGTTCGGCCGTCGCGACGCGCAGCCAGGCGTCCAGGAGCGGCTCGGCCGGAGCCGCCAGGGACGCCAGGCGACGCTCGGCCTCGTGACGACGGAACCACGTGCGTTGCCGCCGTGCGTAGCGCCGCGTCGCCGTCACGATCGCGGCCCGAGCCTCGTCCCTCGACAGCTCGCCGCGCGCCACGGCGGCCGCCTCGGCGTAACCGATCGCCTGCGACGCCGTCGCCAGCGACGCGGCGTCCAGCTCGGCCGCCTCCTCGATCAGGCCGCCGTCCAGCATCGCCCGTGCGCGCGCCTCGATCCTGGGATCCAGCTCCGCTAGCGAGGGAACCAGCCAGGTGCGGTCGGCGGCCACGCGTGGCGTGCGGCGCGGGAAGGCGGAGGGCGGCCGGCCGGTGCGGGCCAGCACCTCGAGCGAGCGCACCAGGCGCCGCGGGTTGCGCTGCGCGCGGGCGGCGTCCCGGGGCGCGACGGCCGCCAGCTCGTTCTCCAACGCCGAGACGCCCTCGCGCTCCAGCCGCTCCCAGAACGGCGCTTGCGCGCCGGGGTCGGCGGCCGGGGTGGTGGGAAGCCCCTCGGCCAGCGCCATGAGGTAGAAGCCGGTTCCGCCCACCACGAGGCAGCGGACGCCGCGCGCGTCCGCGTCCACGATCGCCGACTCCGCCCGGACGACCCAGTCCGCGACGCTGAACGCCTGCTGGGGCGCGACCACGTCGATCAGGTGGTGGCGAACCCGGGCGCGCTCCTCGGCCGTCGGCTTGGCCGTCCCCACGTCCAGGCCGCGGTAGACCTGCATCGCGTCGGCCGAGACGATCTCGAGCCCGAACCGCTGCGCGAGGCGCAGCGCCACCGCGCTCTTGCCGGCGGCGGTGGGAGCGCCAAGCAGGAACGCCGTCGGCCGCGAACGCGGGGCCGCGTCCGCAGGAGCGCCGCCTGGCGACGAGGAGGGGGCGTGCGCCATGCAGCCACGCTAGCAGCCGTTCCGGCGCCCGGTGCTATCCTTCGCGCATGGAGCTGGACAAGTACGGGACCGCCAGCGACCTCAAGGAGCTTCTCGCGGTCCGAGACTCGATCGAGGAGCTGCTCGAGCGTCGCGTGCCCACCGACGGCATCACCCCCAAGGCAGAGCTTCGCGATCTGGGCGACGCCTACCGGCTGTTGGTCGAGGTGCCCGGCGTCGCGCAGGAGGACCTCGAGATCGCGGTGCAAGGGCACGACGTCGTCGTCGCCGGCCATCGCGACAGCGAGCCGCACGGCGACCTGGTCTTCAGCGAACGCGCACGCGGACCGTTCCAGCGGACGGTCACGCTGCCCGGCGACGTCGATCCCGAACACGCCAGCGCGCAGCTGGTCGCCGGACTGCTGATCCTCCGCCTTCCCAAGGTGTGAGCGCGGTGGACGGCCCGGCCTCGTCCGGCCGGGCGCGGTCGTCGTGTGCGCCGTCGTCCCGCACGTCGTCCCATCCTGCGGCGCCGTTCCCGGTCGAGGCTCCGTATCGGACGAGGGCGGACCTGGCTCGCCTGGAGGGACCGGCGTTCCCTCGCCTCCCGGACGACGACGCGCTCCGCGCCCAGAAGGCACGGGCCCTGAGCGAGCGGCCCGAGCGGATCCGCGTGCCCGATCCGGAGCGTGGCGGCGACGTCGGCCGCGACGTCGCCGCCACGCTGCCGCGGATCGCGGAGCTGCGGCCCGACCTGATCACGCCCGCGACGCAGGCGGTGGCGCCCGCCTTCACCGTCGCCGATGCTCACGGCCGGGCGTGGGCGTTCCCGACGCTGACCGCGGAGGCGGCGGAGCTGCTTCGCGCGTGTCCGCCCGCGACGTGCGTGGCGGACGCGCTGGCGCTGTCGCTGCCCGACGATCTGGCGTGGATGCGCGACGACGGCGCGGCCGGGCGGGCGTCGCTGCTGCACGTGGCGTTCCCGAGCCGCTGGGCGCCGGAAACGCGCGCAGGCGCCTCGCTGGCCGAGCTGCACGGCCCCGTCGCGGACGGCGCGGCGCTGCGCGCGGCCAGCGCCGCGCTGATGCGGGCGATCGTCCGCAAGGGACCGTTCCGCCGCTGGGTGTGGAGCGTCCCGGCGACGCCGGCGCTGGACCTCCATCCGAAGCGGTGCCGAGGCGCCGGTGAACGGCCGGCCACTCCGTCGGGGGGCGTCGTCGCGCGGAGCTGGCTCCGGGTAGAGCGGCAGACGACCGTGCCGTTCCCGGCAGCGGGGCTGGCGCTCTTCGCGATCCGCGTGCAGGTGGCCCCGCTGGCGCAGGTCCTGACCGACCGGCCGGGCAGGGCCGCGCTCCTGGCGGCATCGATCCGATCGATGTCGTCGGAGACGCGCACGTACAAGGGATTGGCGGGTGCGGACGCCCTTCTCGTCGAGCTCGACCGGTGGACGGAGGCCGAGGCCCAGGCGCGAACCTAGCTCGACCGGACAGATGGACGCCGGCGCGACGGTCGGCCCGCTCGGGCCGCGGCGCCGTTCAGGGCGCTGCGTCCTCCCCGCCGATCTCGAAGCTGGCCGATACCCCGCCTTCGACGACGACGTCGTTCGTCTCGAGGTCGTAGATCAGCCGGCGGCCGCGTACCTCGTCCTGGCCCACGCGGCTGACGGCCGGGTCGCCCCGCAGGATCGCGGTGCCGGCCTCCTCGTCGAGCTCCAGCTCGTCCGCCTCGCTCACCCGCTCGCCGGCCGTGACCCGGACCCCGCCGGCCAGGGTCGAGCCGCCCGATCCCAGATCGAACCGAAGCGTCTCGGCCTGGGCCTGGACCGACGGGCCGTCGCCTTGCGGCGCACGCGTGAGCGCGACCGGACCGTCCATGGTCGCCACGTCGCTGCCGCGGTCCAGGAAGAACCGCGCGCCGACCACGTCGGAGCGGCCCTGGCGCAGCCGGACGGTGGACGGATCGGCGATGTCGACCTGGTCCAGGCAGGGCGGCCTGCCGAAGGTGGCGGTCGCGTCGAGCGCCTCGAGCGTCTCGTCGTCGGCGGGTGCCGATTCGGCGCCCTCGCTCGCGTCGCGGTCGGGCCGCCGCACGATCACCAGCGGGGCCTCGACGACGGCCGGCTCGCCCGCCTCGCCATCCTCGGCCTCCCGGCTCCTGTCGTCGATCCGCGTGGTGACGCGTTCGACGGGGGCGTAGAACAGGTTCGTGCGCACCTCCTCGCCCGGGACGCAGCCGGCGAGGTCCAGAATCGAGCGCGCGCCCCGATCGGAGCGGCCGGCGTTGACGATCTCGATCGTGGCGTCGGAGCGCTCCAGCACCAGCCGGGTGGCCGACTGCGCCAGCGCCGCCGTCACGAGCGCCAGTCCGGCCAGCGCGGTCAGCGTCGCCAACGGCCGCAGCTGCGCCAACGGCCACGGCGGCGCCGGCCGGGTCGTCGCCGTGGCCGCGCGTGCACGTCCGGACGGTCGGCCCGCCGACGCGGCGGCGGGGCCGCGTGGCGGGCGGGGCGTCACGGCGCGCTCGGCCCGTCGGCCTCGCGCTCCTCGGCCAGCAGGAACGCCGTGAGGTCCAGGTCGCTCACGACGCTGGCGTCGATCGCCTCGACGAAGTCGAACTCGACGTCTTGCAGGATGCGGTCGCCCTCGAGCGTCACGCCGTCCGCCTCGTTCACGGACCGGGCGGGGGAACCGGTCACCTCCGCGATCTTCTGGGCGTCGTCGTACACGGCTTCGTCGCCGCGCGTGACGAGGTCGCCGTCGACGACGGTCACGTCGCCGCGGGCCCAGAGCCGCTCGTCCTGCGTGAGGACGCGGATCTCCCGCGCGGTGATGGTCAGCAGGCCGTTCTCCTCGTCCTCCCGCACGATGGTGCACAGCCCGTCGCAGTCCAGCAGCGCCAGGTCGGTGTCCTCGGCGTAGGTGAGCACGTCCGCCTCGGCACGCTGCGAGCCCGCAACGAGCACGACGTCGCCGCGGTTCACGCTGCGGTCGGTGTCCACGTCGAACTCCGCCAGCGCGGCGGAGATGAGCGTGGGGTCGCCGCCCTCCTCCTCCGGCGCGATGACGACGTCCACCCCGCCTTCCGTCGCGGCGTCCCCGCCGGCGTCCGCCCCACCGGAGAGCTCGCCCAGGCCGGTCGCTTCGCGGTACACCAGCGCCGGACCGGTCGCCTCGAGCCGGCCGCGGACGACCCGCACGCCGCCGGCGAAGCGGGCGGTGCGCTGGCCCTTGGCGCGGGAGAGGAGCGTGTCGTCCGGCGCGGAAAGCTCCGCACGCGGACCGAAGATCGTCAGCGTCGAGACGGTCGCGACGATGCCGTACGGTTCGGGATGCTGGTACACGATCGGACCGTAGCGGAGGTTGCCGCCCTGGGTGCCTCCGCTCGAGTCGATCGTGATGACGCGCCGCTCGAGGTCGGAAGCCTCCGCGGACGCCGTGTCGGGCGCCTGCTCCGGCGTCGCTTCCGAGGCAGCCCCGTCCTGCGCGACGGCCGCGCCGAGGACGAGCAGCGCGGCGACCAGCAGCGCCAGGGCGACGGGGAGGACGGTGCGTCGGGCCGGAGCGCGGAGTCGGGTCATGGGTTCCTTCCAGAAGCGTCGTCGCGCTCGTCGAGCTCGAACTCGCTGTAGCCGATCGTGTCGGGGCCGCCGGCTTCGAAATCGGTGAAGTCGAAGCTGACGCTCATCTCCTGGTAGAGACTCTCGCCGAAGCCCTCGCCGAAGATGCGGATGCGAGGGACCTCGAAGCGGCCGGCCTCCTGGTCGACGCGGACCTGCCGCCCCTCGACCCCCTCCATCTCGACGTCGAGATCGTCCGCGACGAGGTGGACGTCCATGCGGGCGCTGCGGAGGTCGTCGTCGCGGCCGATCACCAGGCGATCGGCCGCGAGGGTGAAGTCGATCTCGTCCTCGACGCGGCGCTCGCCGTCCTCGATCCGGGTCAGGGTCGTCTCCCGCGCCGCGGGGTCGTAGCTCGCGACCGGCGCGTCGAAGCGCCAGACGGCGCCCGGATCGGAGGCGGGGAAGAGGCGCACCACGGCGCCGTCGAGCACGATCTCTTCACGAACCTCGGGCCGCTCCGCACGGGGCCCGAGCGACAGGGCGAGCAGGACCAACAGCACCGCGCCCAGCGCCAAGGACGCCCATTTCGTCATGCGCCTACGCTACCAACCGCCCAGCGTGAGAAGGGTGGCGCTCACTCGAAGCGGACGTCCTTCACGCGGTACGTGGCGGCGTGGTTCCCGAGCGCCAGCTCGACCTGATCGCCGGGACGGCGGCCGACCAGGGTGCGGCCCAGGGGCGACTCGTCGCTGATCCGGCCCTCGAGCACGTCGGCTTCGTGGGTGCCCACCAGGTGGAACACCACCTCGTCGCCGTCGTCGTCCTCCAGCCACAGGCTGGCGCCCAGGCGCGCGGCCGGGTTGTCGCCCTCCTCGGCGTCGATCACCACGGCGCGGTGGACGATCTCCTCGAGGTCGGCGATGCGGGCCTCGTTCTCGCTCTGAAGCATGCGCGCCTCGTCGTACGCTGCGCTTTCGCGAAGATCGCCGTCCGCGATGGCGGCGCCCATGTACTCGCTGATCTCCTGGCGCTTCTCCTCCTTGAGGTAACGGAGGTCCTCCTGGATCTTCGCGAGGCCTTTCGGCGTCAGGTAGATCGGTTCTCTGCTGGCCATGCCACCTCCTGCGGGTCGCGCCCCCGGCCTCCGGTGGCCTGGGAGCGACACGTGTCCGGAATCGGCCGGACCGGCCCGACCCCCGAGTCTACACGGCGTGCCCGCTTCCGCCGGACGCTCGCCCCACGCTCGTCAGGCGCGCTCGGAGCGCTGCAGCATCTCGGCGACCTCGTCGTCCTGGACCTGCGGGAAGTCGCGGTAGCCCTGCCCGACGGCGAAGAACGGGGAAGGCGTGGTCAGGCAGACGACCTCGTCGGCGCTCCGCTCGAGCCGCTGGACGGTGTCGTGCGGCGCCAGCGGCACCGCGATCACGATCCGCTCCGCGCCGGCCTTGCGGACCGCGTCCAGCGCCGCCTGCATCGTCGATCCCGTGGCGATGCCGTCGTCGACGAGGACCACCGTCGCACCGCCCAGCTCGGGGCTGGCACGGTCGCCGCGGAAGCGCTGCTCGCGGCGCTTCAGCTCCGCGCGCTCGCGCTCGACGATCCGGTCGAGCTGGTCCTGCTCGACGCCCAGGCGCCCCAAGACGCTCTCGTCGACCACCTCGATCCCGCCGCTGGCGATGGCCCCCATGGCGTACTCCTCGTGCCCAGGAGCGCCCAGCTTGCGGACCACCAGCACGTCCAGGCTCGCGTCGATCGCCTCGGCGACCGGGAGCGCGACCGGCACGCCGCC
>CAZLQH010000096.1:0-6314 GCA_964561595.1 uncultured bacterium | reverse complement strand
GCCTGGCTGATCGACCCCAGCGACATGGACACGGGACGGGACGGCCCGACAGATAAGGCGCGCGACCCTGGAACGGGCAAGACTTCTATGCGGCCTTCGGCGTAGGCGAGACACGCACCTGGGAAGATGCGCAGCGCAACGGCTTCATCTCCGCAGGCGGCGGCAAGTGGTACGTCCAGACGCTCTCCCAGCTCACGCCGGGCAAGCGCGTCTTCGTCCACATCCCCGGCGAAGGCTACGTCGGCGTCGGTGAAGTGCTCGAGACGGTCCAGCCTCTCGACGCGTTCCACGTCGAGGTCGACGGTGGTCGCGTACCGATCCTCGAGGCACCCCTCGACGCGGCACAGATCGACAAGCACGCGGACGATCCAGAGCGTGTCGAGCATGTCGTCCGCGTGAAATGGCTCGCGACGAGACCCTCGTCGAACAGTTCGGGCTGGACGAATAGACGCGAGGCTCGACGTGGTGGGCGACGATCGGCCGACCGATCGGGTCACCCACGGGAACCTCTTCGATGACGCGATCATGGCGTCTCCGCTGTCCAAGAATGCGCCTTGGGACGGGCCTTCTTGGCTTGCATCTCACGCACGATCGGCAAGTCACGTTGCTACTCATCAATCCGCAGATATGATACACAAGAGGGGTTCGTCGCGTTCCCTAGCGGAACCGTAGAACGTCGCAGCGTCCGCAACGTCGATGCGCACCTTGGAGGCGCTTCCCATGCCCGTTCACTACCATCTAGGGGAGTTCCCGCCAGCCGAGATCGACTACGCCGAACTCGTGACGCGCATAGGCGACGCGCGTGGTGCTCTTGGAGCCTACAACGCGCTCGTCGCCGCGATCCCGAATGCATCGCTTCTGCTGGCCCCACTCACGACACGAGAAGCCGTGCTTTCGTCCAAGATCGAAGGTACCCACGTCACGATGGGCGAGGTCATGGAGGTCGAGGCGGATGCCGACACGTCGGGCCTAACGAAAGCCAAGCGCGACGACATCGAGGAAGTCGCCAACTATCGACGGGCCCTCACCACCGCAGCCAGGATGCTCGAGGCGCGCGACCTGTCACAGCACATGCTTCGTTCGACCCACGCGATCCTCATGGAGGGGGTGCGGGGACAACGCAAGGAACCTGGTGCCTACCGATCGGACCAGAACTGGATCGGACCCGACGGCTGCGCGATCGAAGACGCCTCGTTCGTGCCTGTGGCGCCCGAGCACCTCGCCGCCGGTATGGATGCATGGGAGCGCTACCTTCTGGACGTGAACCGACCCGAACCCCTCGTTCAGCTCGCTATCGCACACGTGGAGTTCGAAGCCTTGCATCCCTTTCGCGACGGCAACGGTCGCCTGGGGAGGATGCTCATCCCGCTCTTCTTGTACGCCCGCTCGCTCTTGAGCAGCCCAGACTTCTACATGAGCGGGTACTTCGAGCGGAACCGCGATGCGTACGTTCAACGCCTCCGCGCCGTATCACGCGATGGCGCCTGGACGGAATGGTGCGCCTACTTCCTTGACGGCGTGGCGGAGCAGGCCAGTGAGAACGAGGCTCGAGCGCGCGCGATCCTCGCCCTGTACGAGACCTACAAGAAGCGATTCGTAGACCTCACGCACTCGCAGTATGCGCTGCGCGCCGTCGACTTCGCCTTCCAGTCGCCCATCTTCAAGGCCACGACGCTGCGCGAGGTGTCCGGGATTCCCGCCCCCACAGCGAATCGGATTCTGAACGTTCTGCGTGAAGCTGGAGTCGTCAAGACACTCCGAGAAGGACGTGGACGGCGCGCTGGGGTCTACATCGTGCCCGAGATCATCCACGTAGCCGAAGGCGAGCGGGGCCAAGGGTAGCGATCCCGTCGGCGGCGAGGTCGACGCCCGGGCAGGATCGACCCCTCGCCCCTGCGCCTTCTCCAAGTCCAGCGCATCGTGCAACAAGCGTAGCGACGACACGCCCGGCTTCGGCCGAACGTCGGCCCGGCCCCCGCGCTACCCCCGGATCGCCTTCGTCGCGAGGAGCGTCGCGGCGCGGCGCTCCTCCTCCGGCATGCCCTCTTCTTCGGCCAGCCGCACGGCCGCCTGGAGGTCGTGCGCGCCGGCATCGCCGTCGCCGGAGCGGCGTGCGATCTCGGCGCTGGCGATCAGCGTGCGGGTCAGGCTCCGTCGGTCGTCGACCCGCCGGAACAGGCGTTCCGCTTCGGCCAGCCGCTCGCGAGCCCTCGCGTCGCGGCCCGTGGCGGCGTCGAGCGATGCGGAGAGCACCAGGAGGCGGGCGGTCTCTCGCGTCATGCCTTCCGTCCGGACGCGCTCTAGGGCCGTGTCGGCCTGGACGCGCGCCGCCGCGGAGTCGCCGAGGGCCGCCAGCGTCGCGGCCAGCGCGTGCCGCGCGTCGGTCTCGCCCTCGGCGTCGCCGTGCTCGGAGAGGATCTCGACGGCGGCGCGCGCCCGTTCGCGGGCGACGTCGAACGCGCCGCGCCGCAGGTGGTGCCAGGCCCAACAGGCGTCGAGGCCGCCGAGGGCCGCGACGTGCGCCGGGTTGGAGCGGTGCAGCTGAGCCTCGCTGCGGGCCAACACGTCCGCGCCTTCGCGGAACCGGTGCGCCAGCTCGAAGTACATCGCGACCGTCCGTGCCAGCGCGTACAGCTCGGCGCTTCGGTCCGCCGCGACGGCCTCGTCCCACGCCTGCTGGAGGTCCGGCAGCTCCCGTCCGAACGCCTGCACCGCGTCCCGCTGCTCGGGCCCGCCCCCCATCCGCGCGCGCCACGCGCCGAGCTTCGACACGAACCAGCGCCGGTGGCGACGCCGCGTGGCGACGGCGAGGGCGGGGCGGCGCTGGAGTCGATCCCGGGCGTAGTCCGCGACGACGGGATTCAGCCGGTACCGCCCGTCCTCGTCGAGCTCCAGCAGGGAGGCGTCCACCAGGGTGGCCAGCGCGTTCGCATCGGCACCGGCCACCGCGACGGCCGCGGCTCGGGTGAACGCTCCGCGGAGGTCGGAGGCGCGCAGCAGCACCTCCCGTGAGGCGGCCGGCAAGCGGTCCCAGGAGTAGGCCACCGCCGCGCGCAAGCTGCGTTCGCGGGGCGGCGCGTCGCGCGTGGGCACCGCCAGGAAGCCGAGGCTGCGTTCCACCTCGTCGGCGACGTCGGGGACCGGCAGGGCGCGTGCCCAGGCGGCCGCCAGCTCCAGACCGAGCGGCAGGCCGCCGACGGCACGGCAGATGCGCAGCGCCGCATCCAGGTCGGCGGCGTCCGGCTCGAACGCTCCTCGCGCCCGGCGGACGCGCTCGACGAACAGCGCGACGGCGGGCGCGTCGGGCGCGTCACCGTCCAGCGGGGCCAGGCTCACCACCGTCTCGAGGTCCAGGTGCAGGCGCGTCCGCGAGGTCACCAGCACCGTCAGCTGCGGGCAGGCGGCCAGCAACGCGGAGACGGTGCTCGCGCCGCCGACCAGCGCGTCGAAACCGTCGAGCACCAGCAACCGCGGCCCGGCGTGAGCCAGCGCCGCCACGCACGCCTCGAACGGATCGTCGCCAGCGGTCAGCGTCAGGCCGAAGGCGTGGGCGAGCCCGTCCGCGATGCGGTCCGGGCCCAGGAAGCGGTCGGCCGCGACCGCGCTGACCGCGACCGCGCGCCGGTCCTCGCGGGCGACGGCGTCCGCGGCGGCCAGCGCCAGCCGGGTCTTGCCGACGCCGGGCGGACCGGTGACGGTCGTCAGGCGCTCGTCCGGATCGCGCAGGCGACGCACCAGCGCCCGGAGCTCCCGCTCCCGCCCGACCAGCGGGGTGGGCCGGCGGGTGGGGGCGGCGCCCGGTCGGACGTGCGGACGCGTGGCGGACGGAGGGCGCGCCTCGGCGGCCAGGGTGACGCCGTAGCGACCCGCCTCGACGTGCGCCAGCCGGTCCAGCGCGCTGTCGCCCGCGTGCAGCAGATGGTGGAGGCGGGCCAGCGCCTCCGGCTCGGCCGGCGGCGCGCCGGCGAGGGTGAAGGCGAGCTCGGCCCGGGTCCGGGCCCGGCCCGCGGCGCCGCGCTCGAGGTCGGCCTCCGCCCCGGTCAGCAGCACCCGGCGCAGGTCGGACGCGATGCGCTCGCGCTGGGCGTACTGCCACTCTTCGAGCTCGACGCGGCTCGCGTCCAGCCGGACGCCCTCCAGGAACGGTCCCGCGTAGGCGCGGACGGCCGCGTCGACGTCCCCGTCCCGAAGGTGCCGTCGCAGCGTGGCGACGTCGCTGTCCACCGCCGCGCGGAGCCGGTCGCCGGCCACCTCGACGGCGTCCGGCGCGGCGCGGCGGAGGCGCGCGAGCGCCACCCGCAGCGCGCCCCGCCGGTCGCGCGCGGCCGGCCAGAACAGCTCGCTCAGGAAGCCCCGCTCCTGCTCCCCCTCCAGCGCCAGGTAGGCGAGAAGCAGCAGGGGCACGCGGCGCGTGAGGGTCGCCCCCTGGAGCGTGAGCCCGCCCAGGGTCCGTAGATGCATGGTGTCCAAACGCTAGCACAGCCATGATCCCGCCTCCATAGCGGCGCTCCGGACCAGACGCGACCGCCGGCCACGGGGTGGACACGGCCCGGAAACGGGGCCGGCTCCATGCTGGGCCCGTCCTGCATGGACCGCCGGCCGGACCCGGCCGCGCGAACGTCTCTCGCGAAAGGAGCCGACGATGGCGTACGACCTGAAGGGAAGCCTGCTGGAGGTTTGCGACTGCGACATCCTGTGCCCGTGCTGGGTGGGCGAGGATCCGGACAACGAGACCTGCGAAGCGATCGTCGCTTGGCACATCGACCGAGGCGCGATCGACGGCGTCGACGTCTCCGGGCTGACGCTCGCCTCCTTCGCGCACATCCCCGACAACGTCCTGACGCCTGAAACCTGGAAGGTCGCGATGTTCGTCGACGACCGCGCCAGCGAGCGTCAGCAGGAGGCGCTCCTGCAGGTGTGGACCGGCAAGCAGGGCGGCCCCGTCGGCGAGCTGATGAAGGTCGTCGGAGAGGTGGCGGCCGTCGAGCGTGCGCCGATCGAGTTCACGGTCGAGGACGGCCTAGGCACGCTGCGCGTCGGCGAGGTCGCCGAGGCGGTGATGGCGCCGTTCCGGGGCGCGACCGGCGAGGTGACCACGCTGTCCGAGACCGTGTTCTCGACCATCCCGGGCGCCCCCGCGTTCGCCGCGAAGGCCTCGACCTACCGCCGCCAGGGCGCTCCGTACGGGATGCGCGACATCGCGCTCGAGGGCCACAACGCGGTCCAGGGCGAGTTCACCTTCCGAGCCTGATGGCGGCGAGCCCGAAGCGGGCTCCGGCGCTGGGCCGGGTCGGCGGCGCGGGCGCGGTGTCCCGCGCCGCCTTCCCCCTGGTCCTGACGGCGCTGATCGTCGTCGCCTGGCTGCAGCTCTCGCTGTGGAGCCTCTCCCCCTACGCCCGCTACCTCGACCACCGCGCGCTGGAGGAGCTGCCGTTCCGGCTGTCGCCGACGTACCTGGGGCTCCTGGGCCTGTTCGTCCTGGGCTGGCTGCTGATGAGCGTCGCGATGATGCTGCCCACCAGCCTGCCGCTGGTCCGCACCTTCCACCGGATGGTCGGCCGGCGCGCGGACCGCGGGCGGCTGGTCGCGCTGCTGGTCGCCGGCTACCTGGCCGTCTGGACGATCGTCGGCCTGCTGGCGCACCTCGGCGACCTGGGCGTGCACGAGGCGGTCCACCGCCTCGCCTGGCTGGAGCGCCGCGAGTGGCTGGTGGGGTCCGTCACCCTGGCCCTCGCCGGCGTCGTCCAGCTGACCCCGCTCAAGCACGCCTGCCTGACCCGCTGCCGCTCGCCGCTCTCCTTCGTCGCCGAGCACTGGGGACATGGCGCGCCCAGGCGTGACGCCCTCGCGTTGGGGATGCGTCACGGCCTGTTCTGCGTGGGCTGCTGCTGGCCGCTGATGCTGGTGATGTTCGCCTTCGCGTGCGGCAACGTCGGTTGGATGGCGGGCCTGGGCGCGGTGATGGCGGTCGAGAAGAACGCCGCTTGGGGCCGGCGCCTGACGGCACCGATCGGTGTCGCGCTGCTGGTCGCGGCCGCCGCGACCGCTGTCGTGGGGGCCGGATATCTGGCGGTTTGAGCGGGGATCAAGCCAGCTTCAGCAGGGCGTCGGACAGGCGCGGCTCGGATAGGTTCAGCCACTCGATCACAGCGCGCGTGGCTGACCACGAGCCGTGTCTGCGGCAGCCTTGTCGCGGGGACGACCGGGAGCAAGCTGTCAGCGTCCAGGTCCCCTCGCATGCAATCGGCGGATCCGAACTACGCTTTCCGCAGCTTCGCGAACTCGGGAGACCAGGCTGTTTCGAACCTGCCGCT
>CAZLQH010000095.1:0-6405 GCA_964561595.1 uncultured bacterium | reverse complement strand
GCGCTTGGGGGTGCGGCACGTAGCCGACGTTCGTGGCCGCCGCCTCGACGCGACGTCGAAGTCCATCGCTCACCGGCTTGCTGCCGTTGAGAGCGTGCGAGGCGCTGGCGATCGAGACGCCAGCGACGCGAGCGACATCCTTGAGCGTCGGCACGTCCGGCCCTCCCATCCACCGGAGCCGCGCCGCTCGTCGCGCGAGCATCGGCCCTCGGTAAATCGTTTCACCGTCGTCGTGCGGCCATGCTAGGGCGCGCAGGGGAGCCGCGTCAAGGACGCGCGCTCACTCGAATGGAATCCGAGCGAACGCGCTCCGGCTCACCAGGCGACGAGAAAAACCGCAGGTCGGGCGATGCCGTCTCGGTCGAAGGCGAGAAGACCGTCGGTGGTCGCCAGAGGCGTCCGTGCCAGGCACGGCGCCCACCACCGGTACGCGACGCGGCGGGCTCGCCGCCGACGCCTACGGCGCGGGGTCGGGCGACGTGATCCGGCGTAGACCCTCCGCGACGCGGGCACGCGACAGCTCGCCGAACGCGACCTCCCGCACGCTCCCCGAAGCGTCGACGAACAGGGTCGTCGGCAGGCCCGTCAACGACACCACGCGCCCGAGCGCCCCCGCTCGATCGAGCCAGACGTCGCCGGCCGCGAGGCCCTCGCGCGCCAGGTAATCGCTCACGGTGGCTTCGGCCTCGCTCTGCGAGACCAGCGCCAGGCGGACGTCGTCCCGACCCCCGACGACCTCGATCAGCATCGGCAGCTCGCGCCGGCACGGCCCGCACCAGGTCGCCCACAGGTTGACCACCGTCGGTGTCCCCTCCCACGCCGCGACGTCGACGGCCGTCCCGTCCAGTCTCGTGACGGATACGTCCATCGCCCCGAGCGTCGGTCGCTGCGGCGCGACCGGCAACACCAGCAGCGCAGCGACCGCCATCCCGGCCGCGGCGCCGAACGGGCCGAGCAGCTCGCGGATCGGCGCGCCACGACGCCGGACCTGGACCGCCGCCCAGGCCCCACCGGCCAGAACGCCCGCCCAAGCGACGAACCCGCCCTGCCAGACGTAGAGGATCTCGAGCGGCCGGGCGAGGTAGCTCGCGGGATGAAGCGCCACCCACACAGCCCGCGCCACCACGAGGCCGACGACGACGGAGGACCAGGCCCAGTCCGCGTCGCGACCGCGGCGACGGGCGAGGATCTCGGCGACCACCAGGCCAGCGAGCAGGACGAGCGCGACGAGGGCGCGATCCCCCGCGAGCGCCAAGGGACCGATTCGGATGGGGGCGAGGTCGGGCACGCCGTACACTGTGCCACGTGACGCGCTCATGCGGGCCAGCGACGACCGTTCACGCCTTCCGTCCCCGAAACGTCCGCGGGCGGCCGACGTGAGGCTTCGCCGTGCGGGACCGTTCGCGAGCGTCCTCGACCTCGAGGCCGATCCCTCGCCCGAGACGTCGCGACGGGTCGCCTCGCTTCGCGAGCGGCTCGCCGCCACGGCGCCTCCCGAGGTCCGCGACCTGATCCCTGGATTCGCGACCCTCCTGTTCGAACACCGGCCGACGCTGACGCCGAGGTCGCTGCACGCCTGGGCACGCCGTGCGGCCACGGCCCAGCCCGACACGCCGGTCGCCCGACACCGACACGTCCGCGTCGCCTACGGCGAGGATGCCGACGTAGCCGAGCTCGAGGCCGCCCTGGGGCGGCCGTTCACGGAGATCGTCAGGCTCCACGAAGCGCACGAGGCGACCGTGGCGTTCCTCGGCTTCACGCCCGGCTTCCCCTACCTGCTCGGCCTTCCGGAGACGCTGCGTCTGCCGCGCCGCGAGCGGCCCAGCTCGCGGGTTCCTCGCGGCGCCGTGGCGATCGCCGCGGGCATGGGCGGCATCTACCCCGCCGCCAGCCCGGGCGGGTGGTGGGTGCTGGGGCGAACGGACGCTCCCCTGTTCGATCCACGCGCCGATCCGCCCGCCTGGCTCGCCGCGGGCGACCGCGTCACGTTCCAGGCGGTGGCTCGCGAGCGACTGGACGAAGGGAGCCTCGAGGAGCACGACGCCGAGGACGCCGCCCTCCCACGGCTCCCGACGCTCGACGGCCCCGCCACCGACATCGTCGAGGCCGTCCCCGCCAGCGCGTCGCTGCAAGGCGCGCCGCGCCACGGCGTCGGTCACCTGGGCGCGGCCCACGCCGGAGCCATGGACCGTCCGGCCCTCGAGGCGGCGAATCGCATGGTGGGCAACCCCCCGGGCACCCTGGCGCTGGAGGTGCTGGGCCAAGCGCTCACGATCCGGACCGATCAGGAGCGGCTCGCCGCCGTCTGCGGAGGCGGCACGCTGGTACGGCACGACGGCACGCCGATTCGGACATGGTCGGCGTTCCGCTGGCGGGCCGGCGCGACGCTGGAGCTGCTTCCCGACCCGACGGCGCGTGGACGAAGCGCGCTCCTCGCGGTCGCGGGCGGCTTCGCCGGGGAGCTATGGCGCGGCTCCGACAGCACGGACGTGCGTGCGCGCGCCGGCGGGTCGAGACGCTGGCTGGCGCCGGGCGACCGGGTCGGCTTGGGCGCGGCGACCACGCGCCCGCTCCTGCCCCATCCGGGACGGCCGCTTCCACCGTCGCGCCTGCTGCTCCGGATCCATCCAGGACCGCAGTACGACGCGGACGCGTTCGACGCGATGGTCACTACCGGCTTCCGCCTGTCCGACGTGGACCGGACCGGCGCCCGGCTGGACGGTCCGCCAGTGCCGTCGGACGCTTCGTCGATCGTCAGCGACGGAAGTCCGCTGGGCGCCGTGCAGCTGCCGCCCGACGGACGGCCGATCGTGCTGCTGGCGGACCGGGGCAGGACCGGCGGGTACGCCAAGCCCGCCGTCGCCGACGCGCGCGATCTGTGGCGGCTGGCTCAGGCCCGCCCCGGCGACGAGGTGTGGCTGCTCGACGCTCGCCGGGACGACGTGGCCTACGACCCGCTAGACTTCGGGGCATGACCCGACCCCGGCAGCTGGCCCTGATCGCTCACGACAAGAAGAAGCTGGACCTGGCCATGTTCGCGCGCGACCATGCGCACGTGCTGGAACGGTTCCGGCTGATCGCGACCGGCACGACGGGAAGCGTGCTGCAGGAGAAGGCGGGCCTGAAGATCGAGCGCCTCCGCTCCGGACCCGAAGGCGGCGACCTCCAGGTCGGTGCCCGCATCGCTCAGGACGAGGTGCTGGCCGTGATCTTCTTCCGTGATCCGCTGACGTCGCAGCCGCACGAGCCCGACGTCAGCGCCCTGCTCCGCATCTGCGACGTGCACAGCGTGCCGCTGGCGACGAACCTGGGAACCGCCCAGGCGGTCGTCGCGTGGCTCGAGGAGCGGATGGAGAGCGAAGGCGACCGCTCGGCGTGAGACGCCCCGCCGCCGCGTTCACCCGCGCGCGACCCGGTCACGGTAGGCTCGGGACGTGAGCAAAGAGACGATCCGAGCCTTCCTGAACGAGATGCGCGCCCGGAACGCCCAGCAGATCGACGCCATGGAGCTCCCCGAGGGCACGAGGGAGTTCGTCGCCGAGCGGATCGCCGAGGGCGACGCCGAGACGCTGCTGTTCATGCTCAAGCTCGGCTACCTGATGGGCCTCCAGACCGGCTACGCCGCCGGCCACGCCGGCGAGAGCGAGCCGGACGGTCAGATCGGCCCGCTCCAGGCCTGAGCGCAGAGCCGAGCGCCGGCCCGGGTGCACGCCCGGGCGCACGCCTCGGCGCAGATGCGGCGACCGCTCAGGCGTCGCCAGGTTGGCTGCCGACCTCGTCGCTGGACGCCTGCGGATCGTGCAGCAGCTCGACCTCGATCTCGATCTCCGCCTTCAGGCTCGCAGCGACCGAGCAGTACTTCGTCATGCCCAGACCGGCGAACCGGCGAGCGGTCCTCTCGTCGAGCCCCGGCACGTCGAAGCGATGGAGCGCGCGGATCTTCGTGAACGGGCTCGGCGTCTCGTCGGCGCGCTCGCCGACGAGCTCGATCGTGTAGGAGCGGATCTCGAGGCGCTTCTTGGCGAGCATCGCGACGATGTCGTACGCCGCGCAGCCGCCGACCGCGTTCAGAAGCAGATGCATCGGCCGCATGCCGGTAGGCGTCTCGTTCTCGCCGTCGATCATCACGCGCATGCCGTCGGGCGTGACGCCGACGAAGCGCTTGTCGACGAGGTGGTGGACGGTGGTTTCCGTGGTTCGTGCCATGCGGCGAGGATGACCCCTGTCGGCCCGTCCGCGGGTCGCGCCCACGACCCGGAGAGCGCGTTACGCTCGCGATCGATGCTGGCTCCCGACGCTTCGACCGACAAGCCCGCGTACAGGCGCGCCGCCCGGCGGGCGCGACGCGCGGTGGACACGGCCGCCTGGTCGAGCGCGCTGATCGCGGCGCTGCGGCGCTGGCCGCCCTACGCCTCCGCCCGGACCGTGGCGACCTACCTGGCGTTCGGCAGCGAAGCCGACCTCGGGGCGTTGCTCGGCGACGACCGGGTCTTCGTCGCGCCCCGGGTGGATCCGGGCGGGGGTCCCCTCGGCTTTCACCGGCTCGGCGGCGCCTTGCGGCCTCATCGCATGGGAATGATGGAGCCGGCCGCGGACGCCCCACGGGTCGATCCGACGGCGATCGACCTGGTCCTCGTCCCCGGGCTCGCGTTCGATCGGTCGGGGGTCCGCCTGGGTCACGGTGCGGGCTACTACGACGCTTGGCTGCCGTTGCTTCGGCCCGGCACGCCGCGCGTCGGCGTGGCGCATCCGGCGCTCCTCGCGAACGCGCTTCCGTGCGAGCCGCACGACGTTCGCATGACGCACCTGCTTCTCCCCGGCGGCGTGATCGCGGTCGAGCGTCCTGAAACGGGACGCGGTTGACGGGACGGGTTGACGGAACGGGGTTGACGGGCGCGAAGCCCGGCCCCGTCAGCTGGCGGAGCCCGGCTCGGAGCGCGCCTTCGCCGCCGCGGCCGCTCGTTGCGACGCGGTGCGCCGGACGGCAGGGGCGGCTGGTGTCGCGGGAGGTGCGGGAGGTGCGGGAGGTGCGGCGAGGGCCGCGGTGGCGGTCCGCGGTGGCCGTTCGCTCGCGGAGCGCCGTTCGGAGCCGTCGGCCATGACGCGGCGCTGAACGGCGCTCCCGTCGGGCTGGGGTCGCCAGACGATCAGCATCGCGCAGTTGCCCGCTTCGTCGTCGTCCTCGTAGTCCTCGATCACGCCGGCCGCACGGAATCCCCTGCGCAGCTGCATCGTGACGGTGGGATCCTCGATCTCGCCGCTCCGGACGCGCTCGGCGTACTCCCGGGGGCTCATCCGATTTCGGAACCGGCGGTAGCCTTTCAGCATCCCGCCCGCGTACATCCCGTCCAGGCCCAGCTCGCGGACGAGCTCCAGGCGGCGCCGGTAGAGCGCGCTGCCGACGCCCTGCCCCTGGGCGTCCGGATCGACGGCCATCTCGACCCCGTACAGCCAGCGACCGCTCGCGACGTGATTGCGCAGGCCCAGGCCCCCGATCATGCGGAGCCACGGCTTCGGCTTGGCGCTGGGGGGCCGATCGGTCCGCATCAGCATCGCGACGCCGAGGACGCGCTCCTCGTCGCCGTAGCCACGGACGGCCACGAACTGGCCCTCGGGGAACCGCCGGATCTGCCGGCGCACCATGGCGGGCGTGGGGCAGCTGAGGCAGAGCTCGTCGTCTGCGACCTCGTGCGCACGCCGGATGACGCGCGCGACGCTTTCCGCATGGCGATCCGCGGTCCGGACGATCCGGAACGACGCGCGACGCGGGGTCGTTCGTGCAGGTGTGGGAATCCGTCTCATGACGTCGGCCGGCGACGCGGGTGCGAGCACGTTGGGCGATTCGCGAAGGGGGGCGACGTGGGCCTCTCGGGCCCTACCGTCGACGCCGTTTCCAGAACCTTCAGGTGGGAGCAGGTACCTCGCGAGCTCCTCGCCGAGGCGAGGCTCCTTCGGTCGTACTCGCACTACAGGGTCGTCAGATCGGCTTTCACGCTCCTTCGTCTTGCCTGCCGTCAGGCTAGCACGCCGGTCGCCGTCCCTCCGTCACGCTCCCTCGATGCGCTCCAGAATCGCCGTCCTCGCGGGTAGCGATGGCTGAGCCCCCTCCCGCAGGACGGCCTCTGCCCCGGCGGCGCAGCCGAACGCCAGCGCGTCCGCCAGCGCGCCCCCCTCGTGCAGCCGCGCCGCCAACGCTCCCACGAATGCGTCCCCCGCCCCCGTGGTGTCGACCGCGGCGACGGCGTGGCCCGCCGCGCGCGTCTCGCCGCTCGCCCCGGCCGACAGCGCGCCTGCCGCGCCCAGCGTCACGACGACGTCGTGCGGACCACGCCGGACGGCGGTCCGGGCCGCGGCGAACGGGTCGGCGGCCACCTCCTCGACCGTCGACCCCGTCAGCCAGGCGGC
>CAZLQH010000094.1:4330-6448 GCA_964561595.1 uncultured bacterium | reverse complement strand
GGCGATGTTGTCGGCGGACTCCTGCGCGGTCTGCGAGCCCAGCAGGGCGCGCTGGACCTGGACGATGGTGGTCTGCACGAGCTCGTCGTACCACTCGACCTGCGGCAGCGGACGCGCGACGGCGGACTGGGCGCCGAACTGCTCCCAGAACGGGTACTGCCGGAGCAGATCGGGATCGGTGTAGAGCGCGGTGAACAACGGCAGGCTACCGAGCGCGACGGCGCGCTCCCGGTCGCGTTCGGGCGAGATCATGTACTCGATGTAGCGCCACGCGGCGTCCTTGTTGCGGCTGGACGCGGGGATGGCGAACGCCTCGGGAAGCGTGAGCGTCGCCTGCGTGTCGGCATCGACGGCGGGCAGCCACTCGGCCGCGACGACCTCGTCCACGACCTGCGAGCGGGCCGGATCGTCGGCGTAGTTCTTCGTGACGGGCGGTCCCTGGAAGAAGAAGGCCGAGGTGCCGCGGTAGAGGAGATCGGCGGCGGCTTCCTGCGACAGCGTCACGGCCGAGCGGGTCACGATCTCGTGCTCGCGCAGCATGTCGACCATGAACTGCAGCGCCGCGACGGCCTGGGGCTCGTCGATCGTGATGTTCGCGGCGTCGTCGAAGTAGCTGGTGCCGAAGCTGTACAGGTAGAACGCGAACGAGTTGGCCAGGGCCCATTCCTGGTTCCAGTAGTCGGTGACGGGCGATTCCGCGATGCCCTGCTCCTGCAGCACGGTCGCCTGTTCGACGACCTCGTCCCAGGTGCGCGGCGGCGTATCGATCCCGGCCTCGTTCAGCATCCGTTCGTTGTAGAAGAAGAACCGCGTGTCGTTGTTCCACGGGATGCCGAGGACGTCGCCGTCGTTCGAGAACGTGCTCAGCAGTCCTGGCAGCAGCGCGTCGAGGTACGCCGGGTCGGCGTAGTCGTTCAGCGGCTCCAGCCAGCCGGTGGCCGCGAACTGCGAGACCCAGCCGTTGTCGAACTCGATGACGTCGTACGTGCCGCCGCCGGCGGCGAGGTCGGTGAGCACCTTGTTCGCGACCTCGTCCCACGACATCTGAATGAACTCCACGTCGATGCCGGTCTCTTCCTCGAACTGCTCGGTCTGGCGTTCCCACATGCCCACGAGATCCATCTCGTGGCGCGGCATGATGACCGTGATCTGCTGCGCGAACGCGGTGGCTGCCAGCGCGGCGATCATGAGCGTCGCGGTGGTCCAGGCGAAAAGGCGTCGAGTCATCTTCGTACCTCCAGAGGAAGCGTGCCGTAGGGGTGACGTAGCGCGTGGTTCGTGATGCTCCTCCTTTCCGGAACGAGGAACGTCAACCTTTCACGGCCCCCGCCGTGAGCCCCTGGATGATGTAGCGCTGGAACACCAGCGCCAGGAGCACGGGCGGGAGGCTGGTGAGGACGCCAGCGGTCGACATCGCGACGTAGTCCACGCCGACCTTGCTGGAGAACTCTGCGACGATCACGCTCAACGTCTTCGAGTCCAGCGTCGAGCTGAGGATGAAGGCGGTGAAGAACTCGTTCCAGGCGATGATGAACGCGAACATGCCGCTGGCCGCCAGGCCGGGACGCGACAGGGGCAGCACGACCCTGACGAGCGCGCTGGCCCGGGTGCAGCCATCGATCCGTGCGGCGTCCTCGAGCTCCTCGGGAATGCTCTCGAAGTAGCCCTTGAGGATCCACACGATCAACGGAAGGATGATCGCGACGTCCGCCAGCATCAGCGCGACCGGCGTGTCCAGGAGCCGCAGGTTCAGGAACACGACGTACATCGGGATGATCAGCACGACGGTCGGCAGCAGCTGCGTGACGAGCATCGTCGCCAGGAACGGGCCTTGGAACCTGAAGCGCAGCCGCGTCACGGCGTACGCCGCCAGGGCGCCCGCGCTCAGCGAGACGAGCGTCGCGCCGCCCGCCACCAAGAGGCTGTTGAAGCCTCCACGGCGCAGGCTCTGGTGCACGCTGGTGGCGCCCTCTCCGCCCAGGAAGATGTTCGCGTAGTGCTCCAGGTTGGGCTGCGCGGGCAGCCACTGAAGCGGGATGCTGGTCAGCTGCGCCCGGGTGGAGACGCTGCTGACGATCAGCCACGCGAACGGGGCGATCACCCACAGGCAGACGAGGA
>CAZLQH010000094.1:0-4230 GCA_964561595.1 uncultured bacterium | reverse complement strand
TGGACCCCACCGACTTCGCGGGCGAGATCAGGCGAACGTAGACGTACGCGATGACCAGCGAGAACAGCACGATGATGAACGCCAGCGCGGCGCCGTAGCCGAACTTCAGGAACTTGAACGTCGTGAGGTAGGTGTAGAACGTCGCGACGTTCGTAGCGTTGGCCGGGCCGCCGCCCGTCATCACGTAGATCAGGTCGAACTCCTTCAGGGCCCAGACGGTCTTGACCACCATCGTCACCGCGATCACCGGCCGCAACAGCGGGAGGGTGACGGACCAGACGCGCTGGAACGCGTTCGCGCCGTCGACCCGCGCCGCCTCGTACAGCTCGGTCGGGATGCCCTGAAGCGCCGCGAGGAGGAGGATCACCGCGACCGGCGTCTCCTTCCAGATCGACGCGAAGATGACGAAGTGGAACGCCGTCGCCGGATCGCCGAGCCAGATCTGGTAGCGGTCGATGATCCCGAGCTGGCTGAGCAGGGCGTTGAACGCGCCATAGTTCGCGTTCAGGATCCACTTCCACATCACGCCGTTCACGATGTACGGCAGCGCCCACGGCAGGATGATCAGCCCGCGCACGAAGCCGCGCCCGCGGAACGGCTGGTTCAGCAGCAGCGCGATGAGCAGGCCCAGGAACACCTCGATCGGGACCGTGAGCAGCGCGAAGTAGAACGTCCGCCCCATCGACGCCCGGAACTCGGGATCGCGCGCGGCCGCGAGGTAGTTGTCGATGCCGACGAACCCGCCGCTGTCCGGGCGGGCCAGGTGGGTGTCGGTGAGGCTGAGGACGAAGGTGTGGAGGATCGGGTAGAGCAGCACGCCGAACACCAGCAGCAACGTCGGAAGGAGCAGCAGGACGGCCAGGCGCTGGGGCTCGTCCAGCCAGCGTGTCAGCACGTCCTGGCCGTTCGCGCGGCGCGGCCGGCCCGGTGCGGCCATCTAGCTCGCCTCCTCGGCCTGGGTCGTTTCGTACAGCGCGCGTATCCCTTCGGCCTCCACGTTTCCGCCTCCGCCGCGTCGGGCGTTGTCGGCTCCGGCCGCCACGCCCCAGCGAAGCGCGTCGGCGACGTCGTGGCCCCGAGCTCGGGCCCAGAGGAAGGCGCCCAGCAGGCAATCTCCCGATCCCACCGGATTCGTGCTGTCGACCTCCGGGGCGCGCACCCGCCAGCGCTCGTCGGCCAGGTAGGCGGCACCCTCGGAGCCGAGGCTCAACAGGACAGGAACGCCGTGCGCGCCGTAGTACGCGACCGCGTCGTCGATCGAGGCCGAGGCGCGTCCCAGCAGCGCTGCGAGCTCGGCGCGGTTGGGCGCGATCATGGCGACACCGGCCGACACGGCGGTGGCCAGCGCGGAGCCGCTCATGTCGACGACCGGGGGCTCTGGCAGACCGGCGACCAGCCGGCCGAACGCGTCGTCGTCGATGCCGGGCGGGAGGCTGCCGGCGACGACCGCCGTGCCGGCGGGCAGACGCCCGAGGAGGCGCTCCCACGCCTGCTGCGGCACCTCCGGCCCCGCCTCGTTGATCTCGGTGGGGTGCGCGCCGTCGTCCAGGATCGCATGGCACTCCCGCGTCTCGCCGGGCACCTCCTCGAACACGCCGGCGATCCGTTCGTCCTGCAGCAGCTCGCGCAGCTTCGCGCCGTTCCATCCGGCCAGGAAGCCGGCGACGACGACGTCCCCGCCAAGCGCGCGGACCGTGCGCGCGAGGTTGACGCCCTTGCCGCCGGGCAGCTCGCGCAGGTTGCGGACCCGGTGCAGGGCGCCGCGGCGCAACGGGCGGTCCAGCCGAACCGTCCGGTCCAGCGCCAGGTTCGGCGTGATCGCGACGAGGGGGCCGGGCGAGGTCATCGCACGGGGCGGGCCAGCTCGATGCGGGGACTCATCCGGACCCTCCTCGCTCCCGCGGCGCCCGCGGAGTGTCGGCGACGAGCACGTGCACCCCTTCCTCCTCCAGCGTGCGGAGCGCGCCCAGGTCGATGCCACGGTCTGTGATCAGGCTCGGAACGGTCTTGAGGGGCGCGAACCGGGCGAGCGTCTTGCGGCCCACCTTGCTGTGATCCGCCACGACGACCGTCCGTTCCGACACGGCGTGGAACGCGCGCGCCACCGTCGCCTCGGGCCGGTCGCGCATCGAGTAGCCGAAGTCGGGCGTGATGCCGCTGCACCCCACGAAACAGAGATCCAGGCGGTGCTCGTGCAGCGTGGCGGTGGCCATCTCGCCCACCAGCTCGTACGAGTACGCGTTCATGCTGCCGCCGGTCACGATCACCCGGGTCTTGCCGTGGTTGTACAGCTCGATGGCCGCGTTGACCGCGTTGGTGACGACGGTGATGTCCTTCGCGCGCAGCCAGCGGGCCAGCTCCGTGCAGGTGGTGCCGCCGGACAGACCGACGACCATTCCCGGCTCCACCATGGACGCCGCGGCGGCCGCGACGGCCCGCTTGGACGTCGCCTGCAGCTCGGCGGCTTCCGCGAAGTCGTCCAGGTAGCGGACGGTGGCCCGGATGCGTGCGCCGCCCCAGGTCCGCTCGACGAGCCCCCGCCGCTCCAAGGCGGCGAGGTCGCGGCGGATCGTCGCCAGCGAGACGTCGACCTCGCGGGCGATGTCGTCCGCGGTCAGCTCGCGATGGTGCATCACGAGCGCGTGCACCGCTTCCCGTCGTTGCCGACTGGTCATCCGGATCTCGCCATCGTCATTTGAGGCGAGTGTAGACGCATTCGCGCAAGATTCGCATTAGAATCTGATCGAGATACGACATAACGCTCAGAATTCGCGGCGAACTGGCGCGCGACGGCGGTAGACTCGGGCATGCCCAGAACCGCTGGAACGCTCCTGGAGCGGGCACGGCAGGGCGGTCACGCGCTGGCCGCGGTGAACGCCGTGAACCTGGAGACGGCCGAGGCGATCGTGGTGGCGGCGGAGCGCGAGCGTGCGCCCGTGATCGTCCAGATCTCGGAGAACGCCGCTCGCTACAGTCGACTGTCCCGCCTCGCCGCGTTCGCGCGGGTCCTCCGGAGCGAGGCCACGGTCCCGGTGATCCTGCACTTCGATCACGCCGAGAGCCTCGACAGCGCACGCACGGCGTTGGACGAGCGGTTCGACTCGGTCATGCTGGAGGACCGTGGAGACCGCCGAGAGGACTACCGCCGCGCGCTGAGGGCCTTGGCCGACGAGGCGCACGCGCGTGGCGCCGTCGTCGAAGCCGAGCTCGAGGCGGTCCGCAAGGGCGACCGCGCGTCCGGCGACCACCTGGCGCCCGACGCCGTGCGCGCGTTCGTGGAGGCCACCGACTGCGACACGCTCGCGATCGACATCGGCACCGAGCACAAGCAGACACGCAAGGAAGCGCACCTCGACCTGGATCGGCTGCGGCTCGTCGCCGACGCCGTGCCGCACCCCCTCGTCCTGCACGGCTCCTCCGGCGTTCCCGACGACGAGCTCGTCGACGCCGTCGCCGGCGGCATCGCCAAGGTCAACATCGCCACCGCGCTGTCGCTCGCGTTCACGCGCGGGGCTCGCGAGGCGTTGGCCGATCGCGACGCGTACGACCCGCGCGGCTACCTGGCGGCGGCGCGCGAGCGGATGGCGGTCGAGGTGCAGCGGTACATTCGCCTCCTCGGCGGGTCCGGGCAGGCCGACCGGCCGGGCTGACGGTCGCGCGCGAACGGAGGAGCGAGCGATGAAGGCGTACGACCTGCTCGTCGTCGGCGAGATCAACCCCGACCTGGTCCTGCGCGGCGACGACGTCGTTCCGCGCTTCGGCCAGACCGAGAAGATGGTGGACGCCGCGGACCTCACGATCGGCTCCTCCTCCGCGATCATGGCGTGCGCCGCGGCGCGGCTGGGTCTGCGGACCGCGTTCGTGGGCGTGGTCGGCGACGATGCGTTCGGCCGCTTCATGCTGGACGCGATGACGGAGCGGAGCGTCGACACGCGCTCGTGCATCGTCGACGAGGCGCTGGACACCGGTGTCAGCGTCATCCTCTCGAAGGGCGCCGATCGCGCGATCCTGACGCATCTGGGCGCGATCTCGGCGTTGCGCGCCGATCAGGTCGACCGCTCGCTGCTGCGCGAGGCGCGGCACCTGCACGTCGGCAGCTACTTCCTGCTGGACGCCTTGCGGCCCGGTCTCGCCGATCTGTTCCGCGAGGCGCGGCAGGAGGGGCTCAGCACCTCGCTGGACACGAACTGGGATCCGCGCGATCGCTGGAACGACGCGCTTCCCGCCGTG
>CAZLQH010000093.1:0-6548 GCA_964561595.1 uncultured bacterium | reverse complement strand
CAAGACGCGCCCGACCCCAACACCCAAGCCCTCGTACGCCTCGTGCCCGACGCTGCGCACCACACCGCCCGCGCCCGCGCCGGCATCGACGTCATCCGCAACCCCGCCCCCCCATGTGGCGCACCTGGACGGCCGCCATCCGCAACGGCCCAGCCGCACCCATGCGCGCGTTCGTAATCAGCTGCGACCACGACCAGCACGCCAACGTCGCCGCCCTCACGATCCCAGCAGCGACCGTCGACAGCCAGACCCTTTAGCCCTTTAGGATGAAGTCCTCGACCCTCTGGTTGTCCCTTACGCTTTGGACATGCCTAGAGCCTTCGAGAAGCGCGGCCTGCTTCAGGCTGGGAAACACCTTCTTCGCGCGCCGCAAGAGCCGCCTGCCTGGACCCAGTATGTCGTGTTCTGCAGCGATCACGGTCAAGGGCGTCGAGATACGCCCGGCCTCCTCCAAGCTGACGGTGGGTATGGGCGTGAAATCCAAGTCGAAGTTCGGAAGTACCTCGGCCAAGAACGGCGCGGCGAAATCATCTCGTTCTGAGAACAAGGCGTCGATGACGCGGTCGAGGTCGCGCTGCCTTCCTGTGCGGATATAGCGCTTCATCGGCAGGAACACCTCGAGCAGCGCCCTGAATGGGTTGCCGCTTACGACGCCGACGGGCGCGATGAGGAAGGCCTGCTTGATCTTCGACTCGTCCTCGACCAGCGTTTTCATGACGATGAATCCGCCCAGCGAAAACCCGACTAGGGTCACGCCGTCAAGGCCTAGTTTGGCGATGACTTCGTTCATCCAGATGCCGTAGGACGCGTCTGTCATGCTCGGGCGGGTTTCAGCGCTTTTGGTGGGTTGGGCGATCACGTCGACAGCAAACACCTGATAGTGCCGAGATAGGTTGGGGTAGACGTCTAGGGCTATGGGCGCGCAACCGTTGGAACCGTGAATTAGAACCAGGGGCGGCTTGGCCGCGTCACCTGTGACGATGACGTGGGTAGACCCGAACCGTGTCTCGACGTTTTCCTCTTTGTAGTCGGTGGCGAGGGACTCGAGCTTCGATTGATACAAAGCCAGAATGGCTCGTTTGCTCTCAGGTGTACTGTAAAGAGACGTCATCGCTCACCCTGCTCTTCCAGCCACGCTAGGATCGCTCGGTTCGTTTCTTCCGGCATTTCTTGCTGGATCCAATGACCACAATCTAGACTGACCACTTCTGCTCTGGGCACGAAGTCTGTCAATCTTTCGAACTTCGGGATCGCATCCCGTTCGCCATAGATCATGAGTGCAGGCTGCCGGACGACTGGGTTCACGTCTGCCAACAGGTGCCAGTTGCGGTCGAGATTCCTGTACCAGTTGATGCTGCCCGTGAACCCCGTTGATTCGAACGAAGAGACGAATACGGCCAGGTCGCTGTCGCTCATGACGGGCTCGCCGAGCGGTGTTTCAGCTCTGGCGAGGTTGATCATCATCATGCCCGGCTCGGCCGGCGCGGGGGGCACGTTCTTGCGGAACAGGTTCCGATGGAACCGGGACGTGTTTTCCGCCAAGACTGCGTCCGCGACGCCCGGCTGCCTATTGAAGTGGACGAAATAGTGGTCGCCGCCGAACAGCTCCTCCATCCACTCGATCCAGGGTCTCGCTCCTCGCTCCTGGTACGGCACGGCTAGAGCGATCACGCCATTCACACGGTTCGGATGCAGTAAGGCCAGCCCCCACACGACGTTCGCGCCCCAATCGTGACCGACGAAGGTCGCGTCTTCGTACCCGTAGTGATCGAGAAGTGCGACGAGGTCACGCGACAGGTGTTCGATGTCGTAGGCTGCTACTTCGGTCGGACGGGATGAGTTGCCGTAGCCCCGCTGGTTCGGGACGATGACATGGTAGCCCGCCGCAGCAAGGGCGGACATTTGATGCCGCCAGGAAAAGGCGTGCTCCGGCCAGCCGTGACAGAGCACGACAGGGTTACCGATATGTTCTCGGCCTGCTTCGAAGACTTCCAGCTCCACACCGTTGACTGAGATGAGCGCGGGCTCAGGAAAATCGGATGAACCAAGACCGGTTGGATTGACCACTGCATTTCCTCCTGGATTCACTTGCTGGGTTTTCGAACCAACTGAATGCGCCGCCGTAGGCTTCCACATTCCGGCGCTTCGACGCAGGCTCTTTGAGGAACACCGTAATGACGTCCAGAACGGCTGAAATGCAGCTTCCCCACGGGATGGCATTGCGAGCCTGGGACCCAGTAGGGTGCCGGACGCCCTCCGAAAGACCTCCTCGACCCAACGGGTACTGAGCGTCTTCCCAAGACCAAGAACGACGGAGATTCCGTCAGAGACACGAACCCGCAACAGTCTGCGCCTTGGGTGCAACCACCGGAACGTGGGTAGGCTCGACCTCGACGACGAGTTTCCCTCTGGCTTTTCCGCTTTCGAGGAAGGCAATGGCTTCGGGTACGTCAGCGAGGGGATAGCTCTTGTCGATGACGGGGCTGAGCTTGCCTTGGTCCATGAGTTCTTTGAGAAACAGCAGGTCCTGCTGGCTGATCTTCTGGACGAAGCTGACGATTCGTTTTCCCCCTGTCTTGGACATGAACGAACCCAGAAGCATGGCTTCGAACATCTGTTTCATCGCGCCCCCGGTCATGACGTAGATGCCGTTCGGCTTCAAGGCGCGTTTGTAAGCGGCAAGTGGGTGGTAACCGCCTACGCCGAGAATCAGGTCGTACTGTCGGCCTGTCTTCGTGAAGTCTTCTTGCCTGTAGTCGATGACGTGGTCGGCACCGAGGGCGCGCACCGTATCCATCTTGCTCGCGCTGCAGACACCCGTCACGTCAGCACCCAAGGCCTTGGCGATCTGCACGGCGAACGAGCCAACACCGCCCGACGCGCCGTTGACGAGCACCTCCTGCCCTGCACGAATCTCGCCGTGGTCACGCAAGCCCTGCAGAGCGGTCATCGCCGCTGTAGGAACAGCGGCAACTTGCTCGAAGGTCATATTGGTCGGCTTCAGCGCGACAGCGTTCGGAGCTGCAGTGACATACTCGGCAAAGGCGCCAAACGTAGCACTCGCACCGAACACCTCATCCCCCACTTCGAACTGGCGTACATCCTTACCGACGGCCTCGACCCGCCCCGCGAAGTCGCCGCCGAGAATAGGATGCTTGGGTTTCGTGAAGCCAAACATCAGGCGAATGAGGAAGGGATCAGCCCGCATGAGGTGCCAGTCGCCGGCATTCACACCGGCAGCGTGAACTTTGATGAGGACCTCGTCATCCTCAGGGCTGGGCTTGCCAACGTCTCGGAACTCAAGTACATCGGGGGAGCCGTAGGTTGGGCATACGATCGCTTTCATCATCATTCCTCTTCCTTGGGATTCGATTCCCTAGTATTCGAGGGCTTGCGGCCGGCTTTCTTTCGAAGCCTGATCAGGTAGCTGAAAGGGACAAGCCAAATCGTGATCAGGACGAAGGTGACAGCTTGGAGGTCGTCATCGTTCGGCACGAAGAACGTCGAGAGGACGACAAGGGCGGCAATGCCGAGTGAAACGACTAGAATGCGCTTGGCTACGTCTTCTGAGGTCATGATGTTCCTCCCTGTATGAAGATGTGGATCGGTGAAGGCGGTCTAGATCTACGCGGGGCTCAGGACCTGTTGCCGCTTGTCGCTCTTGACGCCTTTGACCAGCAGCCAGAAGGGACGAGCCCGTCGAGGACTCGTCCCTTCTGGCTGCTGTCGGTGATGGTCATCGCCTTCGTTCTGTCGGTCGTGGACGGAACGGCGTTCACGAGATCGGCGAGGCCTCGAAACGCGGGTCGGTCGGATGCTCGAACGAGCTGTTGCGGTTCCTGATGAGCGTGATCCCGACTGCGGTGAACCAGACGATCAGGCCCAGACCGAACACGGCTCCGACATCTTCGAGGGCCGGAACGATGGTCACCAGACCTGAGACGGCCATGACCACACCGAGGTAGTTGACCCAGCGGGCGAAGAGCCGCTCGCGGAGTGCGACGATGCTGATCCCCAGCACCCACACGGCGCCGAGCACCTCGTTGCCACCACCAAGGCCGTTGGTGACTGCGTCGAGGCTCGCCAAGACGGTGGCCGCCATCTCCGGGTCGGTGCCATGGAGGTCGGTGACGGTGGCATAGGTGATGTTGACGATCATCCCGGTGGAGACGATCACGCCCGCCCAGATGAGCCCGAACACCGAGGCCATCCTGGCGAGAGGCGAGTGGGCGGCACGCAGACGATCCCCGATCGCGAGCACCAGGGGAACGAGGACGATTCCGAACACGATGTGGATCGTGATGTTCCATAGGTACAGGGCCAACTGGTTGTCGGCGATGAACTCCACGGCCGCACTCGGAGTGGCTGCGAACACGAAGTCGGTGAGGAGTGTGGCGAACATGGCCAGGCCGACCACGAACGTCCCGGCGGCGACGATGGCTCCGATTCCACCCATCTTCTGCGTCGATTGCATGGCGATTCCTTTCGTTTGCATGGCGGTTCCTTTCGTTGCGATTTCCCCTCGGCTGAGGGTTGGCTCCACCATGTCGGAGAGGGCCGCCCCGGCACATCAGGCTCAGGGCCATGCACGGGTCGGCCCAAGGTGCGATCGACGTCTAGTACTTTTGGCTAGTGACGGTTCAGCCGACGCCTGGGTACGCTCTCTTCATCGACGCCCTTCGATCGTTCTGGAGAGAGCCCCGCGAGCCCAACCCGCCGCGCCGTACGTGGAGGGACTGGCTTCTGGTGGGCGTGTTCGTGGCGCTCGCTCTCTTCGAGGGTTCGACTCGAGACGAGCTCGTCTGGCGTCCCGTCTCCGTGGCACTTCAACTCGTGCCGCTCTTCGCCTTGCTGTGGCGACGGACCCATCCGCTTCTGTCCGTCGCAGCGGCCTGGGCCGTCATCGCCGGACTCGACATCGCCGCCATCGTGGCCGGGCGCCCATCACCTGGTTTGGGCGCGATGGCATTGCTGATCGTGTTCCCCTTTTCCCTCTTCCGCTGGGGATCCGGTCGGGACGCCTTCATCGGCTTGACCTTCATGGCAGTGCCCCACGTGATGAACATGATCTTCTTCCCCTCAGGACCGGCGCTGACCGCGGCTGGGTTCGGTTTCCTGTTCTTCCCTTCAGCCCTGGGCGCCGCGGTCCGCTTTCGCGGACAGGCTCAGGCGCAGGCAATTGCCGAAGCGAAGTCGTTCGAACGCGTACAGCTCGCACGGGAGTTGCACGACACGGTCGCGCACCACGTCTCGGCAATCGCCATCCAGGCCCAAGCTGGCTGGACTCTCGCCCCCTCCGAGCCCGAGGCCGCGATCGAGGCCCTGCAGACCATCAAGACCGAAGCGAGCCGCACCCTCACGGAGATGCGCAGCATCGTGGGGATGCTGCGACGAGGTGAGGACGATTCCAGTTCGCAGCAGCGCCTCAGCGATCTCGAACGGCTTGTCGACGGTCGACGGCCCCCGATCGAACTGGAGATGGCTGGCGATCTCGAAGGTCTTGCGCCTTCGGTCCAGAGGGCCGTGTTCCGGATCGCCCAGGAGGCCGCCACCAATGCTCGGCGCCATGCCCGGCGCGCCACGGCCATCACCATTCGAGTCGAGGGCGATCCACGCGATATCGTCGTCACGGTCGCTGACGACGGTGATGCCTCGTACACCGATCCGAAGTCCAGCCTTGGCTACGGGCTCGTCGGCATGAGCGAGAGGGCGTCGCTCCACGGCGGATCCCTGATGGCGGGGCCGAACCAGGGGAGGGGCTGGACGGTCAAGGCCATTCTCCCCAAGCGGGGGAGCACGGGATGAGCAAGCGGGTCATTGTCGCCGACGATCAGGATCTGGTTCGGACCGGACTCGCCATGATCCTCAACGCACAACCGGGAATCGAGGTCGTCGGCGAGGCGAAAGACGGTGCAGAAGCGGTCCGGCTCGCACGGGAGCTCCAACCCGACGTGTGTCTGCTCGACATCGGCATGCCCAAGATGGATGGAATCGAAGCCACCAGAGCGCTTGCCGGCCCGGATGTCGAAGCACCGATCCCGGTCGTGATCATCACCACGTTCGATCGCGACGAGTACGTGTTCGGCGCATTGAAAGCAGGGGCTCGCGGCTTCCTTCTCAAGGACGCCGATCAAGAACTGCTCGTGCAAGCGATCCACGCCGCTGCCGAAGGTGACGCCCTCGTCGCCCCCAACGTCACGGCCAGGCTCCTCCAAGAGTTCGCCAGCATGGAGCGCTCCACTACCGCCAACCAGCCCCTAGACCCACTGACGGAACGTGAGGAGGAGGTTCTGGCAGAGGTCGCCCGGGGCAAGACCAACGCCGAGATCGCCGAGGACCTGTTCATCAGCCACAGCACGGTCAAGAGTCACATCGCCAGCGTGATGTCCAAGCTAGCGGCCCGAAACCGCGTCGAGATCGTCATCTGGGCCTACGAGACCGGACGCGTCCGCTGAATCCCGGGTCGTCGCATTGCCGGCCGGCCGGCCAGTTGGTCGGTCTGTCGCATGGCGAGTGGATCCCTAGAGCATGTCGCGGGCGTCCGGTTC
>CAZLQH010000092.1:0-6589 GCA_964561595.1 uncultured bacterium | reverse complement strand
GCCGCCCATCGGCGCGCGCTGCAGGTACAGCGCGAGGATCTCGTCCTTCGACAGGACCCGCTCGAGCGCCAGGGCCAGCCGGATCTGACGCGCCTTGCCGCGCCAAGAGCCGGTCGAGCCGTCCTCGATCAACCGCGCGACCTGCATCGTCAGCGTCGATCCGCCGGAGACGACGCGTCCGTTGGCGACGGCCTGCCCGAGGGCCCGCGCCAGCGCCCAAGGGTCCACGCCGGCGTGACGGTAGAAGCGCCGGTCCTCGTAGGCGATCAGCATCGCCAGGTAGCCGGGATCCACCTGGTCCGGCGCCGTCGCCAGCCGCCAGCGCCCGTCCCCGACGGTGAAGGCGCGCAGCAGGCGACCGTCGGCGGCGAGCACCTCGACGGAGGTATCGGGCGACAGCGGTGGCAGCTCGGTCGTCGCCACCCAGCGCCAGGCGCCGACCCATAGGACCAGCCCCAGGGCCGCCAGCGCCAGCGCGCCACACCTCGCGCGCGCCACGCGCCCCGCCCGCCCGAGACGCGGCCCCCGCCTCACGGGCCGACGATCACGCGGCCCGTCGCGCCGACGGCACGGTGGGTGGGCCGGTACATGTCCTCGACCGCCGGCGCCGGATAGCGGAAGTCGCCCGGCGAGACCGCGCGCACGACGTAGGCGAGCCGCAGCGACCGGTCGGAGGTCCAATCGACCGCCGCCAGGAAGCGATCCGAGCGGGCCTCGGTCATCTCCGCCTCGACGGTCCCGGCGAGCCAGTCGAGGGCGCGGACGTCGCCCTCCCGCAACAGGTTGGCGTTGTCGATCTCGAAGCCCGCCGGCAGCGCGTCGTCGATCAGAAGTCGCCCGCCGGCCACCCCCCGGTCGGGATGCACCTCGAGCGCGACGACCAGCCGGTCGCCGACCCGCACCGCGCCCAGATCGGCCTCGTCGCCGTCGAGATCGTAGTGGCGGCGCTGGATCGTGTAGCCCACCCCGCCGGCCGGTGGCGCCTCGTCGGGAACGCCGAAGGTGGTGACGGTGACCGTCACGGCGGCGTCGCCGCCGTTGCCGACGATCGCGGGCGCACCGTCGAACGACCGCACGACGTCGCCGCTCACCGGTTGGCCGTCGAGGCGCAGCCCCTGGCCCTCGGCGCCCATCGCGACGGCCGCCCGCAAGGCCCAGGCGGCCTCCTGGGTCGAGAGGTGGTGCGCAGGGACGCGCCGGGTCAGCAGGCTCGCGAGCTGCAGGCGATCGACGACGCCGCTGCGAGCCTCGACCGCGAGCGCCAGCACGCCGGCGCGGTCGCGGAACACGGTTCCGTAGTCGTCGCGCCAGCCGCCCGGTTCGTGCCCCGCGAGCGCCAGCGCGTGCGCCCGGGCGAACATCGCGTCGGCGCGCTCCAGCTCGCCGTAGGCCGCCAGGGCGGCGCCCAGCTGCGCCGCCGCCAACGGCGTGTCGAACCGCTCGGCCAGCGTGTCGGCGTAGTAGCGCAGGTCGCCGATCGCGGCCTCGCCGGCCCGCGCCGACACGTAGAAGGCGTAGGCGTAGCCCGCCGCGCCGTCGCTGAGCGATCCCGCCCGCGCTGCCCGGTTTCGCAGGTTGTCCAGCGCCATCGGCAGCGCGTGCGCCGGCAGGCTCGCGCCCTGCGCCTCGGCACGCAGAAGCACGTCGGTGACGTAAGCGTCGAGCCACAGGTCGGCCCCGCCGGCGCTCCAGGCCCCGAAGCTTCCGGTCCGCCCTTGCCGCGTCAGCAGCCGGTCGACGCCCTGCTGGAGCCGCTCGCGCACATCCGTCTCGGTCGCCAGGCCGAGCTCCGCCACCCGCTGGGGCGCCAACAGCAGCGGCTGCAGGCTCGAGGCGATCTGCTCGCTGCAGCCGTAGGGGTAGCCGACCAGACGCTGCACGAGTCCCGGCACGTCCAGCGCTGCGCCTGCGCCGGCGATGAGCGTCGCAGACGCGCTGCCCTGCCGGAAACCGGTCAGCGCCGCGTCGTCGAATCGGAAGCTCTCGCCCGGTTCCAGCACGAGCTGCGACGAGCGGGCGATCTCCGGATCGGTGTGTCGGACGCTCAGGCGCAGCTCGCGCCTCGACACCCGCCCGTCGGGCGTGGTCAGCTCGACCAGAAGGTCGTGGTCGCCCACGTCGGTGGGCCTGAGCGGCAGGTCCAGCACGACCCGCTCGCCCTCGTCGACCACGACGCTGGGCGGCACCTCGCCCAGACCGTGGCCGTGGGCCGCCAGCGCCATCTCGCCAGCGGGACCGGTGACGTGGGTCAGCTCCAGACGCAGGCGGCTCGTGTCGCCGGGCGTCATGAAGCGTGGGAGGCTGGGCTGCACCACCACCGGATCGCGCACCAGCACGTCCGCCTGGGCCTGACCGACCGCCCGGTCGGTCCACGCGACAGCCATGACGCGCACCGTGCCGTTGAACGCCGGGAGGTCGAACCCGACCTCGGCGCGGCCGTTCACGACCTCGACCGGGCCGCTGAACAGCGCCAGCACGTCCTCGGCCGGGACGGGCCCGTCGTGAGGCGCGGGCTCCTCGTCGAGGCCCCCGCCGGACCGCACCTCCCCCATCGCCCCCTGCCGCGCGTCGATCAGGCGCCCGTAGAGGTCGCGAATCGCGACGCCCAAGCGCCGCTGCCCGAAGAAGTGCTCGGTCGGATCGGGCGAGGCGAAGCCGGTCAGGGTCAGCGCCCCCAGGTCGACCGCGGCGACGGTGGCGTAGGCCGTCCCGTCGCCCACGCCGGGCAGCTCGAGCGTCAGCTCCAGCCGCTCGCGCGGGGGCGCCTCGTCGGGTGCGCGCAGCACCGTGCGCAGCGCGCGATCGCCGGGTACGACCGCCGCGTGCGCCACCCCCAGGCTGCGCGCGGGCATATGCTCCGGACCGTCGCTGGGGCGGATCAGGCTGGCGGTGACGTAGGCGCCCACGCCCCACGCCTCGGTCACCGGCAGCTCGACGACGGTCACACCCTCGACGGGCACCAGGCGCGTGTCGACCACCCGGTCGGAGAGGACGGTGACGAGGGCCACGCCTGTCCCCTCGGGCACGATGCGGAGACGCGCCACCTCGCCGGGCGCGTACGCGTCGTCGTCGAGCGACAGCTCCAGCGTCTCGGGCGTCTCGCGGGTGGTGGCGGGGGCGTACCACCCCGCCGTGAACGCGTGCGAGGCGCTGGCGTACGTCGCGCCGTCGTGCGTCACGCGAAGCTCGTGCCGACCCCAAGCGACGGGGACGGCGATGCGGGCCGGACCGTCGCTTCCCTCGACGACGCCCTCGGCCACACGCCGGCGCTCGCTCACCGGCTCCCAGAACCAGCGTCCGCCCTGGGCGAACCACTGGTACCGGGTCTCGATGCGCTCGACCTGCCAGCGCAGCTCGCCGCTCGTCGCGTGCCCGTCGGGGTCGACCAGGACGAGCTCGAAACCGGCCTCGGCGTTCTCGGGCAGCGCGCCGTCGAACTCGGGACGGATGCCCAGGACCGGTCCCGTCGGACGCAGCGGGCGGGTGAGGCTGCGCTCCACCGGTCGCGAGGACCCGTCGGTCACCGTCGCGTTCACGGTCAGCTCGTAGGGGCGCGCGTCCAGCGCGAGGCCGTCGAGCGGCAAAGACGCGGCGACCCGTCCGTCGGCGTCGGTTCGCAGGCCGGCTCCGAACACGCGTCGCTGGGGCTCGACGTCCTGATCGACGCGGCCGAACCGGAAGCCCGGCCAGCCCGCGAGCTCGGGAGTCGATCTCACCGTCACGCTGCCCGACAGCGGCAACCCCGCCGCGGGCGGCCCGAACGCGTGGCGCGCCTCGATCCGTAGACGCGGCGGCGACGCCGGATCGACCGGCCCGTCCTGGCCGAGCGACAGCCCGAAGTCGATGCGTTCCGGCACGAAGTCCTCGACCAACACCGTTCGGCTGGCCAACGGCGGCGCCTCCGGGTCGGCGAGCATCTCGACCCGCCAGACCCCGCGTGGCACGTCGAAGCCCAACGGCAACGCGAGCACGTGCCCTCCCGCGAGCTCGTCACGAGACACGATGCGGGCGACCTCGACGCCGTCGGGCCGCAGCAGCCGCGCCGTGAGCGGCAGGCCGGGCAGGGCACGCGCCTGCGGGTCGCGGGCGAGGGCGGTGAGGTGGATCGTCTCGCCGGGCCGGTAGACGCCCCGGTCGGTGGTCAGGAACAGGTCGACGGGGCCGGGCGCCTGGCGTCCAGCTACGCCGCGGTCCGCCAGGTCGAACTCGGGCTCCTCGAGCGAGAGCACCGCCATGTCGTCGGCACCCTCGACCAGCACCAGCGCCGGGGCCGCAGCACCGACGCCGCGCGTGAGCGCCGCCGCGAAACGGACGTGGCCCTGGGCGTCGGTCGGAGCTTCGGCGAGGACACGGTTCGAGCGCGCCAGCAGCGTGACCTGCAGGCCGGCGGCCGGTCGGCCGTCGGACAGGCGCTGCACGACGACGTGCAGGCCGTCGGTGCCCGCCAGCGTGGTGACGCCGAGGTCGGACACCACGAACCACTGCGTGGCCGGCGCGACCTCGAACGGATCGGAATCGGGAACGGCGGCGCGGAGCACATAGACCCCGGTCTCGAGCTCGCCGACCTCCTCGAGCGGGAGACGCGAGGGCGTGGCCCGATTCAGCGTCCCCTCGACCTGCGCCTCGCCCTGCCAGACCGGCTCGGCGAAGAGCTCCTCGAACCGTTCGGCCTCCCAGGCCGCGAGCGGCTGGACGAAGCTCCCGTCGCGGACGGCGGTGGCGAGGTTGCGGTCGGGCACCCGCAGCAGGCGCAGCTCGAGTCGGTCGGCGTTCACCGTCTCGATCGGAAGCGCGTGCGGCCCGGCGGCGGGCAGCACGTAGGCGCGACCCGGGAAGCGCACCGACGGCGCGCGGTCACGAATGTAGACCGCGAGCGGCACGTCGCCCATCAGCGCGTCGCCACCGGCGCTGGGCAGCCCCGCGCGCAGCGTCAGATCGTAGCTCTGGCCGTAGGCGACGCCGGTGACGCACAACTCCTGCCCCTCGACCTCCAGCGCGAGGCCGGGCGCGTGGGTCTGCACGTAGGGCCCGTAGTCGCGGCGCGGCGAGAGCTCCTCCGAGAAGCTCACGCAGATGCGGGGCGAGGCGCTGCTGGCGTCCACGTCGTGCGCCAGCACCCGGAAGCCGAAGCGTTCCCGCAACCGAGCGAGGTCCTCGGGGGCGACGCCCGGTCGGATCGCATCGGCCAGCCGCATCGCACCGAGGGCGGCCTCGCCGCGGTAGGTCTCCTCGAGCGCACGCGCCAGGACCACCAGCGCCTGGGCACGCTCCGGCTGGGGCAGGCGCAGAGCGGCGTTGAGCGCCGCGCTTGCCGCTTGACGGTTCCGGTCGTAGCGGCGGTTCGCGTCGCGTGCCGCCTCGGCCGCCAGGGCGCGCGCGTGGGCGAGCCAGGCCGCCCCGTCGTCAGCGACCGTCACCGCAGCGCCGGTCCAGGCGACGGCCTCGGCCGGCGATCGCCGCGCGGCGTCCAGCAGCTGCGCCGCCGAACGCCCGTCGGCCGGATAGAGCTCCGCCATGGAGGTCGCCTGCTCGCGCGCCGCGTCGAGGTCGTCCGACGCGAGGAAGCCCAGCTGGGCCGCGACCTCGCGGGCGCGCTCCAAGGCGGCCTCGCTCCGGCGCGTGATCACGCCCGAGAGCGCCCCCTCGATCACCACCGGATCGCCCAAAACGGCCTTCGGGAAGCAGGCGCCGTTGCGCTGGTTGAAGGTGAACCCCGCGCAATCCTCCAGCCGCAGACAGGTGCCGTGGCACTGCTCCAGAGACACGTTGAACAGCGGCGTCAGGTCGCCGCCGGGGTAGTCGGTGTCGCTGCGGGTGGTGGCGAAGCGCTCGGGGATGGGGGCGTCCTGCGCCCAGGCGACGGGCGAAACGAACGCCACCGCCAGCAGCAGAATGGCGAGGCGCCCTAGGCGCGACCCCCGCCCGCCACGATCGTGAGCGCGGCCCCTCCCGAGCGTGCGTCCGACACGAAACGATCCGCGGCTCGGCGTCGACATGGGAGCCTCCCGTCCTCAGGTCAAGGCAACGCTAGCACGCCGCTTCGGCGTGGTTCGGGGCGCCTGCAGGACGGTATCGGCGGCTCGCCTCGCACGGCGACCGACGCGCCAGCCAGTACAGTGCGGACATGCGTCGCCCGCCCTGCCCCGACACCCTGCCGCCTCGAAGCCCCGGTCGTCCCCCCCGAGTCCGCGCGGGACGTCGAGCGACGAGCCCATGGACGTAGGCGAGCCGGTCGACCGTAACGACGTCCCCACCCTGAAGTGGAGCCGCTCCTACCTCGCCGAGCACTTCGGCAACGAGGACGCGATTCCGATGTCGGTCGCCGACATGGACCTGCTCTCGCCTCCCGCCGTCGTCGAGCGCCTCGCGCACCGCGTCGCGCACGGGATCTACGGGTACGGCACCAAGCCGGAGACCTACTACCACGCCATCGAAGACTGGTACCGCTCCCGGCACGGCTGGAGCCTGACCCGCGACGACCTGGTCGCCAGCCCCTCGGTCCTGAGCGCCCTCGCGGTCTTGATCGAGCAGCGTTCGAACGAGGGCGACGGCGTGCTGGTCCAGCCGCCGGTGTTCTTCGAGTTCAAGG
>CAZLQH010000091.1:0-6660 GCA_964561595.1 uncultured bacterium | reverse complement strand
ACGGACCCGAGGTCGAGGGGCTCGCGCTCCGGATGGGCCGGATGGGCTGGCGGCTCCGCTGGGCCGGCCCTTCACGCGCCGCGGCCCAGCGCCTCGTCGTGTCGCTACGGCGGCACGACATCGAGATCGAGACGCTCGTCGCCGACGCCGCCACGCTGCGTGACGCCGATCCTTCGCGACGGCCGTGGGTGTTGGGCCCCTCGGACCGGCTGGTGGCCGCCTCCCGGCGACTGGACCTGGACGCCGCCGCGGCAGCTTGGGGCCTGCGCGCCGGCGTTCGCTACCTCGGCGTCGTCGCCGGCCGGCACCGACGGACGGTCCTCGCGGAGCGACCGGAGCTGGCCGGGCTCGACGTCGCCCGGATCGACGCGCCGGCCGGCCTCGCCATCGGGGCGGAAGGACCCGAGGAGGTCGCCACCGCGTTGGCGGCGCGCTTGGTGTCGGAGCTGCGCGCCGCCGCCGCTCCGGTCTGGGCGGTGATCCCGGCGGCGGGCGCGGGCCGCCGGATGAGGGGAGCCAAGCCGCTGCTCCGCAAGAACGGCGAGACGCTCCTCGCCCGAGCGCAGCGCATGGCAGCCGCCGCTTGCGACGCCACGCTGGTGGTGCTCGGCCACGACGCCGCGCGGTTGGCACCCGAGCTGCATGCCGGCACCGTGCCGATCGTCGCCGACGCCTGGTCGGAAGGGCTGTCGGCGTCGCTCCGGACCGCCCTGCGCGCGGTGCCCGAGGGAGCACGCGTCCTCGTCCTTCTGCCCGACATGCCCGGCGTCGATGCCGACCATCTCTCGGCCTTGCGGCGCGTCGGGCGCCTCGCCGCGGGCGCCGTGAGCCGCTACCCGGGCGGTCGATCGGGAGCGCCGGCGCTGCTGCCCGCCGAGCTGGTGGACGAGGTGCGAGCCGGCGGTGGTCCACGCGGCGACGTCGGGATGGGGGCCTGGCTGCGGTCGCGTACCGACCTCGCCGAGGTCGCGCTGGACGACCCGGCGGACCTCGACACGGCCGAGGCGGCCCGTGCGCACGGCTGGTTCCCGCCGCGCAGCGAGGCCGAGGCGGTCAGGTCGGATCCCGAGGCACCGGAAGCGCCAGGTTCAGCGCCCGGCTTCCGAGGCGGACGGTCAGGGTCGTGACCACGCCTGCACCGGTACCCAACGCCTCGGGGGCTTGCAGCGTCGCGAGGATCCACACGGCCAGCGCGCCCGCCGCGGCGGCGGAGGCGTAGAAGTCGCCGTTCCGGTACAGGATCCCGGGCACCCGCCCGCTCAGCACGTCGCGCAGCACGCCGCCGCCGACGCCGGAGACGGCGCCCGCGAACACGGTGCCCCACGGACCCAGTCCGGCGCTCACGCCCGTCGACGCGCCGAGCGCCGCGAAGATCGCCAGGCCCACGCCGTCCAATGCGTACAGCAGACGCGGGCGCGAACGCACCCGGCCGTGCAGCGCGAACGTCGCGACGGCCGTGGCAGCGACCGCCCAGAGCAGCGGCTCGTTGCGGAACGTGTCGGGCGGGAGGCGCCCGACCAGCACGTCGCGGATGGCGCCCCCGCCGACCGCCGTGACGGAGGCCAGCACCAGCACGCCGACGAGGTCGAAGCGCTTCTCGATCGCGGTGAGGGCGCCCGCCGCGGCGAACGTCAACGTGCCCGCCCACGCCAGCGCGTCGATCCAGGTCACGTGCCACGCCTCCAGCGAAGGCCTACGAAATCGGCGCCCCGAACCCCTCGATCGGACCGATCGGCCCGCGACGAGGCGCCGGTTCGGCCGGCCGCAGGCGCGGTCGCGTGCAAAGGGTTGACGAATCCCGCATAACGTCGTATTCTTTGGACTATCAAAGCAAGAGGGTTCGCGCTCGCCACGGCGAGCGATCTTTTTTGGCTCGCGCCGTCTACGCGGGCCGAAGCGGCGAGGCTCGCGGGCCTCACTCCCCTAAGAACCGGTCCAGCTCGTCCGCGCTGGGCAGCGCCGGAATCGCGCCGGGACGCGTGGTGGTGAGCGCCGCGTACGCGTTCGCGCGCCGCAGGGCGCCCTCGAGCGCGTCGTCGTCCGACGCCAGCTCCGGCTCGCGCGCCAACGCCGCCAGCAGCGCGGCCACGAACGCGTCGCCCGCCCCGGTGGTGTCCTCCGGCTTCACGGAGAAGCCGTCCACGCGTCCCGAGCGATCGCCGGCGAACCACGCCACGCCCGCCTGTCCCAGCGTCACGGTCAGCAGCCGCAGCTCGTCGTGCATCAGCGACCGCGCGGCCTCCAGGTCGCTGGAGCCGGTCAGGAACGAAAGCTCCTCCTCGCTGATCTTGATCACGTGCGCCAGCTTCCACGGACCCAGCATCCCTTCCCGGGCCGCCTCTGCGCTCTCCCACAGCGGGAGCCGCAGGTTCGGGTCGTAGCTCACCAGGCGCCCGGCGCCCCGGGCGGCGTCGATCGCCGCCAGCGTCGCGCTCCTCGACGGCTCCTGGATCAGGCTGATGCTGCCGTGGTGCAGGATCGTCGCGTCCGCGACCGCCTTCAGGTCGATCTCGTCCGCGCGGTGCAGCTGATCGGCCGACGGGTGGCGGTAGAACATGAAGTCCCGCTCGCCCTCCTCGGTCAGCGACACGAACGCCAGCGCCGTGCGCGCCGCGTCGTCGAAGCGGAGCTGCGACACGTCGACGCCGTCGCGTTCCAGGATCGAGGCCAGCCAGTGGCCGAACGGATCGTCGCCGACCTTGCCGATGAAGCCGGCGTCGACGCCCAGCCGGCGCACGCCGACGGCCACGTTGGCGGGCGCGCCGCCGGCAGCCTTGAGGAACCGCTCGGCCTCGCCCAGCGTCACGCCGGTCCGGTCGGGCACGAAATCGATGAGGAGCTCGCCCAGGGTCAGCACGTCCGCCATGCCCGCACCGTACCGCAGTGCCCCGCGAGCGCGCCCAGGGTGCGTCCACCACGACGCGCAGCGCCTCCCGCGGCTCGTCACCCAGCCGCCAGACGCAGCGTACCGACCGTGGTACAAAGGCCGACGGCGTTCGCGCCGTGAGGCGCGGTCGACACGGTGATGCAGCCCCCGGTCCGCAGCGACCCGGTTGCTACCATCACCCGAGCCGACGCGAGCCCCGACGTGAGCCTCCTGACATGAGCCCCACCGTCCGGTGCGACGCGATCCCCGAGGCAGGCGGTAGTGATGCGACCAGTCGAAGAGAGCGATCCCCCCTTGAATAGCTCCAGCCTCGCGTTCGTCGAGGAGATGTACCTCGCCTACCTACGCGACCCGGACGCCGTGCCCGACGCGTGGCGCCGCTACTTCGACGACATTCCCGGCGGCGAGCTGTCGGGCCGCGAGGCGATGGGTCCCAGCTTCCTGCCACGCAGCGTGTTCCGCGGCGCGTCCGGCCGCGGCGGCATGGAGGACGGCGGCCTGCAGCACCGCGCGGACAAGCTGACGCGCAACTACCGCGTGCGCGGCCACCGGATCGCGGACGTCAACCCGCTGGGTCGCGACGGTGCCGAGATCCCCGAGCTGGATCCCGCCCACTACGGCTTCGACGAGGCCGACATGGCAGCGCCCGTGCTTGCCACCAGCGTCGAGGGCGCGAACACGCTGGGCGAGCTGATCGAGGGCCTGCGCGAGACGTACACGCGCGCCATCGGCGCGCAGTTCATGCACATCGACGACCTGGGCGTGCGGGTGTGGCTGCAGGAGCGCATGGAGCGGCAGCGCAACCGCCGCGCGCTTTCGCGCGAGACGCAGCTGCGGATCCTCACCAAGCTGACCGACGCGGTGATCTTCGAGGACTTCATCCAGAAGAAGTACATCGGCGCGAAGAGCTTCAGCCTGGAGGGCGGCGAGAGCCTCATCCCCCTGCTGGACCTCGCGATCGAGAAGGCCGGCCGGCAGGGCGTGCGCGAGATCGTGCTGGGCATGGCGCACCGGGGCCGCCTGAACGTGCTGGCGAACATCCTGGGCAAGAGCCCGCGCACGATCTTCCGCGAGTTCGACGACGTCGACCCCGAGATGAACCGCGGCAGCGGCGACGTGAAGTACCACCTCGGCTACTCCAGCGACTGGACGACCGAGGACGGCTCGACCGTCCACCTGAGCCTGGCGTTCAACCCCAGCCACCTGGAGTACGTCAATCCCGTGGTGCTGGGGCGCGTGCGCGCCAAGCAGGACCGCGCCGCCGACGCCCGCCGGGTGCGCGGCATGCCGATCCTGATCCACGGCGACGCGGCGTTCATCGGCGAGGGGGTCGTGCAGGAGACGCTGAACCTCTCCGAGCTGCCCGGCTACCAGGTGGGTGGCGCGCTGCACGTCATCGTGAACAACCAGCTGGGCTTCACGACCGGGCCGGAGCAGAGCCGCAGCACCACCTACGCCAGCGACATCGCGAAGATGCTTCAGGCGCCGATCCTGCACGTCAACGGCGAGGATCCTGAAGCCGTGGCGCAGGTGATCGAGCTGGCGATGGACTTCCGCGAGCGCTTCCAGCGCGACGTGGTGATCGACATGTACTGCTACCGCCGCCACGGACACAACGAGGGCGACGAGCCGGGGTTCACGCAGCCCCGCATGTACGACGTGATCCGCAAGCGCCCCACCGTCCGCGAAAGCTACATGGAGCGGCTTCTGACCCTGGGCGAGGTGAGCCGCGAGGAGGCGGACGAGATCGTCGAGGCCCGCCGCGAGCACCTGGAGCAGGAGCTCTCGGTCGCCAGGAGCGACGAGTTCAAGCCGCACTACTCGGCGGGGGAGGGCGTCTGGGCGTCGTACCGCGGCGGTCCGGACGCCGACGTCGACGAGGTCGACACCGGCCTGGCCGTCACGGACGCCGCGCGGCTGCTGACGCGCACGACCGCGGTGCCCGACGGCTTCACGGTCAACTCGAAGATCGCGCGTGGCCTGAACGCCCGCCACGAGATGGCCGCCGGCGACAAGCCGCTGGACTGGGCCGCGGGCGAGGCGCTGGCGCTGGCGTCGCTGGCCGATGCGGGCGCGCGCGTTCGGCTCACCGGTCAGGACAGCGAGCGCGGCACCTTCTCGCACCGTCACGCCATGCTGCACGATCCGACGACGGACGCCAGCTGGATGCCGCTGGCCCACCTGTCGGAGGGGCAGGCGCCGGTCGAGATCCACAACAGCCCGCTGTCCGAAGCGGGCGTGCTGGGGTTCGAGTACGGCTACAGCCTGGACATGCCGGAAGGCCTGGTCGCATGGGAAGCGCAGTTCGGCGACTTCGTGAACGCCGCGCAGGTGATCATCGACCAGTTCATCGCCAGCGGCGAGGACAAGTGGCGCCGGCTCTCCGGTCTCACGATGCTGCTGCCCCACGGGTTCGAGGGCCAAGGTCCGGAGCACTCCTCGGCCCGGCTCGAGCGGTTCCTCCAGCTGTGCGCCGAGGACAACATGCAGGTGGCGTACCCGACGACCCCCGCGCAGATGTTCCACCTGCTCCGGAGGCAGGTGCTGCGCCCCTGGCGCAAGCCGCTGATCGTGATGACGCCGAAGAGCCTGCTGCGCGCGCCGCGGGCGGTGTCGCCGCTGGACGACTTCACCAGCGGACGTTTCCGGCGCGTGCTGCCCGACGCCGAGGTGGTGCCCGACGGCGTCACCCGGATCCTGGCGTGCAGCGGCAAGGTGTACTACGACCTGCTGGCCGAGCGCGAGAAGCGCGAGCGCGACGACGTCGCCATCGTGCGCCTCGAGCAGCTCTACCCGCGGCCCGACGAGCAGATCGAGGAGGCGTTGGCGCTCTACCCGGCGGACGCCCCGCTGGTCTGGGTCCAGGAGGAGCCGGAGAACATGGGCGCCTGGCGGTTCCTGCGCGCGCCGTGGGGCAGCGAGGCGTTCGGTCGCCGCTTCCACGGCGTGACCCGACCGGCGTCGGCCAGCCCGGCCACCGGCTCCGGCAGCGCCCATAAGCTCGAGCAGGAAGAGCTTCTGCGGGACGCGTTCGAGGGCGCGTCGTGACGACGCGGTCCGGCGGCGCGGCGACGCTCGCCCGAAACGAGGAGATTCGATGACGGACGTCAAGGTGCCCTCCGTGGGCGAGTCGATCAACGAGGTGTTCATCGGAGCCTGGCTGAAGCAGCCCGGCGACCGGGTCGAGAAGGACGAGCCGCTGGTCGAGGTCGAGACCGACAAGGCCACGCTGGAGGTGCCCGCCTCCGAAGCCGGGGTCTTGCAGGAGGTGCTCAAGGCCGAGGGCGACACCGCCGAGGTGGGCGAGGTCATCGCCCGCATCGAGGCGGGCGCCGCTGCGGAGGCTTCGGAAGAGAAGCCGGCCGACGCCGGCGAGCCCGCGGAAGCCCCGCAGCCGGAGGAGGCGCCCGCGTCGACGGCGGATGCGCCCCCAGCCGCGACGGAGGCGGCTACCGGCGAGGAGCCGAGCGCCGTCATGCCGGCCGCCCGCAGGCTGCTGGACGAGCACGGCCTGTCCGCCGCCGAGGTGCGCGCCACCGGTCCCGGCGGTCGCCTCCTGAAGGAGGACGTGCAGCGTCACCTGGACGCCGGAGGAACGGCGGGCAAGGCCCAGGCCGCGCCTTCAGAGCCCGCCGCGACGACGCGGCCCGAGGCGGGCGTCGCCGGAGCCCGTCGCGAGGAGTCGGTCGCGATGAGCCCGCTGCGGCGCACCATCGCTCGGCGGCTGGTCGAGGCGCAGCAGACCGCGGCGTTGCTGACGACGTTCAACGAGG
>CAZLQH010000090.1:3127-6761 GCA_964561595.1 uncultured bacterium | reverse complement strand
GATGTTCTGGTTCACGCGGAACAGGTTCCGAGGATCGTAGGTCGCCTTGATCCGCGCGAGGCGCGGGTAGTTGTCGCGGTACGTCGCGCGCACGCGCTCCTGCCCCTCGTCCATCATGAAGTTCACGTACGCGCCTCCCGAGGAGTACGGGTGCAGCGCGTCCCAGTACGCCTTCGTCCACCCCTCCAGCTCAGCGGCCTTGGCGGGATCCGGGTCGACCCCGACGATCACCTGCGCCCAGGTCGCGTCGCGGTAGCTCCACGGCGTCGCGTCGTCCGCCACGTCGTGAGCGGCACCGTCGATCGGGTAGAGATGCATCGAGGACTGCATCGTCGGCATGCGGGACCCGTGCTCGACGTGCGCCGCGATCGCGGCGTCGCTGAGCTCGTCGAAGAAGTCGGCGCGCCAGTACCACTGATGCCCCGGTGGATAGAGCCCGTCGAACGCGCTCTGAAGCGCCGGCAGCGGCATAGGATGGACGCCGTGCAGGAGGGGCTGTTTGAACGCCGCGACGGGAGCGAAGATCTCGTCCGCGCGTTCGGGTGGCCCGGCGTAGCACCACACGATGCCGCAGGCCTTCCGGTCGTGCAGGTGCTCGGGGAACGGCGGCCCCGGTGGAACGGTCAGGAAGGCGAAGAAGCCGGTCAGCTCGCGTGGCGCCTCGCGGATGAAGTCGCGATACCAGCGCATCACGTCGGCCGCGTCGTCCAGGCTCCAGAGCGTGGGGCCGCCGACGATCGTTCCGACGGGGTGCGCCCGGAACAGGAACGAGGTGACGACCCCGAAGTTCCCACCGCCGCCACGCACCGCCCAGAACAGGTCCTGATGCTCGTCCGCGTTCGCGGTGACCACGCTGCCGTCGGCGAGCACCACGTCGACCTCGAGCAGATTGTCGATCGTCAGGCCGTGCCGCCGGGTCAGGTGGCCCAGCCCGCCTCCGAGCGTCAGGCCTCCGACGCCCGTGGTCGAGATGATTCCGCTCGGGACGGCCAGGCCGAACGCGTGGGCGGCGTGGTCCACCTTCCCCCACGTCGCTCCGCCCTCGACCCTGACGGTGCGCGCGTCGGGATCGACTCGGACGCCGTTCATGGCCGCCAGGTCGATCACGAGCCCATCGTCGACGCTGCCCAGCCCGCCGCCGTTGTGGCCGCCACCGCGCACCGCGAGAGGCAGCTCCGCCTCTCGGGCGAACGCGATGGCCGTGATCACGTCGGCGACGTCCACGCACCGCGCGATGAGCGCGGGACGCTTGTCGATCATGGCGTTGTAGAGCGCGCGTGCCTCGTCGTACGCGTCGTCGCCCTCGCGGACGAGGTCGCCACGCAGCGCAGCGGCGAACGTGTCGACGGCTTCGGGGGCGAGTCGTGGACGGGTCAGGGTCATGGTGGTCCTCTCCGAGGAGGCCCGGCGTGGATCCTCCCGTGCAGCGACCGTAGGCGCGCGGCCGTTCCCCGCCCGTTGCCGCACTGGGAACGCCCCGGAGCGGATCCGGGGCGCTGCAGGGAGTGAGGTGCGGCGGCGTTGGCGGTCGTTGCGTCCGCGGCGTCAGCGGAACATCGTCGGGTCCAGCTCCCGCACCAGCGACGCCCCGTCGAACGGCAGGTCGGCGCGACGGGCGTGCTCCAGGAGCAGCTCCAGGTTGAGCGCCTCGTACTCGCAGTAGATCTTGCCCTCCTCCGCGGAGTAGTACGAGCGGATCCAGCGGATCCCGGACATGCCGGCCAACACGTCGACGCTGCGGGCTCCCGAAGCTTCGATCTCGCTCTCGGTCAGCTCTCCGACCGTTCGGTGAATGAGGTACTTCTGCATCGCTATGCTCCTTCTTCGGGGACGGCGAGGGCGACTCGGGAGGTGGCCGACGACCGGCTTGGGCAGCGAGCTCGGGCCGTGGGCTCGGGCGGGGGGCTCGGCGACGGGCGTGGTCGCGTGGACGGGTCAGGTCATGGGCCTCCCGCCTGCGGCGTCGGGACGTGCCCGAGCGTCGCGAGCGCATCGGCGGTCGCCGTCGCGCCCTCGACGTCGCCCCCGTCGCGACGCAGCGCCAGCGACCGCTCCAGGCAGGCTCTGGCCTCCTCGCTGCGTCCTGCCCGTTGGTAGCTCGACGCCAGGCTGGACAGCAGGAACGCCTCACCGAGCGGGTCGCCGTCGCCGCGGACCCGGTCGACCGCGTCGCGCGCCGCCTCGATGCTCTCGTCGAGCCGCCCGAGGTCGCGGTACACCACGGCGAGGCTGGCGCGCGCAGCGACCTGCCGCGCGGGCATGTCGGCCCGGAGCGCCGTGTCGTACGCGTCCCGGTACGCCTTAGCGGCCGGCTCCAGTTCGCCCGTGCCCCAGTGCAGCGCGCCGAGCTCCATCTGCACCAGGCCCAGCCTGTGCGCGTCGCCCGACCTGCGGAAGATCTCCTCCGCCGCTCCCAAGCTGCTCCGAGCGTCCTCGGGGCGTCCCAAGCGCCGCCGGACGACGCCGCTGTGAAGCACGAGGGCGTCGCCCTGGCCGGCCTCGTCCTCGGCCATGCCCGTCATCGCGTACGAGGCCTCCAGCAGACGCGCCGCCGTGAGGTAGCTCCGGGCAGCGTCCTCGTACGCGCCCAGGCCCTCCAGCGCTACGCCGGCGCTGATGCGTGGGTACCCTTCGTGCCGCAGGTCGCCGGTGGCCGCGCCTTGCCGGGTGGCCGCCTCGAAGTTCTCCAGCGCCCGTGGATAGTCGCGGCTTCCCAGGTAGAGCTTGCCGAGGCTCATGTGCTTCTCGACCACGAGGTGCTTGTCCTCGAGCTGCACGCAGATCGGCAGCAGGCGCTCCAGCACCGCGGCCGCCGCCGTCTCGTCGTTCGCTCGGAGGTGCATCCAGGCACGGATGTCCAGACGCAGGTACGCGCCGAGCAGGTCGCCGAGCTCCTCGTAGATCGACGCGGCCCGCTCCGCCCAGCGTTTCGCCTCCTCGTCGTCGTCCAGCCACCGGTAGGCGTGCGAGATGTTCTCCGCCGTCGCAGCCAACGCCCGCCGGTGCCCGAGCTTCCGGTCGATCGCCATCGCCGCGAAGCTGGACGCGATGACCTCTCGGTAGTCGCCGCGCATCCACCCGAGGTACGCCACCTCGCGGTAGCCGCGTGCCCGGGAGCCGGCGTCGCCCAGCTGTTCGAACAGCGCATCGGCCCGCTCGAACGCCGCCGTCGCGCCGGCTCCGTCGCCTTGCACCGACAGCATCGCCATCCGCTTGAGCGCGGCCTCGGCGATCATGGCCGGGTCGCCGATCCGGTCCGCCAGCGCCGTGAGTCGTTCGATCGTGTCGATCCACTCCGGCCGCCGATTCATGAACTCGAGCAGCCGCTCGGTCGCCTGGAGCGCCTCGAACCGCTTGCGGTCCGCGTCCTCCAGGCGAGGCACGATCGCCAGCATGCGGGCGTACGCCTCCCGTGCGACCTCCCAGGCGCTGTCCGCCTCCGCGAACCGCGCCGCGACCCGAAGGCGCTCGTACGCCTGGGGCCACATCTCGGCCCGCAGGAAGTGGTGGGCCAGCTCCGCGTCGTCCGCGTCGTCCGCCTCCAGCGCCAGCGCCACGCCGGCGTGCAGCGATCGCCGGACCGGCGGCCCCAGGCTCTCGTACACCGTCTGCCGCAGCTTGTCGTGCGAGAACG
>CAZLQH010000090.1:0-3027 GCA_964561595.1 uncultured bacterium | reverse complement strand
AGCACGACGCCGGCGTCGGGCGCGGCGGCCCGCACGAGGCGCGCGGTCAGCGCCCGATGCACGCTCCCACGCTCGCGGGTCTCCGACGCGGCGAAGCGCGCGGCGTCCGGAGCGTGCGACATCTCCTCGCCTCCCCCCTCCACGCCGGGCAGCGCGCCCAGTGCGGCTCGAACGGGCTCCAGGGGCGCGCTCAGATCGCGCTCGTAGCAGCGGCCGGCGAACGCCTGCACGCCGGGCGGCAGGCCGGCCAGGAACGTCTCGACCAATCGCGTCTTGCCGACCCCCGCCTCGCCCTCGACCGCGACGACGCCCCCTTCGCCCGCGAGGGCCGACGCGAAGCGCTCGCGCAGCTTCGCGAGCTCCGCGTGCCGACCGACGAACGACGTCGTGCCCCACGGCACGGCCACGCCTCGTGCCTGGCGCGCGCGCGCTGCGACGCCCGGTGCGACAGGCGGAGCGATCGATGGTGCAGCCGGCGTCGCGGCGGACGCTTCGGTGCGTGGGGGCGCATCGCCTTCGGCGTCGGACGACCCAGCTGCCGCCATCAGCGTCTCGTGCAGCTCTCGCGTCGCCCTGTCGGGCTCGACGCCCATCTCGGCGTTCAGATCGCGGGCGTACCTCGCGAAGAGCCGCTCGGCGTCGACCGCACGGTCCGCGGCCGCCAAGCTGCACATGCAGCATCTGACCGCGCGCTCGTCCAGCGGATCGATGTTCAGCAGCGCTGAGGACAGCTCCGCGGCGGCCTCCGGATCGGACCGCTGCAGCCGAGCGCAGCTCGCGACCACCAGGTCGACGAGCTGGGCGCGAAGCTGCTCGCGCTCGCGCTCGAGCCAGCCGGCGAATTCCGTCGGGGCGCCGGCGTCCAGGCCCTCGAGCAGCGGACCCCGGTACAGCGCCAGCGCAGCGGTCGCGTCGCCTTCGCGGAGCGCCTCGCGCCAGGCGCGCAGGTCGCTGTCCACCCGCCAGCGGAACCGGTCGCCCTCGGCCTCGATCCCGCGCACGTCGCGGCGTGCGCGGTGCAGCAGCTTGCGCAGGTTGCGGCGCCCGACGGCGTCCAGCCGGTCGGGCCAGAACAGGAAGACCACCTCGTCGCGCGACACCCAGTCCGCACGGGCCGCCAGGAAGGCGACGAACCGGTGCAGGTGACTGGCGGCCAGGAACCTACGCCGTCCGTCTTGGCGCAGGTCCGGGCGGCCGAACAGCCGCACGGCATCGGGGGGCATGGAGCATTGTAGGCCGTGATCACGGCCGGGGCCGGTCCACCTGCGCCTCGGGCCGTCCTGGCCGACGGTCCTGTGCGGCGTACGCCGGCATCGTCGCGCGGCGTACCCTCGGGCATGACCCCGCTGACGTGGACCGCTCTGGTCGTCGCCCTCGTCGCCGTCGCGGTCGCACGGCGCGTCCGCCGCCGAGCCGGGCGGTTCCTGCACGCGCCGCAGCCCTCGCACCTGCCCGTGGGGCGCGTGTCCGCGGTCGTGCCCGCCCGCGACGAGGCGGACCATCTCGCGGTCACGCTGGACGGCCTGTTGGCCCAGGAGCCGCCGTTGCACCGCGTCGTGATCGTGGACGACGCCTCGAGCGACGGGACGGGCCGGATCGCGGATCGCTACGCGGCCAGCCACGCCTCGGTCGAGGCGTTGCACCTGAGCGGCCCACCGCCCGGCTGGGCCGGAAAGGTGCACGCCATGGCACGGGGCGCTCAGCGGGCCGCCGGCGACTGGCTCCTGTTCACCGACGCCGACGTTCGACACCACCCCCGAGCCGTCGCGGCGATGCGGGCCCTGGCGGAGGCGCGATCTTTGGATCTCGTCTCGAGCGCCGCCGTGCCGACGAAGCCGTGGCTTCCGTGGAGCTTGGTGACGCCTGCGACCTTCGGGCTGATCCTGTGCGTCGCGGCTCCGGACGGCGCTGGGCGCGGCCGCGCGTTGGCGGTCGGGCACTTCGTGCTCGTGAAGCGCTCGGTGTACGAGCGGATCGGGGGGTACGCAGCGTTGCGCGGAACCACCGTGGACGACGTGGATTTCGCCACGCGAGCGCGCGATCACGGGGCACGCACGGCGATGGCGTGGTCGGACGGCTGGCTGACGTCGGATCAGCTGCGGAACTGGGGAGCGCTGTGGCGTAGCTGGCGCAAGAGCCTTGCCGGAGGCACCGAACTCCCTGGCCTCGCGCTGGTCGTCGGGGGCGCGATGATCGCGATGTGCGGCGCGCTGCCGTGGCTCCTCGCGCTCCGGTTCGCCGTCGAGGGACGCGTTCTGGGGCTGGCCCTGGCCGTGCTGGCGCTGACGGCGCAGGTCTGCGCACGAGCCCCGATCGATCGTCGGTTGCACCTGCCTCTGGGCTTCACGCTGACCGCCGGGCTGGGCTGGATCCCGCTGGGCGGCATCCTGATCGACGCCGGGCTACGCGACGCCTTCGGGCGGGGCTCCGCCTGGAAAGGTCGCACCGCGCCGTAACGCCGTCCGCGGCCTTGGTCGGACGACGCAGCGTCGACTGCGTGGCCAAGCGACCCGATCTGCACGGCTCTTACGGAGCAGCGTCACGCTCCTGAAGCTTGGCGGCGATGTCGCTGGCCCACGCCTCGATCGTCGCCGGATCACGAAAGTCGCCTATGGGCGCCTTCACCGTACGGACGATCCAGCGCTCGAACAGACCCAGCTGGTCCGGGTCGAGCTTCCCGTGGAACACCGTCACGTCGTGCGGTGCGATGCGCTCGAGGGTGGCCTCCAGAGGCTTCGGAAAGGTCCAGCCGTCGGTGAGCTCCACCGGGTCGCCCTCGTCGGTGGGACCGCTGGAGAAGATCCAGGTGTCGCGCGCCGCGAGCTGGTCGGCGTGACGGGTCACGAACCCGCTGGCCTCGCGGCGCCAGCGTCCCATGTACACCGCGCTGCCCAGCACGACGGCCGTGTACGGCGTCAGGTCGGTCACCTCGCGCACCGGCGCGACCGCGACCGGCAGACCGGCGTCGCGCAGCACCGCTCCGATCCTCTCCGCGATCTCGGCGGTCGAGCCGTGCTTGCTGGCGTA
>CAZLQH010000089.1:0-6771 GCA_964561595.1 uncultured bacterium | reverse complement strand
AGGGGTGGCGATGGTCGCCGACGGCGAAGCATCTCCGTCGACCCCGCCGCCTCCTTCGCCGTCGCCGTCGCCCGGTGTGCTGCAGGCGGTCGCGGCGATCAGCAACAGCGAGATCGCCACGCCACGGATCCCTATGTCGATCGTGCCTCTCATGGTCACGCTCCTATCGTTCGAACGAGGTGGGGGTACCGAGCCCGGCCGACAGCGCCGGCCGGGTCCTTCGTGCCCACTGTGCCGCTATCCGAACGAGGGCGCGCCAGCCTGGCGAGCCCGCGCCGATCGCGGTCTTCGTGGGCAGCGCACGCTAGCGAACGAGGCGTGAAACGGGCGTGAATGATAGGCGTGGCGAGGGGTCGCGCGCTATCGAGCGGCGGCGCCCCTCACCACGACTTGTCGATCTGGGCGCGGAAGTACCCGGAGGTCGTGATCGGGGAGCCCGAAAGGCGCCGCATCAGGGTCAGCTGCCCCGCGTGCGTGATCGCGTCCAGGATCGGTCCTTGCAGGAGCTTGTACGCCGCGGCGCGCTCCAGGCCGTCGTCCTCCTCGATCGCGATGGCCAGCGAGCGAAGCCGCTCGCGGAACTGCACGAGGGGAGGAGCCGCATCGGTCTCCGGTACGTCACCCCGGCTCGCTGAGGCGCCTTCGTGCATCCTGCTCTGCGCCATCGACATCAGCTGCGCCATGTGGGTCAGGATCTCTTCGGGCGTGCGCACGTCGGGAGCGGCACGGAACGTCATGAACGCTCCGGGCGCACCCGCCAGGGCCACGTCCGTCCGGTACTCGAGGGTCGCCAGGGCGTGGGCCAGGACGTCGCGCTCGCGTCGGTCCATCGTCGTCATCGAAGTCTCCTTCCGAGCGGAGTCCCACGATACGCGACCGGTGGCCGGTCAGTCCTCCGCTCGGTGGCGTACCCCCTGCGGAGGGACCCAGCGACCGACGCCACGTCCACGCCCGCTCGACCGCGGGTGCTACCGTCGGAGCCGTGAACCGTACAGCTGCAGGTCGAACGAAGTCGAGTCGGATCGTACGCGCCGTGGCGTGGGGAGTGGCGTGGACCGTGACGTCGGCGCTGCTGGTCGCATGCGCTGGACCGTCGGGCGCGCGTGGACCGGAGGCCCCGGCCGATGTCCGCAAGGTGATCCTCCAGCCTGTTCTGCCTGGGGACGACGATGCGGAAGCGGCGACGTACGAAGTGTTCACGTCGTCCGGCACCTGGGACTTCCGGTCGGCGGGGTCGCCGTCGACGGTCGACGTGCTCGTCGTCGCCGGAGGCGGCGGTGGGGGCGCAGGGTTCGGTGGCGGGGGCGGCGGTGCGGGTGGCGTCGTCGTGTACGCCGACGTTCCGGTCGATGGCGATCTGGTGGTGACCGTCGGTCGGGGCGGGGTGGGTGGCGCCCGGGGAGCGGGGGGCTCCAACGGAGGCGATTCGTCGTTCGGAGACTACCGCGCGATCGGAGGCGGAGGAGGCGGGGGTCACGCCAGCAGTCCGAACCCCGGAGCACGGGGCGGCAGCGGCGGTGGCGGCGGCCGGGACGCCGAGGCAGGACCTGGTGGATTGGGCGCCGACGGTCAGGGACACTTCGGCGGAGATCAGGTCGACGACGCGGCGGGTGGTGGCGGAGGCGGCAAGGCCGAGCCCGGCGACGACGGCGCGTGGGTCGGCGAGGCTGGCCGCTACGAGGCTGGCGACGGCGGAGACGGCGTGAGGCTCGACGCGATCGGTTGGGGGCAGGCGGTCGCGGCGGGCGCTCCGTCCGCCGTCGGTGGGGGTGGAGGCGGCGGGGCGTCCTCTCCGGAAACCCGCCTGTCGGGAGCCGGCGGCCTGGGCGGCGGCGGCTCGGGCGGGCCCGAAGCGGACGCGACGACGCCCGGAGACGGCGCGGACGCCGTCCCGAACACCGGCGGTGGCGGGGGAGGCGCGCACGGCACCGACGCGAACCAGCATCGGGGCGGGGACGGAGCGAACGGACTCGTGGTGGTTCGGTACTAGGCCGAGCCAGCGGTCCATCGGCGGGGCGTCGCGGGCACGGCACGGACTCGCGAAAGGGTGGCCGGACGAATCGAGTCCGTCCGTCGCTTCGATGGCCGTGCGCCTGTGCAGGCGGGTCTAGCATGAGCACCGACGACCGGCCGGGCGTCGCCAGCACCGAAGGCTATGCCGGCACCGGTCGCGGGCCGCCGCACACGATTCGACGCACGGAGGTGGTCGATGAACGTAGGCGCGCACGTCCGCAAATCATGGTGCGTCTCCCTGACGACGACGATCCTGATCGGCACCGTCCTGCTAGCCGGGCCCGCGGTCGCGCAAGGCATGGGCCGTGGCTCGGGTCCCCGCTCGGACGGGCCGGGCGGCATGGGCCCCGGCATGATGAGGATCCAGACCACGTCCGAGGCCAGCTACCTGGCGCACATGATCCCCCACCATCAGGAAGCGATCGACAGCGCGCGGCAGCTCATGAACGTGACCGAGCGCCGCGAGTTGATCGAGTTCCTACGCGGCATCGTCGAGACGCAGTCGGCCGAGATCGAGCAGATGGAAGCGTGGCTCGACGCCTGGCACCCTGGCGCCGACCGCGACGTGGCGTACCAGCCGATGATGCGCGATCTGACCGGTGCGCCGGCCGCACAGGCCGAGCGGGCGTTCCTGGAGGACATGATCGTCCACCACATGGTGGCCGTCCGTGAATCCCGTTTCCTGCTGGCTCGAGGGCACGCCGAGCACGAAGCGGTGGCGGAGCTGGCTCGCACGATCATCGCGACGCAGACTTCCGAGATGCGCCAAATGCATGCCTGGCTCGCGGAGTGGTTCGGCGTGACGGGGCCGATGGGTGGCGGGCCTGGACGGATGATGGGGTTCTGAGCGGACGCGGGCGGTGGGGCCAGCCGTTTCGACAGCGTCTCGCGGTACGCGGGTGCAGGCTCGTTTCGCGGCGGTGAGCATCGGCTCGGCCCTCGAGGACGAGCCGTCACACGGTGTGCACCGTCGTTCGGTCCTGGCGGGGAAGCGGTCGCGGTCGAACCCGTTCGCCGTCCGCGTGGGAATGGCGTGTGCAGTCGCCCTGCCGAGCAGAGTGCCGAACTCGGTCGGGTTGTGCGACAGCCCGACGCACGCCGGAAGCGGGACGTCGCCGGCCGATCGCGCGGAACACGCGTCACGGCCTTGCGTCGGTGCCCTCGAACCCCCATACTGCAGGTCCCGAACCCAAGACGTTCCGCCTTTCGCCGTCGCCGCGTGACGACGCGAGCCGGTCGGGCCGGGAGATCGAGAGTCTCGCTGAGCTGATCGGAGCGCCTTCATGATCCAGTCGTCCCCGTCCACCGTCCGCGTCGCCGCGGTGCAGGCCACGCCCGTGTTCCTGGACCTCGAGGCCACCGTCGAGAAGGCCTGCGACCTCGTCGCGGAGGCCGGACGCAACGGCGCCCAGCTGGCCGTCTTTCCCGAAGGATTCCTGCCCACGTACCCGTTCTGGGCGTGGTTCGTGCCTCCGTTCCGCACGAAGGACCTGCGCGAGCTGTACGAGCTCCTGCTGCGTCAGGCCGTCACCGTGCCCGGGGCGGCCGTCGAGCGCCTACGCGAGGCGGCACGCGAGGCGGGCGTGACCGTGGTGATGGGAATCAACGAGCGGGACGACGCGAGCACCGGCACGACGCTGTACAACGCGCTGCTCTTCATCGGTCCCGACGGCCGGCTGCTGGGGCGCCACCGAAAGCTGATCCCCACCGTCGCCGAGCGGCTGGTGCACGGCCGCGGAGACGGTGGCAGCCTGACCGCGTACGACCTGGACATCGGGCGTCTGGGAGGACTGATCTGCTGGGAGAACTACATGCCGCTGGCACGCTGGGCGCTGTACGCACACGGGGTTCAGCTGCTCGCCGCGCCCACCTGGGACCGGGGCGAGCCGTGGACGTCGACCCTGAGACACATCGCCAAGGAAGGCCGCACCTTCGTGATCGGCTGCTGCTCCCCGGTGCACCGAGACGACGTGCCCGATGCGTACGGCTTCAAGGCGGCGCACCTCCCCGACGTGGCGTGGATCAACCCCGGCGGCAGCTGCATCGTCGATCCAGACGGCAAGTTCCTGGTCGAGCCGGTGACCGAGCGCGAGGAGGTCCTGTACGCCGATCTGGACATGGGCGGCCTTCGCGGCTCGCGGTTCCAGCTGGACGTCGCTGGGCATTACGCGCGACCGGACATCTTCGACGTCACGCTGAGGACCGGGGCGGACGGGGCGGTGCGAGGTGCGCCGCCCATGGTCGATGGCCGCACCGCGGGAGCCGACGAGCCGACGCGATGACGACGGCCGCGGCCGTCGCTCGCGGTGAGGTCTCGCGGTGCGATACCGGTGCGCTCAGTCGCTCGCGGACGCCGCCGCGTCCCGGAGGGCGTACCGGCCGGTGCGCCTGGCCCAGGCGTCGAACGCCAAGGTCGCGAACGGGGGAACCGTCGCCGCCAGCGCCAAGGCCCACGTGACCGGGCGCCAGCCGCGGCCCATCCCGACGCCGATGGCGAGAGCGACGTACACGATCACCAGACCGCCGTGCACGCTCCCGAACGCGAACACCAGCCGGTCGCCCAGCTCCGCGTAGCGGACGAGAACACGCTCGAGAAACATCCCTGCAAGCAGGCCGGTCCACGACACCGCCTCGAGATGCGCCACGAAGCGGAAGGCGGACAGGAACGCCGGGTGCCTGAGGATCGTCGTCACGGCCGGCACGCTAGCACGGCGTCCCCGAAACGGTCGTCAGGGCGAGCCGGCCGCCGTCTGCGCCAACGTCTCGAGCAGCGCAGCGATGTTGGGCAGCGGTCCGTGGTCGCTGGTCAGGCCGTGGTGCGTGGCCAGGACCGTCGGGTCGCGCCAGGTGAGGAAGACGTCGCCCGCCTCGTCCTCCCACACGAGCATCTTCTGCGGAAGATCCAGCCCGATCGTCCGCGCGGCCTGCATGAGCGGCGTTCCCGCTTGCGGATTCCCGAACACGAACACGGTCGTCGGAAGGAGATCGAGGCCCGCGTTCTCGGCGTTCGCGGCGTGATCGATCGTCGTGACCAGGACGAGCCCCTCCTCGGCGATGGCGTCTTCGAGCTGCGTCGCGGTCGTAGCGAAATCGTGACGGCTCTGGAGGGTGAGGACGCCGGCACCGACGCTCTGCGCGGCGACCAGCGTCGACGAGAACGCCGCGAGGATCGCCGTGGCCAGCAAAGCCGACGCGAGCCGGCGTGCAGCGGTCGTGACGGACATGGAAACGCGTCGATCGTGGAGAGGAGTCATAGCGTGTCTGCCTCCTTTGCGGCACCGACGCCTGCGCGCGCCGCAGGCGGCTCGGACGCACTGCCAGTATCGGTTCGGGCCGCATGCCGTCGCGTCGGCCAGCGAACCCGGTCGTTACGGGCCGAAGATCGGTTCGTGCTAGCGTCGGACCCACGCGAGCCTTCCCCTTCGGATGCGGGCTGCCGGTCGTTCGGGCGTTCTGCCCGGTCCCCTTCGTCAGCACCGCACGGTCGCCCGGCGCACGGGAGGTGCGTATGAAGAGACCCGGTTTCCTTTACGGCGCGTTCGCGGGCCTGCTGGTCACGGCCCCCATGGCTGCCCTGGCGTTCCTCGCGCAGCGCGCGTTCGGCGCGCCGTTCCTGCCGTTCGACCTGTTCGACTGGCTGGCGCGGGCGCTGCCCGGCCCCGTCGTGACGTTCGGCATCGACGCCATGGTGGACACGATCCGCGCCTTGAACCTCGGCGACGTCTCGGAGGTCGCGAAGACCGCCGAGCAGGCGCTGGCCGTCGGACTGTTCCTGCTGGCCGGCGTGATCGTCGGAGCGGCGCTGTTCGCCGGGACGCGCGGGCGGCGGAGCGCCGTCCCGGCCGCGCTGGTTGTGGGCGCGCTGCTGGGCGTGCTCGCGTTCCTCGCGAGCTTCGCCGTCGACGCCGCTACGCGAGACCGACCCGTTCCCTACCTCTCGTGGGCGGTCGGGGCGCACCTCCTCTGGGGGCTCGCGGTCGGATGGATCCGCGATCGCCTGGTCGTGCCCGGTCGTGCCGAACCGGCGAGCGCGGAGGCGCCGCCGAACGCCGGTGGGCGCCCGGACGCGACGGCGCGGAGGGTGGACCGTCGACGCTTCCTGGTCCGGGTCGGCGGGGCCACGGCGCTCATCACGGTCGTAGGCGCGGGCGTGGGCGCGCTGTTGCGCAGCGACGTTCGGAGCGCTCGCACGGAGGCCGGCGCCTCCGGGGTCCCCGACGGGCCGTGGTCGTCGCGGAACCCGCTGCCCAACGCCGGAGCCACGCCCGAGCCGGCGCCGGGCACACGCCCGGAGCTGACGCCGGTCGACGAGCACTACCGGATCGACATCAACCTGAGGCCCCCGACGGTGGACGCCGGGACGTGGCAGCTCAACGTCGGCGGGCTGGTCGACCGGACGCGACAGCTCACGCTCGACGACCTCCGGGCGTACCCGGCGCTGGACCAGTTCGTGACGCTGTCGTGCATCTCGAACCGGCTTGGTGGCGACCTGATCAGCACCACGCGCTGGACGGGCGTGTCGCTCCAGCGGCTGCTGCCCGACCTGGGTCTGTCCGACGAGGCGACCCACCTGCGCATCGCTTCGGTCGACGGCTTCTTCGAGATCGTCGCGATCGAGACGATCCTGGCCGACGAACGCGTGATGCTGGCGTACGACTGGGACGGACTGCCGCTGCCGGAGCCCAACGGCTTCCCGCTCCGGGTCTACGTGCCCGACGTGTACGGCATGAAGCAGCCCAAGTGGATCGACTCGATCGA
>CAZLQH010000088.1:5391-6868 GCA_964561595.1 uncultured bacterium | reverse complement strand
CTTCCGATACCTTAGTTTTTGAGGTATGCTCGAGGCATGAATCCATGAGCTTCGCTGCGCGCCCGGTCCGACGCGATCACTCCGAAAGCGTCTCCCCCGAGAGCGCGCGGCCGACCCACCCCGAACGGATTCGGACGCACCGATGGCTGTGGCGGCCCCCCGGTACGTCCGAACGAATCGTCCCGACACGAAAGGTCGTGCCCGGCGATGCTGCACCGTACCACGACGAATCGCCAGAACGGCGTCCAGGACGGAGCCCAGACGGCTCAGGGCGGGCTCTTCCCGTCCTCTCGGCAGCCGGCGTCCCGGATCTTGGTCGCCAGCGTCGAGCCGTTCGCGCTGTGGGCCCACCGCTGGGGCCGACTCGACGCCGCGGCGGCCATGCCCTCCCACCCGGCAGGGGGCGCGACGACCGCGCCCGCGACCGCTCCGGCCGCCGGAGCGTCCCGCGAGGCGACGGGCGCGGCGCCCCCGGGCGCCGCCCCGGAGGCGGCTCCGCCCAGCGCGCCCCTCGCTTGCAGCGAGGACGGCCGCACCGTCGCCTACGCCGACGCGTCCGCCCGGGCCGCGGGCGTCCAGACCGGCATGACCGTGGCCGGAGCATGGCAGCGCGCGCCTTCCCTGACGATCCTGCCCGCCGGCGGGCCGGAGGTCGACGCCGCCTGGGAGGCGTTCTTGGACGGCATGCACGACGTCTCGCCCCGCGTCGCCGCGGTCCGGCTCGGCGTGGTCGCCTTCGCGGGCGACGCGCACGACGCCGCCGCCTTCGCCGAGCGGGCCGGCGCCCGGGTCGGCGGGGCCGGCACGGTCGAGGAGGCCCACCTGCTGGCCTACCTCGCCGAGCCCGGCCGGGCCGTGGTCGCGGCCGCCGGCGAGGACCCGTGGACCCGCCTCGATCCGGCGCCGGTCTACCTGCTGGGCGGCGCGGGCCTCTCCTCCGCCCAGCGCGAGCGGCTGGCCTGGCTGGGCGTCGACACCGTCGGAGCGCTGCGGCGCTGGACACCCGCCCAGCTCCTCGCCTTCCTCGGCGACGAAGGGCGCGCGCTGACGCCCGTCCTGCACGGCCCCCGCATCGACCGCGTCCCCGTGCGTCCACCCCCCGTCGTCGTCGCCGCCGACCACGCGTTCGACGACGCCGCCTGCGAGCCGGCCGAGATCGATCCGGTCTTGGGGCGGCTCGTCGCGCAGGCCGCCGAGGCGCTGGGACAGCGCAGCGCCGAGCGGGTCCGCGTGCTCGTCTCCAGCGGCGGCCTGCGCAGCGACGCGACGCGGCGCGCGAAGGCGCCGCTGCGCGACCCCGTCCGGCTCCTGCGGCTGGCGCGGCTGGCGCTGAGCGACACCGGGCTGGTGCCGCTGGGCGTCGACGAGCTGCGGCTCGAGCTCTCCGGCCTGGCCCGCCGCGCGGAGGCGGGCGAGCTGTGGGCGCAACGCAGGCGCCGCGCCGAAGCCGCCCGCGCCGTCCACGCCCGCTTCCCCA
>CAZLQH010000088.1:2115-5291 GCA_964561595.1 uncultured bacterium | reverse complement strand
CGCCGCCTTCGCCACCTGCTGCACGCCCACAGCTACTTCGACTTCGGGCGCGGCGTCAGCAGCCCCACCCGGCTGGTCGAGCGCGCCGCCGAGCTGGGCTACGAGAGCGTCGCGCTGACCGACCGGAACGGCGTGTACGGCGCGGTCGAGCTGCACCAGGCCGCGCGCCGCCACGGGATCCAGGCGCTGGTCGGCGCGACCGTGGCGCTGCGCGACGACGCCGACGTCTGGCCGCTGCCGCTGCTGGCCGCCTCGCGGCGCGGCTACGCCACCCTGAACGAGCTGCTCACCATCGCGCACGAGCAGGGCGGCGAGGTCACCCTGCCCATGCTCGAGGCCCACGCCACCGACCTGCACGCCCTCTCCGGCGCGCGGGCCGGCGCCCCCAGCCGCCTGTTGGCGCAACGCCGCTTCCGGGATCTCGACCGGATCCTGGACCGGCTCGCCGCGATCTACCCCGACCGCTTCTGGATCCAGCTCTACTTCGGCGCGCACCCGGACGACCTGCGCCGCGCCCGCTACCTGCGCACCCTGGCCCGGCAGCGCCGCCTGCCCGCCGTCGCCGCGCCCGAGGTGCGCTACGCCACCGCCGACCTGTGGTCCCTGCACGACGCGCTGAGCTGCGCCCGGCTGGGCGTCACCGTCGACGAGCCGCACGAAGGGCGGCCGCGGAACGACGCGCTGGCGATCCCCCGCCCCGACCTGAGCGACCTGACGCCGCTGCCCGACCCGGCGCTGCTGCTTCCCGACGTGCTGGCGAACACCGACGCCCTGGCCGAGGCGTGCCGCTGGCCGCTGCTGCCCGACCGGCTGGTGCCCCCCAAGGCGCGCCTGCCCGAAGGCGTCTCGGCCGAGGAGCATCTGGAGCGCCGCGCGTACGAAGCGCTGCTGACGCGCTACCGCGGCGAGACGCTGCTGACCGCCCGCGCCCGGCTCGAGGAGGAGCTCGCCACCGTCCGCGCGCTGGGCTTCGCCGAGTTCTTCCTGGCCGCCGCCGAGATCACCGACTTCTGTCACGACCGCGGCATCGTCGCCAGCGGCCGCGGCTCGGCCGCCGCCAGCATCCTCTGCTACCTGCTGGGGATCACCCAGGCGGACCCGATCGCGCACGACCTGCTGTTCGAGCGCTTCCTGCACGGCGGCAAGGCCAGCCCGCCCGACATCGACATCGACATCGCCTCCGCCCGCCGCGACGAGGTGCTCGCCTGGGTCGAGCGGCGCTTCGGCGCGCGGACCGAGGCGATGGTGTGCAACCGCATCACCTACTTCCTGCCCAGCGCGGTGCAGGACCTCGGCCGCGCGCTGGGCATCCCGCCCGAGACGCGCGACCGGCTGAGCAAGGCGCTGGGCCGCCAGCACCGCCACCACCGACCCCACCACGCGCTGGAGGCCGAGGAGATCTTCCGCGAGGTGCTCGGCGACGCGCCCGTCACCGATCAGCTCCTGGCGCTGATGCGGCGGATGGAGCCCCGCTTCGTGCGGCACGTCGCGCCCCACTCCGGCGGGGTGGTGCTGGGGCGCGAGCCGCTGATGCACTACAGCCCCATCCAACGCTCCAGCGGCGGGCTCAAGCTGCTGCAGTTCGACAAGGACGACGTCGAGGCGCTGGGGCTGATCAAGCTGGACCTGCTGGGCCTGCGGATGCTGAGCGTGTTCGAGCGGACCCGGGAGGAGGCCTACCGCCTGGACGGGACGTGGCTGGAGCTGCGCGACCCGCCGCACGACGACACCGTCTGGGACGCGATCCAGCAGGGCGACACGATGGGCCTGTTCCAGATCGAGTCGCCCGGCCAGGTGCGCATGAGCGTGCAGCTGAAGCCCCGGACCCTGACCGACCTGGCGCACCAGGTGGCGCTGTTCCGCCCCGGCCCGATCCAGTCGCAGACCGTGCACCCCTACGTCGCGCGCCGCAACGGCCGCGAGCCGGTGACGTACCTCCACCCCTCGCTGGAAGCGGTGCTGGCCAAGAGCTACGGCGTGATCCTGTTCCAGGAGGACCTGATGCGCATCGCCGTGCACGTCGCGGGGATGAGCTGGAGCGACGCGGAGCGGTTCCGCAAGAAGGTCACCACCTTCGAGGACGAGGCCGAGATCCGCGACTGGCACCGCGCCTTCGTGGACGGCGCCGTGCGGACGCGCGGCTGCACGGCCCAGGAGGCGCAGGCGATCTTCGACGCCATGGCCGCCTTCCGCGGCTACGGCTTCGCCGAGTCGCACGCCTGGGCGTTCGGGCTGCACGCCTACCTCAGCGCCTGGCTCCGGCACCACCACCCGGCCGCCTACCTGGCCGCGGTGATGAACGAGCACCCCGGCATGTGGCCGCTCTCGACCCTGCGTCAGGAGGCCAAGCGCTGGAGCGTCGGCATGGCGCCGCTGGACGTGAACGCCTCGAACGCCGGCTGGCGGGTCGAGCCGGACGACCACGGACCGGGCGCCCCCGGCTCGTGGTCGCGAAGCGGACCCCGCGCGCGCAGGCGGCTCAGGCCCCCGTTCCAGATCGTCAAGGGCGTGTCCGACGAGGTCGCGCGCGAGATCGTGCTGGAGCGGGCCCGCGCCGGCCCGTACCGCGATCTGCGCGACCTGTACGGGCGCCTGGCGGTGCCGGGCGAGGCGCTCGAGGCGCTGGGCCGCGGCGGGGCGTTCGACGCGTTGCAGTCCCGCCGCGACGCGCTGTTCGAGGCGCGCGCCCTGCACCACACCACCCCGCCCGGCCGGACCCCGCTGTTCCGGACCACGCCGCCCGTCCCGCCGCTGGAGGCGCTGGGCTTCGCCGAGCGCGCCGTCTGGGACTACCGCACGAAGGGCCTGGCCGAGTCCGGCGTGCACCCCGTCGACCTGATGCGGCGCGAGCTGCTGGACCTCGGCGCGGTGCCGCTGGCGCGCGCCCGCGACGGCGAGGTCCGCACCGGCGGGCTGATCGTCGCGCGGCAGAAGCCGGGAACCGCGCAGGGCTTCTCGTTCTTCGTGATCGAGGACGGCCCCGACCGGGCGCAGGTCGTCGTGTCGCCCGACCTGTGGGACGCCCACTGGAAGATGCTTCGCGACGCGCGCGTGCTGATCGTCGACGGGGTGCTGCAACGCGTCGGCCGGGCGTGGACGGTGCGCGCCCGCGCCGTGGCCGGGCTGGGCGGACCGGTGGAGGTCCGCGGCTACCACTACGGCGGCTAGCCGTCCTC
>CAZLQH010000088.1:0-2015 GCA_964561595.1 uncultured bacterium | reverse complement strand
CTCCTCCTCGCGCACCTCGTCCAGGCTCCGTCCCGTGAGGACCGACAGGGGCTCGGTGCTGGTCGGGTTCCGGCGAGCGTCGGCCGCCTCGTCGTCCATCTTGATCAGCAGCCAGCGCTCGTCGTCCGTCCGCTTGAGAGCCCAGCCGCCGCGCAGCTTCTCGCCCTCCAGCCACACCTCGAGCAGCCCTTCGTCCAGCGCCTCCTCCATCCCCGTCCCGTCCTTGTCGGCACGCAGGTCGCGGTAGCCGCCGGTGTCCCAGACCAGCACGGCGCCCGCCCCGTAATCGCCCTCCGGAACGACGCCCTCGAAGGTGAGCGCGTCCATCCCGTGATCGTCGACGCGGATCGCGAGGCGCTTCTGGCGCGGGTCGGTGGACGGTCCCTTCGGCACCGCCCAGGAGACCAGGACGTCGCCCACCTCGAGCCGAACGTCGTAGTGCAGCGTCGAAGCGTCGTGCTTCTGGACGACGAACCGGCGATCGCCGCCTCGCATCCCGTCGGACGATCCGGTCATGCGTACCTCCCCGACGGCCGGCCACCGTGCGTCGCGAAGGCCGCCTCGGCTCCACGATACGGCGCATCCGGGGACGCCGCCGCACGTACACTGCTCGCATGAGCACCTCGTCACCGTCGTGGTGGAGCCCCTGCCGGATCGCCGTCGGCGAGGCCCGTCGCTGGACGATCGGACCGGCGACCGTGATCGCCGAGCATCGGGCGCACGAGTGGCGCGTCACCAGCTGGACCGGTGACGACCCCCTCGAGGGGACGCTGGAGATCGCCACGCGCGTCGATCGGGAGCAGGCGGCGCAGGCCGGCGCCCCGGCCGCGATCACGCGGCGCTTCGCGTTCGACGCCACGCCGGCCTCGCTGGCGCTGGAGCCGCGCCTGGCCGACCGCGACGTGGTCGTCCGACCGGCGGATCCGCTCACGATCCCCGCCGGCGAGACGACCCTCCTGTACGTGAGCACGCCGCTCTGGTTCTCGGTCGCGACCGCGGGTCCGCGCCACGTGCTGTTCGAGGCCCCGTTCTTCCGCCCGTCCGACACCTGGTTCGGCCCCTCCACCGTCGAGGGCGAGCTGTGCTACGCGTCGCGCACGACAGGGCGCCTGGAGCTGGCCGAGCTGCCGGTCCGACCGCATCGTGCCATCACGCCCGTCCGCATCCGCAACCGCGCCAAGGAGCCCCTGGCGCTGGAGCGACTGAAGCTTCCCGTCGGGATCCTGCCCCTGCTGGCAGGTCCACGTGGACTGTGGACGCCGCAGATCGTGCTGACCAGCAGCGAGGGAGCGGACCGCGCGGACATCGAGGTGCGGCCCGGCGCGCCCGCGGAGGCGGGCACGGCGGTTCCGGTCGCCGAGCCGCGCAGACGGCCGGACGCGGCGCTGTCGCTCAGGACGTTCGGGCGCTGGCTGCGCCTGGGGGCCGCGCCGTGATCGAGCAGCTCGGGCGCGTCTGGTCCGCCTCGCTCGAGGCCTTGCGAGCGCTGGGCGACGTCGCGCTCTGGGCGCCGCTGCTGCGCGCCGGTCTGCTCCTCGTCGCCGGCGTGGTGCTGGCGCGGCTGGCGAGCCGGCTGCTGAGCCGCGCCACGCCCGGGCCACCAGGCCACGCTCGGGTCCTGCTCCGGCGCGCCGCGTCCTGGGCCGTGCTGGGCGTGTTCGCGGTGTCGGCCCTGCGGGAGCTGGGCTTCGACTTCGCGGTCGTGCTGGGTGCGGCCGGCATCCTGACCGCGGCGGCCGCGTTCGCGTCCCAGACCAGCGCCTCGAACGTGATCAGCGGGCTGTTCCTCGGCTTCGAGGGAACGATCTCGATCGGCGACGTGATCACCGTCAACGGCGTCACCGGCGAGGTGCTGGCGATCGACATGCTGTCGACGCGGCTTCGGACGTTCGACAACCTGATGGTCCGGATCCCCAACGAGACGATGATGAAGGCCGACATCACGAACCTGAACCGCTTCCCGATCCGCCGCTACGACCTGCGGATCGGGGTGGCGTACGGCTCCGACCTGGCGC
>CAZLQH010000087.1:0-6890 GCA_964561595.1 uncultured bacterium | reverse complement strand
GCTGGACACGAACTGGGATCCGCGCGATCGCTGGAACGACGCGCTTCCCGCCGTGTTGGCCCAGACCGACGTGCTGCTCCCCAACGCCGAGGAGGCGCTGCGCATCTCGGGACGTTCCAGCCTGGACGACGCGATCGATGCGCTGGGGGACGTCGTTCGTACCGTCGCCGTCAAGCTGGGCGCCGCCGGCGGACGCGCCGCGCGCGACGGACGACAGGCGTCGGCGCCGTCGCTCGAGATCGAGCTGGTGGACACCACCGGAGCCGGTGACACCTTCGACGCGGGCTTCCTGTACGGCCACCTGAACGGCTGGACGCTGGACGAGGCGCTCCGGCTCGCCTGCGCGTGCGGCTCGCTGTCGACCCGCGCCGCGGGAGGCACGGACGCGCAGCCCACGCTGGAGGAGGCGCTGGCGGCTACGGCGAAGCTGGGAGCCTGACGCGATCGATCGCGTCGCGTCGGGCGCCGTACGGGCTCCCGGACGGTCGGCGACCCGGCGCGGCACCTCGCACGCGACGAACCGGGGGCCCCGGCCGATGCTGCCCGGGGCCCCCTTCGTGTCCTGACGACGGGATCGCTGAACGCGGGTTCCCTGGACGTTCGCCTCAGGGCGTCGTGCGTACCGTGAAGTCCACGTTGATGGTGTACTCGCAGGTTCCGTCGGCCACGTTCTGACTGAAGCTCGAGGAGCTCGTGATCGCTCCCGGCACGTCGCGCGCGAGGTTCAGGAAGCACGAGCCGAACTCGCCGCTGGCGCCGTCGCGTTCGCTGGCGGTGGCGGTCAGTCGGATCGAGCTCGCTACCGGCTTGTAGAACGTCACGTCCCACGCCTCGAACGACTCGCCGTCCGACACGGCGAAGCCGCCGGACTTCGTGAGCGGATCCTCGGGCTCCTGCGTCACGGTCAGCGAGTACCTGAAGTCGCCGTCTCCGCCGGCAGGATCGGCGTCGCCGTCGCTCTGCACGTCGAAGCGGATCGTCAGCGTGACCATCTGGTCGGGCGCCAGCGGATCGAGGCACCCCTCCCCGACGGCGCAGATGTCGCTCTCGAAGTGGTCGGGAATCGCGTCGCCGTCCGTGTCGGAGAGCGTCGGGTCGGTGCCCAGGTTGCGTTCGGTCAGGTCGGAGAAGCCGTCGGCGTCGCTGTTGGCCCGGGTGGGATCCGACGCGACCTGGTAGGGACCCTGTCCCTCGACCGAGACGGTATACGGCTGCAGCTCGACGTCGTCGTCCACGAGGTCGCCGTCCGTGTCGGACCGCGTCGGATCGGTCCCGTACGGCAGACCGGAGCCGCTGGGCGGATCGTAGCTGCAGGCGGTGGCGCCCGCCGTCAGGCTTCCGCAGGTGCCGAGGAACGCATCGGGATCGAACGCCGGCGCGAACGGCAGGCTCGCGAAGGTGTCGAGGTCGAACTCCTCGTAGTCGCTGAGCCCGTCGCCGTCGGTCTGCGCAAGGAGGGGGTTCGAGCCGATCAGGTACTCGAGCAGGTCGGGCAAGCCGTCCCTGTCGCTGTCGGGCTCGTAGATCGAGGAGCCGATCTCCTGCTCCTGAGCGTCGCTGAGTCCATCGCGGTCGGTGTCGATGAAGTCGCCGGCGTCGGCGGTCTGGGGATGCGAGCCCTGACGTACCTCGAACCCGTCCTGCATGCCGTCGCCGTCCGTGTCGGGGTCCAGCGGGTCGGTGACCCACACCTCGGTGACGCCGCTGCAGCTCCCGCCGGTGCGAAGCTCGGCGCAGAACTTGTCGGTCAGGTCGCTGAACGCGAGGTCGCCACGGAAGCGGATGCGGTAACCGTACGTCTCGTCGAAGTCGGAAAGGCCGTCCTCGTCCGTGTCGCGCTGACGCGGGTCGGTGCCCAGCTGCTGCTCCAGGTCGTCCGACAGGCCGTCGGCGTCGGAGTCGGGCAGGCGCGGCGAGGGGTACGCGCGGTACGCGGTCTTGCCGCGAGCCTGCACCAGCCAGCCCGTCTCGACCTCGTCGTAGTCCGAGATCGTGTCGCACGTGTAGGCGGGGCGCTCCAGCGGCAGCGTGGCCGTCGGGTCGGTCTGGAACAGGTCGAACGCCAGCCCCTCGGTGGGACAGGTGCCGCTCTCGTCGCCGTCGCTGTGCACCAGCTGGTCGTCGCTGCCGTGGGTGTACTCCTCGCGTGCCGACAGGCCGTCCTCGTCCTCGTCGCGGATGTAGGCCAGCGTGTACGTCTGACCGGCTCGGAGGATCAGATCCTCGAAGGGCGTGCTCTCGACCTGCTGACCGTCGCCCAGCGCGTCCACGACGGCGCGCGAGTAGAACAGCACCCACGCCCGGTGGTCGGCGGCGGCGGTGTCCAGCCCGTTCACGGAGAACAGCACCTCGACGCCGGCACCGCCGTTCGCATCGTCGTACGCGACGTCGGCCACGGCGTAGTCCACGTCCAGGCGCTCCATCGCCTCGCTCATCGCGATGCCCACCGTGCGGCCCGTCTCGTCGAACAGGATGCGGTCGCCCCCGTCGATCACGCCATTTCCGTCGTTGTCGCAAGAGTCGGCGCCCGGGTCGTCGCTGCACAGCGCGTCGATCTGGCCATCGCCGTTCGTGTCGGCGAACGGCGCGATACGGCCGGCGACGGTCGAGATCCGCTCGCGGATCACCTCGCCGCTGCCGTCGTCGATCACGATGCCGGCCGTGACGTCGTACGTCTCTTGCGAGCTGTACGCGAAGTTGCGGCCGTCCTCGTCCTGAAGGTCGTAGTTCGCGACCTTGAACACCAGGCCGCGTGGGGACTTGAGCAGCTGCTCGACGGTTCGGGGGAACACGTCGCGGTTCTCGAACACGATCGGTCCGACGTCCGGCACGAACGGCCCGAGGTTGTAGGTCGGCGCCGCGCCACCGGTGGCCTGGACGCCTGGGACCAGCGTGGCGACCGGCGTGAGCCGATTCGGGTCGACGGGATCCTGCCACAGCGCGGTGATTTCGAGGTTCGTCGCCGAGAACGCGACGTCGCTGATGCTGCCGATGTCGAGGGCCACCTGCACGCTGGCGTCCTCGATCGTCCGGCTCACCTCGCTGGACGACTCGAACGAGTTGCCACGGGCGATCGACTCGTTGTACGCCTCGTTCGAGCTGGTCGCAGACGCCGAACTCACGCTGGTCGTGTACTCCTCGGCCTGCGACTGCTCGGCACCGACCGTCACGCTGGCGCTGCCGGCGAAGGTGGGGAACTCGAACTCGGCGCCGACCTCCTGGCTGAACCCCATCGAGCTGCTCAGGGTGTTCGTGTCGCTGGTGGCGTAGGTCCGTTCCGTGCCCTGCTCCAGGGTCGTGCCGACCGACGATTCGATCGTCTGCGTCACGCCCTCGAGGTCCACGTACGAGAAGCGCTCGTCGAGGTCCAGACGGACGTCGCCCACCCGGATCGCGATGCGCGGCAGGTCCGCGACCAGCGGATCGCGTGCGTCCGCGGTAGCCTCGACGTCGTCGGGGAAGCCGTCGCCGTCCGTATCGGCCCGGATCGCGGAGGTCCCGAAGAAGTCCGTCTCGAGCCCGTCGGCCAGACCGTCGCCGTCGGTATCGACCTCGAGCGGCTCGCTGTAGATGCGGTTCAGCTCGCGATCGTCGGACAGGCCGTCGCCGTCGCTGTCCGGCACGCGCGGATCCGTGCGGAACGTCCGCTCCGTGCCGTCGAGCAGGCCGTCACCGTCCGTATCGGCGAGGAACGGATCGCTGGTCGTCTCCCGACGCGACTGCCGACCGTCCGCCTCGACCACGACGACCGTCCACCCGCGCTGCTCCGCAGCGTCGCTGAGGCCGTCGCCGTCGCTGTCCTGCGCGTCGCCGGATTCGGCGCTGCCGAAGAACCGGACCGGGTCGGGATAGGCGCGCGACGGGCCCGCCACCGGATCGCCGTCGAGGTCGAACACGTTCGAGACGCTGAGGGTGTAGGAGATCTCGCTCTGCGCGAGGGTGGTCAGCGCGACGCTCCGGCCGTCCGCCGCCAGCGTCGCGCCCGTCACGTCCAGGATCGCCTGGGTCTGCAGCGAAGCCGGCGTGCTGTCGCTCCCGACGATCTCGTAGTGATCCGGGTTCTCGGCGCTACCCGCGCCGCCGCGCACGGGGGCGCTGAACGTCACCACGACGCCGGTCGGGCCGGTCGAGGTGGCGCCCGTGATGCGCGGCGCGGAGCCGTCCGCGCTGCCGGCCACGCCGAGAAACTCGATCGACGCGTCCGCGGCGAGGGGGTTACCGGCGAGGTCGGAGAGCTCACGCCCGCGCACCGTGTACGAGGCGCCCGGCTCCAGCGCGGCGGTGGCGAGGATCACCCTCGTGTCGAACAGGTCGACGGCGGCGCCGGTGACGCTCACGGGATCGCCGCCGGCGTCGGTGATCAGATAGCGACTCGCGTCGCCGACGTACGCGCCCAGCGGCTCGCTGAACCGGATCTCGACCGTCGTGGCGTCCAGGGCGTAGGCCCACGAGAACGCGGGCGGCGTCGTGTCGTTCGCCGCGATCCCGTCGAAGCTCGCCCTGTCGCGGTAGGGGTCGAGGAGCGCGCGCGCAGGGCCACCGGTCACGCCCCGAACGCGCAGCTCGTACGGCTGGGCGTCCATCTCGTCGGTCGTCAGCACCGCGCCTTCCTCGACGAAGCGGACGTCGTGAACCGTCAGCGCGGGCGAGAGGCTGTACGCCGAAGCGCTCAGCGCCTCGGGACCGAGGTGCGCGGGCTCGCCGCTGCCGCCCTCGTGCACGACCACGAGAAGCTTCGTCGCCGAGATCGGGGTCGCGTCCATCAGCGCCGGTGCCAACGTCGCCGAGCCGCGGACCGGGGCCCCCGCCCGCAGCTCCTCGACGGGATCGCCGCCGGACGCCGGCGTCAGGCGGCCGATCGTCAGCGCGTAGTCGACCTCGTCCTGAGGAGCCGTCGCCAACGCGACCTCGAATCCGTCGTCGAAAACGTACGCCGCGAGGACGGGAAGCGATCCGCCGCCGGGGCGCGACAGCCGGTAGTTCTCGGGCAGATCGGCCCTCGCGCCGACCGGTCGGTCGAAGCGGATGCGGATCGAGGTGGAGCTGGTCGCCTGCGCCTCGCTGATGCTCAGCGGCGGTGGGACGCGCGGCCCTCCGCAGGCGGCCAGGATCAGGGCGGCAGCGAGTCCGATGATCGTCACAAGCGTGGGCGGCCGTCGCGGTGCGCGATCGTGACCGTTCGACGTCGTCATTCCGGTCTCCCTCCATGCGGCCCGACGGGCCTGAATGAAACGGACAACGGATCACGATGGCAAACGGGGTCTTTCCTGGCCCTGTCTTTCGCGTTTCTTCGGCGTTCCGGATCGGGACCGGGCGCCCACCCCGGCGCCCTGGCGGATCAGACCTCGATCGACGCGTACGCCTCCCGCACCACCGCCTCGCCGTAGATCCGCTCCAGCCGCCGCACGGTGAAGTGGCCCTGGGCGATCTGCTGGAAGTGCCCGATGAACAGGTGGTTCAGGGCGGCGCCGCCGATCGCTCCCGCGACCGGCACGGTCTGCGCGATCGCCTTCTGTTGGACGACGACGCCGAACCTGGCCGCCACCTTGGAGATGAACGCCGCGACGACGCGCGCCGCCCGGGACGCCTCGCTCCCGCGCAGCGCGGCGGTCAGCTGGGTGGCGGCGCGCTGCAGCGTGGTGGACAGCGCGGCGCGGCTGCCGTAGTACGTCGTCTCGGCCGCATCGTCGGCGGACGTGGGCCCGCCGTACGAGAGGACCGCCAGGCATTGCAGCCGCGCCTCGGGGGTACGGAGGTCCTCGCCGTTCTCCTGCGCGATCGTAGCGATCGACCGGAGCATCACGATCGTGGAGAACGGCAGCTCGACCGCCAAGGCGCTCCAGCCGAAGGCGCCGCCCACGCCGCCGGACGCCGTGACGACCGTCGTGTGCAGCCACGGCCGCGATTTCGTGCCGCGGGTCGTGCCCACGGTGGCGAGGGCCCACTCGAGGCCCTTGTCCAGCGCGGCGCGCGTGGCCGTCAGGATCGCGTCCCGCGCGCCGGACGGGAGCGCCGCGACCGTCCGGTCCAGCGGCTGCCCGACGGCGTTCGCGACCTTGATCAGGAACGGCGTCGCCTCGAGCCGGCCCTTGGCGATGCGGAGCTCTTCGAGGTGCGCGTCGGACACGGTCATCGGCGCAGCCCAGCGGCGTTGCGCGCCTTCGCGGACCGGACGGATGGCCAGCTCATGCTTCAGGTTCCCGCCGAGCCGGCTGGCGTCGCGTGACGCGGCGGCCGCGAGCACGCCTCAAGGGTCAGCCGCTGCTGGCGCCCTTCTCGGGCTCGTTCGTCTTCGAAGACGAGGTGGTGCCGTTCTCGTCCTTGTCGTCCTCGATGTCGCTCTTCAGGTCTTGGAAGCCCTTGCGCAGCTCGCGCGCGGACTCGCCCATGCCGCGGGCGATCTTGGGGAGACGGCTGGAGCCGAAGATCAGCAGCACCACCACGAGGATGATGAGGATCTCCCAGCCGCCTAGAGGTCCGAGTCGCATGCGTCACCTCCGATCGCGTCGACGCTAGCACGATCGGCGGAGTACGCACGTCCCCAGGGCGTGCCGGTCTCTGCCCGCCGCCCCGCGGTACGCTTCGACATGACGCCAGAACGACGCCGATCGGAGGCACGATGACGACCCCGCGCGGAACGTTGACCTTGGAGACGCTGGCCGAAGCGGTGCAGGAGGGCACGATCGAGACGGTGGTCGTCGCGTTCTCCGGCCCGTACGGACGGCTGCTGGGCAAGCGGCTGGACGCGGACTACTTCCTGGACGGCGTGGCGGCGTCGGGCACCCACGTGTGCGACTACCTGCTGACGGCCGACATGGAGATGGAGCCGGTCCAAGGCTACGCGTTCGCGAACTGGCAGAAGGGGTACGGCGACGTGAAGCTGCGACCGG
>CAZLQH010000086.1:0-6931 GCA_964561595.1 uncultured bacterium | reverse complement strand
TCGTACGTCCTGGTCGAGGAGGAGAAGAAGGCCGAGGTGGCCGAGGCCGCCGCGGTCGCCGCGGAGCGCAAGCTGCTCGAGGCGCTGCTGCCCGGCGGCACCGAGGAGGGGCTCGAGCGGATGCGGGCGCTGCTGCGCGCCGGTCAGCTCGAGGACCGCTCGGTCGAGATCGAGGTGGCCGAGGAGCCGCCCCAGATCGGCATGGGCATGCCCGGCATGGAGGAGATGGGCCGCAACCTGCAGGACATGCTGTCGCGGTTCGCGCCCCAGCGCACGCAGACCCGCAAGACCACCGTCCGCGAGGCGCGACGCCTGCTCCAGGACCAGGAGGCCTCCTCGCTCCTGGACGAGGACGAGGTGAACCGCGAAGCGATCGACCGGGCCGAGAACCGCGGCATCGTGTTCCTCGACGAGATCGACAAGATCACCGGCGAGGACGGCGTCGGCGGCGCCGACGTCTCGGGCGAGGGCGTACAGCGCGACCTGCTGCCCATCGTCGAGGGCACCCAGGTCCAGACCCGCTACGGCTCGGTCCGGACCGACCACGTGCTGTTCATCGCGGCGGGCGCGTTCAGCGTCTCGAAGCCTTCGGATCTGATCCCCGAGATGCAGGGACGGTTCCCGATCCGCGTCGAGCTCGACGAGCTCAGCGCCGGCGATCTGCAGCGGATCCTGACGCAGCCCCGCTACGCGCTGACCCGCCAGTACGCCGACCTGCTGCGCGTGGACGGCACCGAGCTGGTGTGGGACGAGACCGGCATCGTCGCGATCGCCGAGGTCGCCGAGCAGGTGAACCGCGACGTGGAGGACATCGGCGCGCGCCGCCTGCACACGATCCTGGAGCGCGTGCTCGAGGACGTGGCGTTCGGCACCGACCTGGGACGCGTCGTGATCGACGGGGAGTACGTTCGCCGCAAGGTCGAGGACATCGCGGGCGACGAGGACCTCAGCCGCTACGTGCTGTAGGCGGACGCATCGGGCGCCGCGGCGCGCGCCTCAGGCGCCGCGGCGCGCGACGTCGCCCGAAGGGACGCCCTCGAGCACCACGATGGCGTCCGCGATCGGCTGCAGCTTCGAGCCGGGCCGTAGCACGGTGCCGGCCGAGACGTGGTCGGTGCCGAACGCGACGCGCCAGCCGGTCACGTCCGTGGTGCCCGGCAGCTTGAACGGCTCGGCCCTGCGTCCCAGGAACACGACCAGCACGGAGATGTCGTGGCCCTCCCGGCCGTCACGGCCCACCTCGTGGAACGCGCTGCCGCACAGCAGCATCCCCAGCGTCGTGCGCTTGCGGTCGTTCCAATCCCGGGGCGTCATCTCCTTTCCGTCCGGCCGGTACCAGGCGACGTCCTTGCAGCCCGACGGGTCCGCGCGCCCGGTGAGGAAGCTGCTGCGGCGGAAGATCGGATGCTTGCGCCGGAACGCCATCACCTCCTGGACGAACTCCAGGAACGCCTCTTGCCGCTGGTCCAGCTTCCAGTCGTACCAGGACACGTCGTTGTCCTGGCAGTAGGCGTTGTTGTTCCCGCCCTTGCTGCGGGACAGCTCGTCGCCGCCCAGCAGCATCGGCACGCCCTGCGACAGGAACAGCGTGGCGATCAGGCCCCGCTTGGCACGCTCGCGTTTCTCGCGGATTTCCGGGTCGTCGGTCGGACCCTCCACTCCGAAGTTCTGCGACAGATTGTGGTCGTGCCCGTCTCGGTTGTTCTCGCCGTTGGCCTCGTTGTGCTTCTCTTCGTACGAGACCATGTCCTGCAGCGTGTAGCCGTCGTGGGCGGTGACGAAGTTGATCGACGCGAACGGCCTGCGACTGTCGCGGTCGTACAGGTCGGCCGAGCCGGAGACGCGGGTCGCCAGCTCCCCCACGCCGGCGCGGTGCCCGGCCCAGTAGGCGCGCACGGCGTCGCGGTAGCGGCCGTTCCACTCCGCCCAGTGCCACGGGAAATTGCCCACCTGGTAGCCGCCCGGACCGACGTCCCACGGCTCCGCGATCAGCTTCACCCGGCTCAGGACCGGGTCTTGCTGCATCACGGTGAAGAACGGCGAGAGCATGTCCACGTCGTACAGCTCGCGCGCCAGCACGGAGGCCAGGTCGAAGCGGAAGCCGTCGACGTGCATCTCCTCCACCCAGTAGCGCAGGCTGTCGGTGACCAGCTGCAGCACGTACGGGTTGCCGGCGTCCAAGGTGTTGCCGGTGCCGGTGTAGTCGACGTAGGCGCTCGCGTCGTCCGAGCGGAGCTTGTAGTACCCCTGATTGTCGATGCCGCGCCAGGAGAGGGTCGGTCCCGCATGGTTCCCCTCGGCGGTGTGGTTGTACACCACGTCCAGCAGCACCTCGAAGCCGGCGGCGTGCAGCTGCCGGACCATCATCTTGAACTCGCGCACCGCACCCTCGATGCCGAACGCCGCGAAGCGCGGCTCGGGCGCGAAGTAGGCCAGCGGGTTGTAGCCCCAGTAGTTGCGGAGCCCCTTCTCGCGCAGGTGCTGCTCGCTGATGAAGGCGTGCACGGGAAGGAGCGAGATCGACGTGACGCCCAGCGACCGCAGGTGGTCCACGATCGGCTCGCTGGCGACGCCCAGGTACGTGCCGCGCAGTCGCGGCGGCACGTCGGGGTGTCGCATCGTGAGGCCGCGCACGTGCGTCTCGTAGATCACCGTGTCGGGCCACGGCACGTCGGGACGCCGGTCGTCGCCCCACTCGAACGCGTGCTCCACGACCATCGCCAACGGCGCCCAGGCGTCGCTGGGGCGAGGGTCGGGACGGGCGGGCGCGGCGGGATCGTGACCGTACAGGCTGTCGTGCCAGACCAGCGGCCGCCCCAACGCCGTGGCGTACGGGTCCAGCACGACCTTGGCAGGGTTGAACCGCTGCCCGTTCTCCGGATCCCACGGGCCGTGCACCCGGTAGCCGTACAGCTGACCGGGCCGGCGCTGGGGAAGGTAGGCGTGCCACACCGGTCCGGTCTTCTCGCCCATCCGGATCACGTGCGCGGGCTCGGTGTCGTCCGCCCGGTCGAACAGCACCAGCTCGACCGCCTCCGCCCGCTCGGAGTACAGCGCGAAGTTCACGCCCGCGCCGTCCCAGCTCGCACCCAGGGGGTACGGCTTGCCGGGGCGGACGACGAGGGGCCTGGAGGCGAAGCGTTGGGAGAGAGGAGCGTCGGTCATCGGATGTCCGCGTAGCCTACCGCGACGGCGAAGGCTGAGCGGCGCGATTCGGGCTCGGAAACGGTCGGAACCGCACTCACCCGGTCGGCGCGGCGACCCGCAGGCTCACCTGGGACGACACGTCGACCCCGCGGTCGGCGACGAGGCCGGCCCACGGCATCGGAAGCCGACAAGTGGGAACGGACGCGTGCTGCGAGGCTAGGATCGAATCGGGCTCGTCGCTCTGGCCGATCACGGCGCACGAGCTCACGCCCGCCATGCCGATCGGCAGCGCGATCGAATCGAAGATCAGTCCCGCCGCGACGGCCGCGAACGCGCTCGCGAACATCGCCGTGATCACGAATCCGGCCATGCCGGCCGTCACCCCGTCCACCATGCAGCAGCCAAGGCCGCCGTTGCCGCCCGCCATGCACGCCCCGAAGCCGACGATGCCCGTGAACACCGAGAACGCGATGCCCACGAGTCCCGCCTGGTACTCGGCCAGGGCGTTGCCGCGCCCGTCGGCGCCCCTCCCCAGCGTCTCGCCTAGGACCGGATCGACCCGCCACCAAGCGGCGACCGTCGCGTCGTCCGGCATCGCTTCGGGCACGACGACCGCGTAGCCCTGCTCCAGGTCGCGCACGATCGCTCGGACCGACGCCTGGGGCAGCGCCAGCTCCGCTGCGGCGGCTTGCGTCTCCGAGGTCAGGGTACGAATGGGCACGCCTTGCGCCCGAGCCGCGGCGAAGAACGACGGCGTGTCCTGCACCGCCTCGCCGCCGCCGAGCACCAGGCCTTCGACCGTCGACTCCCACACGCCGGCGCGGAGCGCGGTGTCGAACGACGGCACGAGGCTCCCGTCGCCCCCGACCGCGAACGTCCGGCGGGCGTTGTGGACGATGTCGGTCCGCGCGGTCGACGCGTCGAACGCCGCCGTCGTGACGACCAGAGACGGGGTCGCGCGGTACGCGACGACGTCCTCGCCCCGGACGAACGACGCGTCGTCGAACGCCTGGAACGTCTGCAGCAGCGGCGCGGCCAGCATCTCCTCTGCCAGCGCCTCGGACGGCTCCGCCGGCGGCGCGCCCACGTCGGCGGACTGGACGTACAGGGTCTCCAGGTAGTCGACGCCGTCCCGAAGCGCCGTCAGCGACCGCTGACTCAGGTAGGCGGCCGAGTACCGGCCGGGCGCCAGCATGAACGTGTGCTGCGCCTGGAGCGCGAGGAGGATCTCTTCGTCGGTCATCTCCGTCAGCGGGCCGGACGCGTCGCCCGCGGCGCGTCGCTCGTCGCCCAGGCGGTCCACGATGGTGCGGCGATACGTCGTCTCGCGCCCGCCCGGCTCGATCAGCGTGAACTCGAGCCAGTGCGCCGTCAGGGCGACCGCGTCCTCCTCGCCGCTGACCGCGGACGTCGCGTCCGCCAACCCGCCGGCGAGGCTCCCGAACAGGCCTCCCGCTGCGGACGAGCCGGCGTCGGGCGGAACCACGCTGCCCAACAGGTCGAAGAACTGGGCGCCCGGAGCGAGCGCGTCGTTGAACAGCGGCACGATGAAGTCGGTCGCGTCGTACGCCTCCTGACGCGGCGTCGAAAGCCCCTCGCCCAGGAAACCGTCAGGCAGGGCCAGGTAGCGGAGCGGCACGCCGTTCAGGTTCGCGACGGGGCGCTCCCACGCCTCCATGACCGGACTCGTCTCGAGCTCGCCGCCCAGCCGGCGCTCGACCACCGCCTGGAAGCGGAAGCGGTGCTGGAGCTCGGCGGGGACGTCGCCGTCGATCGTCGCCTCGGGCTCCAGCCCCGAGGTCCAGTCGGCGTCGACCGGCGCGGCGGGGTGGGCCGACGTCCAAGGCCCGTCGGAACCGAGGCGGTACTGGACCCATGCATAGTCGCGCGCGTCGTCCATCACGGCCGTCATGTCCGCCCCGCCCAGCGTCACGCCGGCGTCCTGCAGCGTGGTCCGCAGCCAGGCCGAGACGTCCAGCGCCTCGCCCTCGAGCTCCTGCTTGAGCGCCTCGGTCCGCTCGTCCACCTGCTCCAGATCCTGGCGCGTGCCCGGTCCGTCCGCGACGTACGCGTCCAGGGCGGCCGTCTGGTCGACGGCGACCGGTGCCGGGGAGCGGATGGTGGAGACGAGCTCCACGGCGGCGTCGTCGGGCAGGGTCGCGCGGGCGATCCGTGCGGTGAATCCCGCGTCGAACAGCAGGCTCGCCAGCAGCAGCGACTGGTCGTAGGCGTTGGCGGCCCCGGCCTGCAACGCTCCGTCGGCTCCCCTGAGGACGCCGCGGTACGCCTGGTACGCGATCTCGTCGCGGACCCAGGCGGCGATCGTCTCGGGCTCCTCGAAGGCGAGGTCGAACGCCAGATCGTCCTTCGTCCAGTACGCGTCGGGCTGGGCGGCTTCGAGCCCGTTCAGGGTGCGCTCGATCTCCGCGAGCCGCTCGACCGCGGTCTGCACCGCCGGATCGGTGGCCTGCGCCAGCGCCGCCGTGGTGCCGGGGCCCATGAACAGCAGCGCGGCGACCAGAAGGTGGCTCAGCGCGGCCCGTAACCGGTGCGCGAGGCGGTCTCGGGACGTGGACGGAACGCGGTTCGTTCGGATCATGCGACACCTCTTCGCGGAATCGATCGAAGGCCGACGTCGCGAGCTGCGAGGCTGCGCACGCCGAGGATGGCCAGGAGCGGAGGACGTTCAGGACCGACGGTACTCGATTCCCGGCGAGCGGGGATGTACGGTTTTTGCGCCGTGCCGAGGCGTCAGACGTCCCAGAAGCGCAGCTCGTCCTCGCGGAAGCCCGGAACGGCCCAGCGTCCGAAGGTCACGAGGCCGTCGCGGTCGGGTCGCTCGAGATGGTAGCGGAAGTTGGCGAGGTAGCGAAGCATCACCTCTGGCGTGACGCCCACGCGACCCGCCGCCTCGGAGGCGACGTCGGCGAGGTGCCCGAGGCCCTGCTGCCGGGCCGCGCGAAGCTTGGCGACCAGCCGATCGGACGGCGGTCGCTCGCGCCGCGACGCCCACACGGCGAAGGTGAACGGCAGCCGGGTGCGGTCGTACCAGGCCTCGCCCAGGTCGGTCATGCCGGGGGTCCGGTCGCCGATCGGCCGCCGTGCCACACCCTCGGTCAGCGCCGCGTCACCGATCAGCAGCGCCGCATCGTGACGCCGAAGCATCGCGTCCAGGTCTGGCGCGGCGGGAACCAGCTCTGCCTCGATCCCGTCGCGGCGGAGCAGGCTCCTGAGCAGCTCCACGCTGGTCGCGGAGTCGGTCGACACCGCGATCCGGGCGCCGTCCAGCTCCGGCCACGGTCGCCAGTGGAACAGGCTCACGCTGTAGACCGGTCCCAGCGTCGCGATCGAGAAGTCGGGCAGGGCCCGAAGCACGTCGCGGTGGCGCAGGAACTCGACCGAGGAGATCAACGTCAGGTCGATCGTTCCGTCCAGCAGCGCCCGGTTGAGCTCGCTGGGAACGCCGCGCACGAACATGGCACGGTGGCCGTCCTCGTCCCACGGCCTCAGCCGCCAGTGGAGCGGCGCCACGTTCGTGTACGAAACGATGCCCAGACGCTCGGTCGTTCCGGACGCCTCCACCTTCGGCGCTGGCAGCGCTCCGGCCGTGGCACGGGCGTCCGATGCGTCGCTCATGCCGCTCCGTGCACCTCGAGCTCGTTGTAGAGCGCGTCGCGCTTGACGGGCACGCGGCCCGCGTCGCGGATCAGGCGGAGCAGCTCCGCCTCCGTCATGCCGGTCTCGGTCGAGGCGCCCGAGGCGTGGGCGATGCGCTCGTCCTTGA
>CAZLQH010000085.1:0-6987 GCA_964561595.1 uncultured bacterium | reverse complement strand
CGCGTGGGCGTGCCGCTCGAGCTCGAGTGGCGCCGTTGGGGCTGGTGAGCGGTGCGCGCCCTGCTGCTGACGATCGGGCTGCTGCTCGTGGCCGGGTCGGGCGTCACGCGCTTCTGGCCCACGGTCGAGCGCATCGAGGTGACCGGCGGGCGCCACCACGATCCGGGCGACGTCCTCCGGCTGGCCCGCGTCGCGCCGGGCGACCCGCTGCTGTGGATCACGACGTGGCGGGTGTCGGGACTGACCGACGATCCGTGGATCGCGCGGGCGCGCGTCACCCGGCATTGGCCCGACACGGTCTCGATCGCGATCTGGGAGCGCGCTCCCCTGGCCCGTTCCGGCGAGGGGCCGGAAGCCCGGATCTGGGCGAGGGACGGCACCGTGCTGCCCGGCGCCAGCGCCGAGGAGCGAGCCGATCTTCCGATCGTGACGGGCTGGGGCGGCGACCGTACGGCGGAAGCGCTGGAGCTCGTCGACCTGGTGCGGAGCCGCGGACCGAAGGTGATACAGTACTCGCCGGAAGGCTTCGAGATCGCCCTGTCGGACGCGGTGCTGTTCACCCCCGACGTTTCGTCGCTACGGCGACAGTGGGCGGCCGTGGAACGCCACCGAGGGGGACGGCTCGCCGTGTACCCGTGGGGAGTGAGCAAGGCACATGAGTGACGAACGCATCATCGTCGGCCTGGACATCGGTACGACCAAGATCTGCACGGTCATCGGCGAGGTCGCCGGCGACGGCGTCCTCGACATCATCGGCGAGGGCACCGTGCCCAGCGACGGCCTCCGGAAGGGCGTCGTCGTGAACCTCGAGCGCACGATCGAGTCGGTACGCCAATCGATCGCGGCCGCCGAGCGCGTCGCGGGCGTCACGGTCGAGTCGGCCTGGCTGGGCGTCGCCGGCAGTCACCTCAAGGCGTTCACGAGCCACGGCATGGCCGCCATCCGCCGCGGCCAGGAAGTCACCCGCGCCGACCTGGAGCGCACCATCGAGAACGCCCGTGCGGTTCCGATGGAGAGCCACATGGACGTGCTCCACGTCATCCCCCAGGAGTACGTGGTGGACGGCAACGACGGGATCAAGGACCCCGTCGGCATGTCCGGCGTGCGGCTCGAGGTCGACGTGCACGTAGTGGCGGGATCGCAGGGTCCGCTCGCGAACCTCAGGCGCTGCGCGGACGACGCCGGCATCGCGGTCGACGGCATGGTCGTGCAGGCGCTGGCGTCGGGCCTGGCCGTGCTGAGCGAGCACGAGAAGGACCTGACGACGCTGCTGATCGACGTCGGCGGGGGCACCACGGACGTCGGCGTGTTCCGGCGCGGCGTGCTGGCCCACTCGGCGGTCATTCCGCTGGGCGGCGATCACGTCACGCAGGACATCAGCCAGCTGCTCCGCATCCCCCCCGACGAGGCCGAGCGCGTCAAGCGCCGCCACGGCGTCGCGCAGCCCGACCTGGCCGACCGGGAGGTCGTGCTCGAGGTCGCGAACCCCGGCTACACCGCGAGCATCTCCACCTTCGAGCTGGCGCAGGTGATCAAGCCGCGCGTGATGGAGATCTTCGACCTCGTCAAGCGGGACATCGAGCAGCGCATGGGCGCCCTCGAGCTGACCGCCGGCAACGTCGTCCTGACGGGCGGCGCCAGCCTGATGCCCGGCGTGGAGCAGCTCGCCGCCGAGCGGTTCCGCCTGCCGGTGCGCACCGGCGCGCCGCACGGCGTGTCGGGACTGACCGACGTCGTGTCTGGGCCGGCCCACGCGACCGCCGTCGGACTGGTCCGCTACGGCATGCTCCACCAGCACGAGACCGTCGCCGCCACGACCCGCGGCAAGACCCGCCCCGCTGCCGGCGAGGGACCGGCCGTATGGAAGCGCCTGCGCGACATCCTCAAGGATTTCTTCTGAGCACGCCCGCTCGACGCCGAGTCCCGGCCAGGAGGCACCCATGAACAACAGCGACAACGCCGTCATTCGCGTCATCGGTCTCGGAGGGGGCGGCAACAACGCCGTCAACCGCATGATCGAGACCGGCCTCGTCGGCGTCGAGTTCATCGCCGCGAACACCGATGCGCAGGTGCTGGCCACCAGCCTGGCCGACACCCGCATCCAGCTCGGCGACCACCTGACGAAAGGTTTGGGTGCGGGCGCGAACCCCGAGATCGGCGAGCAGGCGGCGCTCGAGGATCGTGACCGCATCAGCGAGATGCTGCGCGGCAGCGACCTGGTGTTCATCACCGCCGGCATGGGCGGCGGGACCGGCACCGGCAGCGCGCCGATCGTGGCCGAGGTGGCGCGCGACATCGGCGCGCTGACCGTCGCGGTCGTCACCACGCCGTTCGGGTTCGAGGGCCCCAAGCGTGGCCGCCAGGCGGACGAGGGCCTCCGCAAGCTCGAAGACAAGGTGGACGCGCTGATCGTGGTCGAGAACCAGCGGCTGCTCTCCTCGCTGGACCGCAAGGTCAAGCTCACCGACGCGTTCCGCGTCGCCGACCGGGTGCTCTACCACGGCGTCCGCGGCATCAGCGACGTGATCAACATGCCGGGCCTCATCAACGTCGACTTCGCCGACGTCAAGGCGCTCCTCGCCGGCGCCGGCACGGTGCTGATGGGCATCGGGGCCGGCCGCGGCGAGAAGGTCGCCGAGGAGGCGGCGAAGAGCGCCACGCAGAGCCCGCTCCTGGCGCGCGGCGTCGAGGGCGCGCGCAGCCTGCTGATCAACATCACCGGTTCCGAGGAGCTCGGCCTGTTCGATGCGCACGAGATCGTCGAGAAGATCAGCGACGCCACCGAGGTCGAGGACGTGAACGTCCTGTTCGGCGTCACCTACGACGAGGACGCGGCCGACGAGGTGCGCGTCACCGTGATCGCCGCCGGCTTCGACCAGCCCCAGCAGATGAAGGTGCTGCGGCCGTCGCAGCTGCGGACGCACGCCGCGAGCCGCGGCTACGACCCCGCGAACTACGACATCCCCGCGTTCCTGCGCTACAACCCCGACGCGGACAACTGAGCGCAGAGCGGCACCGCGGTCCGGTCGCGCGCCCGCGCGGTGCCGACACGGCTCCGGCGCGGGCGCAGCGTGAGCGGACGGGAGACGTCAGGTGAAACGAGAGACCGTCTGGAGCGGGCGCATCGTCGAGCTCCAGCTGCTGGGCGGCCGCTACGAGGTCGTCCGCCACGCCTCCGCCGTCGCGATCCTCGCGGTCCGAGGCGGACTGGTGCTGGGCGTCAGCCAGGCGCGCCCGGCCATCGGCGCGCGCACCTGGGAGCTTCCCGCAGGGCTGATCGATCCGGGCGAGACGCCGCTGGAGGCCGCCGTGCGCGAGCTCCGCGAGGAGACGCAGCTGTGCGGCCGGCTCGTAGCGATCACGCGCCTGTTCGCCAGTCCCGGCTTCACGGACGAAGAGATCCACCTGTTCGAAGCGCACGAGCTGGCGCCGTGCGAGGGCGTTCCGGACGAGACCGAGGAGATCGAGGCGTCGTGGCGGGATCCGCTCGAGGTGTGGCGCGAGGTCGCGGACGGCCGCGCCTCGACCAGCGGCGTCACGCTGCTGGGGCTTCGCCACGCCTTGGCACGCCTCGGCATCGAGCCGTGACACCGGCGAACGCCCGGACGGAGGACTCGTGCGGATCGTGACCGACGTTCCCGAGCTGGACGTGCGGGGCGGCGTCCTGGCGATCGGGAACTTCGACGGGGTGCACCGCGGCCATCGCGCGCTGCTGGACCGCATGCGGCGCTGGGCGGACGAGGAGGGTCGGCCGTCCGCGGTCGTGACCTTCTTCCCGCCGGCCAAGGTGCTGTTCCGCGGCGCGAGCTACCTCAGCTCCCGCCAGGAGAAGATCGAGCTGCTCCGGCCGTTCGGGCCGGACGCGATCGCCGTCGTGCCGTTCACGCACGACTACGCCCGCACCGACAAGGAGGCGTTCCTGGCCGAGCTGGCCGAGCTCCGGCCTCGCGCCGTCGTGGTCGGCGAGGACTTCCGTTTCGGGCGGCACCGCGCCGGCGGGCTGGACGACCTTCAGCACGTTCCCGAGCGGCTCGAGGTGTTCGGACTTCGGCTCGACGGCGACGCGCCGATCAGCAGCTCGCGCATCCGCGAGCACCTCGCAGCCGGCGAGATCGAGGCCGCGAACCGGCTTCTGGGCGAGCCGTACCTGGCGATCGGGACCGTCACGGCCGGCGACCGGCGCGGCCGCACCATCGGCGTTCCCACCGCCAACCTGGAGCTTCCTCCCGAGAAGGCGTTGCCGCTGGGCGTGTTCGCCGTACGGGCGGACACGCCGCACGGGACGTTCGGCGGCATGGCGAACGTCGGGCCCCGCCCCAGCTTTCCGGACGGCGCTCCACGCCTCGAAGCGCACCTGTTCGACTTCGCCGGCGACCTGTACGACGCAGCGCTCCAGGTCCGCTTCCTGACGCGGTTGCGTGGGCAGCGCCGGTTCGACGGCCTGGACGACCTCAAGGCGCAGCTGGACGCCGACCGCGCCGCTGCGCGCCGTGCGCTGGCCCAGCCGCCCGGGCGGCGGTAGAGTCGCGACCATGTGGATCTACGGCCGAAACCCCGTGCTCGAGGCCTTGCAGCAGGGCCAGGCGCGCCGCCTCGTCGTCGCCGCAGGCGTCAAGAAGGCCGCCGTGGCGGAGCTGCACAAGGCCGCACGCGCCGCGGGCGTCCCGATCGAGACCGTGCCCCGCATCGAGCTCGATCGCGCCCTCGGAACGACGTCGCATCAAGGCGTCGCCGCCGAGCTCCCCGAGCTGGAGTACGCACCGCTCGACGATGCGCTGGCCCGCGCCTCGGAACGCGGCGAGCGGCTCTTGCTGGTGCTCCTCGACCAGGTGCAGGACCCGCGCAACTACGGCGCGATCATCCGCAGCGCGGAGGTGTTCGGCGCGCACGGCGTGGTCACCGAGGCCCGCAGGAGCGCTCCGCTGACGGCGGTGGTCGCGAAGACCGCGGCCGGCGCGGCCAGCCACCTGCCGCTGGTGCAGGTCGCGAACCTGCCGACCCTGATTCGCGACCTGAAGCGCCGGAACGTATGGATCTACGGCGCGGACGCCGGGGGAGGGACGACGCCGGGCCGCGTGGACTGGGACCGCGACGTCGCCTTGGTGATCGGCTCGGAGGGCACCGGCCTGCGCCGCCTGGTGACGGAGCTGTGCGACGAGCTGGTCGCCATTCCCACCCGGGGCCGGATCGGCTCGCTGAACGCCTCGGTCGCGGCCGGGGTGATGCTGTACGCCGTGCAGGCCGGCCGCGACCGCACGCCACGAGGAGGCTGACCGTGCCGAAGAGGACCCGTTCGCTGAAGAGCAAGCAGCTCGCCGAGCTGATCCATCTGTCCGATCCGCAGCTCGGCGCCGACGGCGAGCGCGCCCTCTGCGTCCGCACCGTGGTCGAGACGAGCGACGACGGTCCCCCCCGCTACCGTGCCCAGATCGTCGAGGTGGACCTGCACGCCGATCCGTCGGCGACGCCGCGCCTGCTGGCGGGCGGCGAGAGCGACGCGGATCACCCTCGCCTCTCCCCGGACGGGCGCTGGCTGGCGTTCCTTGCCGACGGCCAGGACGGGAACGAGCGGAAGCGGAAGCAGGTCCGGCTGCTCGACCTGCGTCTGGGCGGCGAGTCGCGGCCGCTGACGAGCCTGTCCGGCGGGGTCGACACGTTCGTCTGGCGTCCCGACGGCGGTGCGCTCCTGGTCTGCGGTCGCGACGAGGCGCAGGAGCGGGACGAGAGCGCGATCGTCGCCCGGACCGTCACGCGCCTGCACGCCAAAGAGAACGGCCTGCCGAGCCCCGGCGTGCGACCGGCCACGCGTCCCGGCGCCTGGTTCGTCGACGTCCGGACCGGCAAGGCCCGAGAGGTCGAGGCGCCGGGCGACGGCGTGGCGGACATCGCCTGGGGGCCCGACGGCAGGACGGTCTGGATGCTCGGGCCGGCCGACCAGGACGAGGGCGACGCGTGGCGCACCGGCCTCTGGACCGTGAAGCTCTCCGCACGCGGCAAGGCCCGCGATCCGCTCCGTCGCGTGGGACCTTCGCTGGTCGCGGCGAGCTCCCTGGCCGTGTCGGACGACGGCACGACCGTGGCGTGGACGGCGCCCTCCGATCCCGACGACCTCGCGTCGCCGACGGGACTCTGGACCGTTCCCTCGAGCGGAGGCCAGCCTTCCCTCCTGACCGGTCCCGACCTGGACGTCATGCCGGCGGTGGGTGGCGACGCGCGCCACGGCCGCTACCCGAGCCGCCCCGTGCCGCTGCCGAACGCCTGGCTCGTGAACGTCAACCGCGAAGGCGCGTCGGGGCCGGGCGCGCTGCACCCCGACGGGCGCGTCGCGCCCCGCCTGGACGGCGGCCGGGTCACGTCCGCGTTCGCGCACGCCGGCGGCCGGACGCTCTGCCTCGTCGAGACGCCGCGCACGCCCGGCGCGCTGACGCTGATCGATCGCGACGGCTCGACACGCACCGTCCACGACCCCAACGCCCCGTTCGTCGAGCGCTACGGCCTGCAGGCCGCCGAGGGTCCGTTCCAGGCGGCGTCGGGCGGCGGGTCGGTGGCCTGGTGGCGGCTGGCCCCCGCCAAGCCGCGCAAGGACCGCGCGATCGTGGTGCAGGTCCACGGCGGACCGCACACGAACGCCGGCTTCGGCTTCTCGTTCGAGCATCAGCTCCTCGCCGCACGCGGCTACACCGTCGTGTTCTCGAACCCGCGCGGCAGCAGCAGCTACGGCGCCCAGCACGCCAGCGCCATGCTGGGCGGCTACGGCACGGTCGACGCCGACGACGTGATGGCCGTCGTCGACCACGCCGTCGCCACGCACGACGACCGGGAGGCGCCGGTCCACCTGACCGGAGGGAGCTACGGCGGGTTCATGACGAACTGGCTGGTCACCCGCACCGACCGCTTCCGCAGCGCCGTCACGCAACGCTCGATCTGCAACTGGCTGTCGTTCTACGGCACGAGCGACATCGGCTACCGCTTCGCCGAGCACGAGGT
>CAZLQH010000084.1:0-7169 GCA_964561595.1 uncultured bacterium | reverse complement strand
CCGCCGTCGAACTCGTGGTTGCCGATGCCGTTCGCGACGAGGCCCATCGCGTTGAACAGCGCGATGTCGCCCAGCCCGGGCGCGCCCAGCTCGGGGACCTGCGCCGCGGCGCTGTAGAACGGGCCGGGGAGCGTGTGGTCGCCCGCGGTGACGTAGATCGAGGCGTCCGACTCCAACGTGCGGAGCCCTTCGATCACCGAGGCGTAGCCCAGGATGCGCTCCTCGAGCGTGTTGGGGTCTTGGAAGGCGGATTCGTTGTCCGACGCGTGGATCACCTGAAGGGTGAACGCCGGGGCCTGCGCGGCGGCGAACGCGACGAGCGAGGCCGAGACCAGAGCGAGAAGTAGGGAGCGTAGTCGATGCATGCTTCACGGTCCTTTCTTGCGAGACGAGTACCGCTTGGAGCCGAACCGAACGGGACCGGCACCTGCACCCCCCATCGTGGCACGGGAAGAGGGGCGGCACCGTCGATCGGCGAACCGCCCCTCTTCGCGTGCGCCGAGTCCGGCGTCAGCGCTTGCGCGCCTCGACCTTCTGACGGGCGGCGTCCGCCATGAGCTCCTCGTGCGCGTCGAACACCTCGTCGTTCGATTCGAGCGACGCGCCCGGGACGGTGGGGGAGACGAAGGTGGGCAGCTCGACGCCGCGGGCGGAGAGCTTCGCGGCGGTGCGGACGTTCAGCTCCTGCATGATCGCCATCGCCACGATCGTCGAGGAGCCGCCGACGGGCCGCGACCAGCCCTCGACGTCGACCAGCGCGTCCTCGATCGGGACGTGGGTGTCGATCACGATGTCGACGACGTCGGCCAGGCGCTTGCCGGTGCTGTGCTCGGCGGGCCGGGCGATGTTCGCCTTCGAGGTGACGGCGACGGTGGCCAGGCCGTGCTCGCGGGCGTACATGGACGCCTCGATCGCGGCGCAGTTGCGGCCGCCGTGGCTGAACGCGACCAGCACGTCGCCGGCCAGCAGAGGCTCGTGCGACAGGTAGCGCTCGACGTAGCCCTCCGTGCGCTCGAGCCACAGCAGCTCGCGCACGCCGCCCGAGCCCAGCACGTCGTGCCACATCAGGCGCGGGTCGGTGAGCGGGTGCAGCCCCACGAACCCGCCGTAGCGGGGGAAGGCGTCCTGGGTGGGCAGGACCGAGTGCCCGCTACCGAACAGGTGAACCAGGCGTCGCTGCACCAGGGCGTCCGCCATGAGCGCGGCGGCGGCGTCCAGGGCGTCGTGCTCGTCGCGCTCGACGGTGGCGAGGATGTCGGTGAGGCGGCTCATGAAGTGGGTCACGGCGTGTCTCCTTGGGGTTCGTGCTGGGGCCCTCCGGCGCGGAGGACCCACTGGACGCGGTAGCGGTCGCCTCGCATGACCGAGACGGTGTACTCGAACGGGCCGTGCGCGTCGCAGGCGACGCGCTCGACGTGGAATGCGGGCTGATCCTCCTCGACGCCCAGCAGGGCGGCGACGTCGCGCGGGATCCGGATCACGGAGAAGGTCTCGCGCGCGTGGTCCAGCTTCACGCCGTACACGGTCGCGAGAACGTCGTAGAGGGACGAGCCGGGGGCGAGCCGCTCGCCCAGGCGGGGGAAGCGGTCGACGGGAAGGTGGGCGGTCTGCAGGCCGATCGGCTTGTCGTCGCCGGTGCGAAGGCGCTCGATGCGGTGGACGGGCGTGCCCGCCGCGACGCCCAGGTGATCGGCCACGACCGCGGACGCGTCGATCTCGCGAGCCTTCAGGACGCGGGACCCGGGCCGGAGGTCGAGGGCGCGCATCTCCTCGCTGAACGAGCGCAGGCCGCGCTCGCCCGCCACCAGGACGGGCTCGCGCACGAACGTGCCGCGACCTTGACCGCGCTCGAGGTGGCCGCTGTCGACGAGGTTGCGGACCGCTTGGCGGATGGTGATACGGCTGACGCCGTACATCTGGCCCAGGCGCTCCTCGGTCGGGATCTGCGTGCCGGGCTTCCATTCGCCCGACAGGATCCGCTCGCGAAGATCGGTCTCGAGCTGGTGGTAGAGCGGCTCGGGCCGGTCACGGTCCAGCCGCAGTGCGGGTCGTCGGGGGGTCACGGCAGGAACGCTCCTTCCCCTTCCGCGGCGAGATGGGCCGCGCCGATCGCTCCGGCGGCGGAGCCGTGGCGGGCGATCCGAAGCTCGACGTCGTGCGCGACGGGCGAGGCCCGACGTCGCATCCTGGACTGGAGGTCGTCCAGGTGGCGGGCGAGAAGATCCGCGACCCCGCCGCTCAGCAGGATGCGGTGCGGATCGAAGGTGGACGCGATCCCCGCCAGGCCGGTCGCGAGGTCGTCCAGGTAGCGGCTCAGCAGGGCGCTGGCCACCGCGTCCGGCTCGGCGAGCGTGGTCCTGTCCAGGCCGGCGGCGACCAGCCGTCGGCTCAGCGCGGTGCCCGAGGCGAGGCGTTCCCACGGCCCCAGGCCGCCGTGCGCCTCGGTCCGTTCCGTCGCGGCGCCCGTGACGCCGTCGTTCGGTGCGCCCGCGTCCGTGGCGGCGTCGTCTTGCGCGTGCGCGCTGCGGGCCGGCAGCCAGCCGAACGCTCCCGCGGTGCCGTGCGCTCCGCGGACGATCCTTCCCGACCAGGCGACCGCACCGCCGATGCCGGTCCCGATGGCGACCAGCACCACGTTCCGCCCGTCCTGGGCGGCGCCGGAGCGGAGCTCGCCCAGGAGGGCGCACTGCGCGTCGTTGGCCAGGGTGACGCTCGCGCCGGTACGCCGGGCCAGATCGGGGGCGAGCTCGCGCCCGTCCAGGTACGGGATGTTGGGCACCCAGTCGACGGTTCCAGCGGCGACCCGGCCGGGAACGCCGATGCCCACGGCGGAAGCGTCGTCGCCGATCCAGGCCGAGGCGGCTGCGAGGAACGACGCGTAGTCGGGCGGCAGGTCGTGCACCGTCACCGAATCGGGCGCACGTCCGGGCGTCCGGACGGCCACGCGGACGTGCGTTCCGCCGACGTCCAGTCCCACCCGACGCGAGCCTCGGGGCTCGGGTTCCCCTATCGTCCCGCGATCGGATGCGCGTTCTTCGTGATCCACACGGTCTGGACCGGTCATCCTTTGACTCCCGTCGAGGCGATCCCGGCGATGAACGTCCGCTGCATCGCCAGGAAGAGCAGCACGTTGGGCACGATCGCGATCGCGGCGCCGGCCATGACCACGTTCTGGAAGCGGATGGCGCTGGTGTACGACACCAGCCGGTTGAGGGCCAGCACGACGGTGTGCATCTCCTCGCTCTGGAGCACCGTGAGCGGCCAGAGGAAGGCGTTCCAGTGGAACACGAACGCGAAGATCGCCAGGGCGGCGACGGCCGGTCCCAGCAGCGGCACCACGATGCGCCAGAGGATCGTCCATTCCGACGCGCCGTCGATGCGGGCGGACTCGATCAGCTCGTCGGGGATCCCGGCGATGAACTGCCGCATCAGGAAGATGCCGAACGCGTTGGCCAGGAACGGCAGCATCGCGCCGGCGTAGGTGTCGACGAGCCCCATCGCCTCGACGATCCGGAAGAGCGGCACCAGCATCACGATCGGAGGCAGGAACATCGTGGCCAGCACGACGCCGAACAGCGCGTCGCGGCCCGCGAAGCGGTGCTTCGCGAACACGTAGCCGGCCATGATGCTGGTCAGCAGGATCCCGAGGGTGGTGCCCCCCGCGATCGTGACGCTGTTCAGGAACGCCCGTGCGAACGGCGCGACCTCGAACACCTGCGCGAACGCCTCCAGGCTGGGCGCGGCGGGGATCCAGACCGGGGGCGACGCTTGCAGCTCCTGCGGCGTCTTGAGGCTGGACGCCAGCATCCAGAACAGCGGGAAGAGCATCGTGGCGGCGACCACCACGAACGCCGCGCTACGCACCAGGACGCCGGGCACGCCCCGCATCACGCGCTCCCCGCCGTCGGGTCGCGCAACAGCCGCATCACGACCACCACGGCGGCCGCCAGGACGAGGAACAGCACGAACGCCATGGCGCTGGCCTGACCGGCCAGGCCGAACTCGAACGCGGACTTGTAGATCTGGAACGACAGCACGTTCGTGGCGTTGGCCGGACCGCCCTGCGTGAGGACGTAGACCGGCTCGAACACCTGGACGGTGTTGATGATCGCGATCACGACGACGAACAGCAGGGTGCGCCTCAGCAGCGGCAGCGTCACGTGCCAGATCCGCTGCAGCGCGTTCGCGCCGTCGATGGTGGCCGCCTCGTAGTACACGGTGGGGATCTGGGTCAGGCCTGCGATCACCAGGACGGTGTAGTAGCCGACCGTCTGCCAGACGTTCAGGATCACCAGCGACAGCATCGCGGTGTCGACCGAGCCCAGCCACGCCTGACGCGGCAGGCCGACGATCCGCAGCAGCTGGTTCAGCGGGCCGTACAGCGGCGAGTAGAGGTAGCCCCAGATGATCGCGACGGCGATGGTGGGGATCATGTACGGCACGAACACGATGGCGCGCAGCGCCGTGCTGGCCCGCCCCATGCCGCCGAAGAGCAGCATGCCCAAGCCCAGCGCCAGCGGGACGATGGCCAGCAGGCTGAGCCCCGCGTAGAGCAGCGTGTTCCGCAGCGCGATTCGGAACGTGCGACTGTCCGCCAGCTCGCGGTAGTTGTCGAACCCGACGAACGTCCAGTCGCCCAGCGGCGTGAACATCGACCATTCGTGCAGGCTGATCCATGCGGTCAGCGCGATCGGGGCGACCACGAACGCGAGCAGCAGCCCGAGGCCGGGCGACAGCAGGATCGCGGTCCATGCTCGTTGCGTTCGTCGCATCTGCGTGCCTCCCTCCCAGGCCACGCCCCTCGGAGCGTGGCAGCCTCGGGGCCCGCCCTCCTCGGAGCGGCGGGCCCCTGTCACGTCGATCGTCGTCGCTCGTCAGCTACGCGTGTCCTTCGCGAGCGTCCTGGGCGAGCGTCAGCGGTCCAGGACCCGCTGCACCTCTTCCTGGGCGGTGTCCATCGCCTCTTCGGGGCTCAGCTGGCCGAACTCCATCTGCTCCAGCGCGGTCTGGACGGCGGTGGTGATCTCCTCGCCGCCCATCACGGTCGGGAACGGGATGGCGGCGTCCAGCTGCGCGACGTAGCCTTCCAGGAACGGCGTGTTCAGCTCGTCCGCGTACGCGGCGACGTCGGAGTTGCGGCTGGGCAGGATCCCCATCGACATCAGGATGTCCGCCATCGCCGAGGCGCCTTCGCTGCCGCTCTCCGGCGCGTTGAGCCACTCGAGGAACGACCAGGCGGCCTCGCGCTGCGCGTCGCTGGCGTTGCCGTTCACCATCGTGAGCCACGCGTACGAGACGGGGTGGCTGGCGTCGCCGTTCGGGCCCACCGGGATCGGGGCGGTGGCGACGTCCTCGAACGCTTCGCCCATCGAGTCGCGGAGCGCGCTCTGCCACCAGTTGGCCATGATGATCATCGCGGTCTGGCCGTTCGTGAAGTTCTGCAGGTACGGGCCGGTGGTGCTGGCGTTGGCGGTGCCCATCGCCGGGTCGGTCGCGCCCAGCTCGAAGATGAGCTGGTGGTACAGCTCGGTGACGGCCTGCGCCGCGTCGCTGGCGAGCTGGGCCTGGCCGTCCTCGATCAACGCGCCGCCGTTGGAGTACACCATCGAAAGCCACGGGTGCACGACGCCGGCCGGCCAGCTGTTGATCAGCCCGAACCCCTGCTGGACGACGAGGTCGCCGTCGCGGATGGTGAGCTGCTCGGCGGCGTCCAGCAGCTCGTCCCACGTGGCGGGCGGAGCGTCGATGCCGGCCTCCTCGAACAGCCGCCGGTTGTAGTTCAGGGCGTACAGGTTGACCTCGTTGGGGTAGCCGTACGTCGTGCCGTTCGCCGACACGCTGCCCACCAGGCCTTCGGGCCAGTTGGCGCGGACGTCGCTGTCGAAGAGGCGGGGCATCGGATCGGCGATGCCGGCGTCGACCAGCTCGGGCAGCCACAGCTCGTAGATGCCGGCGATCGTGGGTCCGCTGGCGCTGGTGGCCTGCGACCGCAGCGTGCTGAGCAGGTTGCCGAACGGCACCGCCCGGACCTCGATCGACACGTCGGGCGCCTGCGCTTCGTACTCGTCGATCGCCGCCTGCAGCTGCGTGACCGTCTCGGGTGGCCAGTGCGTCAGGTAGGTCAGCTCGACCTCCTGCGCGGCTGCCGCTCCGGCCAGGCCACCGATGGCGATGGCCGCGAGCGTGCGCGTGAGGAGCTTGCGGGGTTGGAGCACGGGGATCCCTCCTTCGTGACGAACCGTCGATCTGTGGACCCCTTTACGTTACATCGTTATAACGAATCGTGTCCAGACCCGGTCCGTTCCTGCGCGGACGCCCTGACCGTTCTCGTGGGCGTCCTCGGCGGGGCGGTCCCGAAGGGGCACGGACGCCGCGCCTCAATACGGGATCCGCTCGCCCCGGTAATCGAAGAAGCCTCCGGTCTGCTCGGCGGACAGGCCGTCCAGGACGTCCATCAGTCGTTCCGCCGAGGCACCCGCGTCGAGGGTCGGATTGCCGCCCGAGCCGAACGGCGCGGACAGCTCGCTCTCCACGTGCCCGGGATGCAGCGTCACGCACACCGCCTCGCGGTTCTTGCGTCCCAGCTCGTTCGCCGCCGTGCGGACCAGCTGGTTCAGCGCCGCCTTCGACGCGCGGTAGCCGTACCAGCCGCCGATGTCGTTCTCGGCGATGCTGCCCGCCCGCGCCGACAGCGAGGCGAACACGACCCGCCCCTTGCGCGGAAGCAGCGGCAGGAAGTGCTTCATCAGCAGCGCCGGCCCGGTCGCGTTCAGCGCGAACGCGTGCGCCAGCGCCGCTGGATCCAGGTGTCGCCACGTCTTCTCGGGCTGCACGCCGTCCCCGTGCAGGAAGCCGGTGGCGTCCAGCACCAGGCGAACCTCGGGGCCGCGCGCCTTCGTCGCCGCGGCCGCCGCCTCGATGCTGGCCTCGTCCGTCAGGTCCAGCGCGGGGTCCGTCCCGCGAGCGAAGCCGATCGCCTCGGCGAAGCGCGCGTCGGCGCGTAGGCGTTTCAGCAGGGCGGTGCCGATCGTGCCGCTGCTGCCGATCACGACGGCGAGGCCGCCGGTGGGAAGGGAAGGGGGGTGCGTCATGGGGCGAGGGTACGGCGGGTCGCGGGGAACGGACCGTAAGCGCGATCGCGCGTCGTGTCGAGCCCGCGACGGTCCGTG
>CAZLQH010000083.1:0-7334 GCA_964561595.1 uncultured bacterium | reverse complement strand
GTCCCTTGTGAACGAAGCTACGTGCCGGAGCGGGTCGCCGTCAACCGTGCGGGGCACAGTCGGCGGCGCCGCAACGCCGGCACCCTCACGCAGGCCCAGGCGCTTCCGGGACGTTCGTTGGAGGCGTACGACGTGGCGAACGGTGCACCATCAGGAGATGCGGTGCCGCGTCGCCACCGGGCGACGATGCGAACGACGCGGGCACCGCGACGCGGCGCGACGAAGCGCCAGGCAGCGCGACGCAGCTTCGCGTAGCGCCACGCGGCACGAGGAGGCAGCGAGCATGACCCACGAGCGACCCCGCCCCGACGCCCCCGTCGGATCCTGGATGCGGCGCCGGACCCGCCGACTGCGGCGCGCCGGGCTGTTCGCCGCCGTCGTGACGCTGTTGGGCGCAGGGCTCGCGCAGCCGGCGACCGAGACGGCGCCCGCAGCCCAGCCCGTGCCCACCACCGCCGACCTGGGCGCGTTCTTCGACGGGCTCATGCCGGCCCAGCTCGAGGCGCACCGCGTGCCGGGCGCGGTGGTCACCGTCGTGCGTGACGGCCAGATCGTGTTCGCGCGCGGCTACGGCTACGCCGACGTGGACGCTAGGGCGCCGGTGGATCCCGACACGACGCTGTTCCGCATCGGCTCGGTCACGAAGCTGTTCACCTACACGGCCGCGATGCAGCTCGTCGAGTCCGGCGAGCTGGACCTGGACGTCGACGTGAACACCTACCTGGACGCGCCGCTCGTTCCCGCGGCGTACGGAGAGCCGGTCACCGCCGCGCACCTGATGACCCACACGGCCGGCTTCCAGGAGGATTTCGACGGCCTGTTCGCGCGCGACGCGGAGGCGATGGAGCCCCTGGGCGACGTCCTCGAGCGTACGCTTCCCCTGCGCGTGCGCCCGCCGGGCGAGCTGGCGGGCTACTCCAACCACGGCGTCGGCCTGCTCGGGTACGTCGTCGAGCGGATCAGCGGCCGATCGTACGCGACGTACCTCGAGGAGGAGATCCTCGGACCGCTGGACATGCGCGCGACCACGGCCCGGCAGCCCCTGCCCGCCGCGCTCGAAGGCGACATGTCGGGGGGCTACGCGTACGTCGGCGGCGTGCCGAGGGCGCAGCCGTTCACGTTCGTGCCGCTGGCGCCGGCCGGCGCGGTGGCGGCGTCCGGGACCGACATGGCGCGCTTCATGATCGCCCACCTCCAGGACGGGCTCCTGGACGGTGCACGGATCCTCGAGGACGACACCTCGGAGCGGATGAAGAGCCGGCTGTTCGGGCACGACCCCCGGATCGCCGGCATGGCTCACGGCTTCTACGAGAGCCGCATCATGGGCGAGCCCACGCTGGGGCACGACGGCGGGATGCCGAACTTCATCAGCCGGCTCATGCTGTTTCCAGAGCGGAACGTCGGGGTGTTCGTCTCCTACAACAGCGCCGGCGGCGCGCTGGCGCAGGAGGTCCTGGCCCGCGCGTTCGTCGAGCGCTACTTCCCGCACGCGCCGCCGTCGCCCGCGGATCACGACGTTCCTTCGGCCCAGCTGAACGAGATCGCGGGGAGCTACCTGTCGACCCGCAGCGTGCAGGTCGGCGACGGTAGGCTCATGAACCTGTTCATGACGATGAACGTCGCGGCAGGCGGCGACGGTGGCCTTCGGATCACCTCGTTGGCGCAGCCCCCCATGACGGTGGCGCCGGTCGAGCCCGGCCTGTGGCGCGACCCCGACACCCGTCAACGCGTGGTGACCGACGCCCGGGACGGCCGACGCGTCCTGTTCGTCGAGAACGCGCCGGTCCTGGCGTTCCAACAGGTGCCGTGGCACGCGCGTCCGGGGCTGCACGCCATCGTCTTCGCCGTGTCGGTCGTGCTGCTGCTCAGCGTCGTCGCCGTGGCGCCGTTCACCGCCGTGCTGCACCGCCGGCTCCGCGACCGGCCCTCGGCCCTGCACCGTTGGGGGCGCGCGGTCCTGGTCGTGGCCGCGCTGCTGCTGCTGGCGTTCGTCGTGGCGCTGGGATCGGCCCTCGTGAACGTTCAGGAGGTCACGTTCGGGGTGCCGCGCGCCGTCGAGGTCCTCGGCGCGCTGCTGCCGGTCGCCGCCGTGCTCGTGGCGATCGCCCTGGTCCTGACGCCGATCGCCTGGGCGCGCGGCGTCTGGTCACGCGCGGGCCGGGTCCACTACCTGCTGGGCGCGCTGGCCGGACTGGCGCTGGTGGTGCAGGCGATGTACTGGCATCTGCTCACGCTGCCGGGCATCGGGGCCGCCTGAGCCGACCGGTCCAGGCCCGCCGATCGGAGGCGCGGCCGCGCGGCGTCAGCGGATGCGCCGCCCGCGCGTGCCCACGCCCGCGTGCGCACCCGCGCGTCGCACCTCAGTGCTCGCCGGACGGCGCATCGCCCGCCATCTGCAGCGCGATGCGGAGGCCGGTGGGGGTGGTGGCGACGCCGCCCTCGCCCGTCTCGCGCAGCTCGGGCGGCAGCATCCGGCCCACCGACGCCATCGCGCCGACGACCTCGTCGGCGGGGATGAACGACTCGAGTCCGGCCAGCGCCAGCTGCGCGGCCGCGACGGCGTGGACCGAGTAGAACGCGTTCCTGGAGACGCACGGCACCTCGACGTAGCCGCCCACCGGGTCGCACACCAGCCCGATCGTGTTCATCAGCGCCAGCGCCGCGGCGTGGACCGCCGCGTTGGCGTGGCCGCCCCGCAGCTCCGTCACGGCGGCGGCCGCCATCGCGGCGGAGGGGCCGATCTCGGCGCCGCAGCCGCCGGACGCGCCGGCGATGAACATCGTGCGCGAGATCACCTCGCCCACGCCGGCGGCGGTGACCAGCGGCAGCACCAGCGCCTCGTCGTCCAGCCCCAGGTGATCGCCCACGCCCAGCAGGGCGCCGGGCAGCGTGCCGGCGCTGCCCGCGGTGGGCGCCGCGACGATGCGGCCCATCCGCGCGTTCTCCTCGTTCACCGCCATCGCGTACGCCTGCACGCGCTTCAGCAGCGGCGCGTCCAGCAGGTCGTCGGCCTCGTTCAGCCCCTTGGCGTTCCAGCCCACCATGCCCGTCCGGCTTGCCGCGTCGCTGCGCAGCCCGCGCTCGACGCTGTCGCGCATGGCGGCCAGGCGCCCGCGCATCTTGTCCAGCAGGGCATCGCGTGCGGCGGCGTCGCCGTCCGTCTCGTTCGCGAGGAACGCCTCGGAGGCCAGGCCGCCGTACCGGGCCAGCTCGTCGAACGTCACGCGTGCACCGACCCGTCCTCGTCCGGCTCGGGCAGGTCGTCGCCCGAGAGGACCTCGGGCAGCATCCGCAGCCAGTGGACGTCCGCGAGGTGGTCCAGATAGTCGAGCGCGATCTGCGACAGGCGCCGGTCCATCTCGACCGACATCATCGCCTCGCCGCCCCGCTTGCGGCGCGCGGAGTGCAGCGTGGCGATGTTGCCGTCGTCGTCCGCGATGACGCGGGCCACGCGCGCGATGACGCCGGGCCGGTCGACGTGCCGGACCAGCAGGGTGTGACTGCCGCCGACGAAGTCGATGCCGAAGCCGTCGACGTCGAAGACGCGGACCAGGCCGCCGCCCAGGCTGGAGCCGGTCAGCGAGACCCGCTCGGCCTGCGGCCCCTCGCCCCCCTCGGTGACGATCCGGACCGTGTTCGGGTGGACGTCGCCCAGGTCCGCGGACGCGAACTCGACCTGCAGCCCTGCGGCGTCCGCATGCGCGTGGGCGTCGGTCAGTCGCGGGTCGTCCGGGTGCATGCCCAGCAGGCCGCCGATCAGCGCGAGGTCGGTGCCGTGGCCCCGGGCGGTCTTCGCGAACGAGCCGTGCAGCGTCAGCTGCGCCCGCGTGGGCGGGGTGAGGCGCGCATGCCGGGCCAGCAGCGCCAGCCGGCAGGCCCCCGCGGTGTGCGACGAGGACGGCCCGATCATGACGGGCCCGATGACGTCCAGAAGACTCATGACCGGAGGCTAGCCCGCTCCGGCCCGTCCGTGTCGCCGCGATGCGACGTAGCGCCGTGACGCGCTGTCACGAAGACGCGACGCGGCGAAGCGGCCAGCAGGCGCTGCGCAACGACGCGGGGCGGCCCACGTTCGGCCGCCCCGTCGTTCCGTCGGTCCCTGAAGAGGTCAGGCCTTGACTTTCTCCTTGAGGCTCTTGCCGGGCTTGAACGCCGGGTACTTGCTGGAGGGGATCTTGATCTTCTCGGTCGTGCCGGGCTTCACGCCGGTACGGGACTTGCGCTCGCGAACCTCGAAGGTGCCGAAGCCGGTCAGCTGAACCTTCATGTCGTTGTCCAGGTTCTCGCTGATCTTGTCCAGCATGACGTCCATGACGTCCTTCACGTCCTTCTTCTTCATCCCGGTCTCGTCGGCAACGATGCCTACCAGATCCGCCTTGGATACCGTTTTGCTCTTCGCCATGGTCAGCGCCTCCTCCAGGGATTTTGGACTTGAGGCACCGTAGCATGCGAAAACGCGGCAAGCAAGTGCACGACGGAAGAAACCGGATTTCGGAGGCCCTCGGGGCTCAGCTCGAGCGGTCGGTGCTCGCTTCCGCCGCCGGCTCCGCCGGATCGCGCTCGGGTGGCAGAAGGCGCTTGTGGGACGGCAGAAGCTCGTTGATCCGCGCCATCGTCGTCGCGGTGGCCGCCCGGATCGCCTCGCGGTCCTTGCCTGGAACCATGAACGGCTCGCCGAACTGAACCCGGTAGCGCCGTCCCTCACGCCATATCGCCGCGGGCTGCAGTGGAACGCCGGAGCGCTGGGCGAGGAACGTGGCGCCGTCGAGCGCTTCGACGTCGCCCGCGTTGCGGGTGCCCTGCACGAACACGCCCACCGCGCGTCCCGCCTTCAGCCGGCGCAGCGCCTCCTTGACGGCGCTCACGTCGTTCCTCGACCGGTCGACCGGGAAGGCGTGCAGTCCGCGCACCAGTAGTCGCAAGGCACGGTTCTCGAACAGCTCCTTCTTCGCCATGAACGAGATCTCGCGCGGGACGGTGGAGCCCATCATGGGCGGATCGAGCGCGCTGAAGTGGTTCACCGCGACGACGAGCCCGCCCTCCTTGGGCACGTGCTCGGCGCCCCGGGTGCGGAGGCCCAGGACGACCTTGGCGTAGATCAGGAACAGGGTGCGCACGGTCCAGTAGAACCAGGGAAGCTCGACCAGCCGCATCAGCGTGCCGTACATGGCTTCATGCTACCCGAGCGGGGTTAATGGCTCCTGTTCGCGCTCTCGCTGGCGGTGTCGCTCGCGGCGGCGGGCCTTGCGGCGCTCGCGCCGGCGCTCCTCGGCCGACACCTCCGCCGCGACCAGGGCGCCGACGAGGAACAGCATCAGCGACAGGAACAGCCAGAGCAGAAGCAGCAGCAGCGACGTGACCACGCCGTAGACGAGGTTGAAGCGAGCTTCGTTGAACGCCAGGGGAAGCACGATCCGCATCAGCTGCAGCCCCCCGACGCTGACCAGCGCTCCGACGAGGGCGCCGCTCCAGCGCGAGGTGCGGCGCGGTAGCCAGCGGAACGCGGCGGCGAACGCCAGCGTCGCCAGCACCACCCGCAGCAGGCCTGGATCGGTCAGCACGCCCGGCGGCTCGGGCAGCGACAGGTTGAACGGCTCCAGCCCGGCGGTGAGCGACTGCAGCGTCTGCCAGATCCAGAGCGCCAGCGACCCGCCGATCAGCTCCAGCGCGATCACCAGCGCCACGCCGGCGATCAGCAGGACCGCCACCGCGCGGGTGCGGAAGAAGCCGCGCACGTCGGGCACCTCGAAGATCACCTCGAGCGCGCGCTGGAGCGAGGCGAAGAAGCCGCTGGCGGCCCAGAGCAGCACCAGCAGCGAGAACGCCACGCGCAGCAGGGTGCCTTCGGAGAGCTGGTTGACGACGATGTCGAAGCTGCGGTCGAGCAGGTCCACGCTGTCGACCGACTCCGGCAGGATGGGCGCGATGATCTCGGCCAGCGCCATGCGGTAGCGCTCGGCCAGGTCGGGCCGCGCACGCAGGATCGAGCCGAGCCAGCCGCCCAGAAGCAGCAGCAGCGGCCCCAGCGAGAACGCGGCGTAGTAGGCGAGGGCGGCGGCGAGGGTCGAGACCCGGGCCCGTCGGTAGCGTCGGACCAGTCCGCGGACGATGCGGACGGTGGTGCGCCACGCCCGGGCGCGGAGAGCGTGGCGGTCGTTCGTGCGCGGCTCGGACGACGCCACGGCGCCTCAGTCGGCCGTCCGGAGCCGGCTTCGCTCGATCAGGATCGCGGCCAGGATTCCGGCGACGGCGACCAGCGCGTGCAGCGCGATCCATGCCGCCCCGTTGGGCTCCCAGGGAAGCTCGACGCGGAACAGCTCGCGTCGCGACAGCGCCAGCGTCGTGACCTGCGGCGCGATCAGCAGCAGCGGCGAGACGACCAGGGCCGGCCAGCGCCAGGCGTACTCGAGCCCCAGCATCGCCAGCAGGTTGCCGCTCAGGATCACCGGGAGCATCACCAGCCAGGCGGAATCGCCGCCCAGGAGCCCCACGGCCGGCGCGACGAGCGCCGTCAGGTACGCCCACGGCATCCCGCCCGCGGCGAACGCCAGGTAGGCGGCCGCCAGGATGCCGACGCTGCGGAACGCCAGGGGAAGCGGCGCGACCGCTGCGACGGCCGCGAGCAGCACCAGGAAGATGCCGATGATCGTGCTCTGCGGCGCGGGCGCGGTGCGAATCACGGCCGCATCGTAGCCCGCCCAGGTACCCGGTGCGTCAGGTCTCCGCGAGCTCGGCCGGCAGGGGCTCCACGCGCTCGGCGATGCCCGGCGTGCGGCGCAGGAACGCGCCGGTCGCGGAGCCGGCGGTCGCCGCGACCTGCTCCGGCGTGCCGGTCGCGACGATCTCGCCGCCGCGCGCGCCGCCGTGCGGGCCGAGGTCCACGACCCAGTCCGCCGTCTTGACGACGTCCAGGTTGTGCTCGATCACCAGCAGGGTGTTGCCCCCCTCGACCAGGCGGTGGAGCACGTTCAGCAGCTTCGCGACGTCCTCGAAGTGCAGGCCGGTGGTCGGCTCGTCGAGGATGTAGAGCGTCTTGCCGGTGCCGCGCTTGCCCAGCTCGGACGCCAGCTTGACGCGCTGCGCCTCGCCGCCCGACAGGGTCGGGCTGGGCTGCCCGATCTTGACGTACTCCAGGCCGACGTCCTTCATCAGCTGCAGCTTGCGGGCGATGCCGGGGATGTTCTCGAAGAAGCCGAGGCCCTCCTCGACCGTCATCTGCAGCACGTCGCTGATCGACTTGCCGCGGATCTTCACCTCGAGCGTCTCGCGGTTGTAGCGCGCGCCCTTGCACACCTCGCACGGGACGTAGATGTCGGGCAGGAAGTACATCTCGA
>CAZLQH010000082.1:3786-7763 GCA_964561595.1 uncultured bacterium | reverse complement strand
CAGGTCGAGTACCACCCGTTCCTGCATCAACGCAAGCTGCGCGCGGTCGCCGAGGAGCTCGACCTGCTCCTGACCGCGTACAGTCCGCTGGCGAAGGGCGCGGTGCTGCGCGATCCGGTGCTCCAGGAGATCGGCGAGGCGCACGGCAAGTCGCCCGCCCAGGTGACGATCCGCTGGCTGCTGCAACAGCCGCGCGTGGCGGCCATCCCGAAGGCGGCCAGTGCCGAGCATCGGGAGGCGAACCTGGACGTGTTCGACTTCGAGCTGTCCGCGGACGAGATGACCCGCATTCACGATCTGGAGCGCGGGCGACGGATCATCGATCCGCCGGACGGCCCGGACTGGGAGCGCGATTGAGCTCCGGTCCGGACGACGAGGCGGCCCGGGATACGTTCTGGAACCGGCGCGAGATGGCGGTCCGGATGGGCGACCGACCGCCGGACGAGCGGCTGGTGGCGCTTCTCGGCGCGCACCCCGAGGTTCGGCGGATCCTCGACCTGGGCTGCGCCGGCGGCCGCAACACGGTGTTCGCCGCCGAGCGGGGCCTGGACGTGCACGCGTTCGACGCTGCCGAGGCGATGGTGGCGCTCACGCGCGAGCGTCTGCGGCCGATCGTGGGTCCGGACGAGGCACGCCGCCGCGTCCGCCTGGCACGCCTCGAGGACGAGGAGGCGTGGCGTCCCGCGGACGACGCCCCGTTCGATCTGGTTCTCGCGTTGGGCGTGCTTCAGGACCTTACGGGCGATGCGGCCGTCCGCACCGCGATCGGCCGCATCGCCGGGGCGCTGGTCCCCGGCGGGCGCGTGCTGGTCGCGAACTTCGGCCCCGACTCGCGTCCGGCGGGAACGCCGCTGGTGCCGGTCGACGGCGCGCCCCATGTGTTCCTCGGGTTCGCGCACGACGACCGGCGCATGACCCTGCCGGGCGCCACGACGCTGGAAGCGTGGTTCGAGGCGGCCGGGCTCCGGACGGACGCGCCGACCGAGGTCCGGACGCGACCGACCGACGAAGGCGTCCGGACCACGATCAACGCGCGCTTCCGGAAGGCGCTCAGCAGCGGAAGAACACCAGGCTAGGGTCGATCTCGGCCGGAACGGCGGGACGCGGCCCCGGCACCTGGGCGCCCCGCTCGACGGCCTCGGCCAGCCGGTCGGCCCAGGCGTGCGCCTCGGCCAGGTAGCGCCGGCGGTCCTCGGCCGGGTCGGTCCGCGCGTCGCGCAGCGCTTCCCAGCGCTCGGGCTCGAAGAGCGTCTCGTCCGCCTGGGCGCCGTCGGCTCGGGCTCCCTCGTCCGACCCCGCGCCCCGCCAGGTCCACGCCCCGCTGCGCCAGTCGAACGCGTACAGCGGCAGGAAGCGATGGCCGTGGTCGGCGACGAACGCGAGGGCGTCCAGCAGGTAGCGGACCTCGGCCTCGTCGGCCATCCAGTGGAACGAGACCCGGCTCCAGCCGGGCTTGATCCCCTCGTAGCCGGCCTCGACCGCCTGCCGGTAGGCGCGCGAGGTGCGCCGGTCGATGTGCAGCAGCGCGTGGCCGTACGGCCCCGCGCACGAGCAGCCCGCCCGCCCCTGCACCCCGAACAGGTCGCTGAGCAGGCGCACCACGAAGCGGGGGTGCAGCGTGATCCCCTCGTCGCCGGCGCCGGCGTCCCGGACCAGGAACGACGCGACGGCCAGGCGCGGCCCCTCGACCGGACCGAGCAGGTCGATTCCCGGATGCGCCGACAGGTGATCCAGCGCCAGGCGCGTCCACGCCTCCTCGCGCGCCTCGATCGCCGCGACCCCGACGCGCTCCTTGACGCGGAACGCCAGCGCCGCACGAATCCGCTGCACGATGGCGGGCGTGCCGGCGTCCTCGCGCGCCTCGACGTCGTCCACGAAGGCGTGCTCCTCCGGACCGACGTACGCGACCGTCCCTCCCCCCGCCGTGGTGGGCGAGCGGAGCCGGTACAGGTCGCGGTGGAAGACCAGCATCCCGGGCGAGCCGGGTCCTCCCAGGAACTTGTGCGGACTGAGCATGGCCGCGTCGATCTGCGCGTCGCTGCCCTCGTGCACGTCGACGTCGACGTACGGCGCGCTGGCGGCGAAGTCGATCGCGACGAGGGCGCCGTGCCGCCGCAGCAGCCGAGCGACCGCCTCCACGTCGGTGCGGATCCCCGTCACGTTGCTGGCCGCGGAGAACGAGCCGATCTTCGGTCGCCCGTTCCAGCGCGCGTCGGCCAGCGACCGCTCCAGAGCGCCCAGGTCCAGGCGCCCGTCCGCCGCGAGCGGCGCCACGACGACCTCGGCCAGCGACTCGCGCCAGCTCACCTCGTTGGAGTGATGCTCGTACGGTCCGACGAACACCACGGGACGGTCGCGCTCCGGCAGGACGGCGAGCAGCGCGTCGCGGTGGTCGCACGGCACCGCCAGGCCGAGGATCTCCTGAAGCCGCTTGATCGCGCCGGTGCTGCCGGTGCCGGGGAAGGCGATCGCGTACGCCTCGCTGGCGTGCAGCGAGCGTTTCAGGTAGGCGGCCGCCCGCTGCGCCAGACGCGTGGTGCGCGCGCCGGTGGCGCTGTCCTCGGTGTGCGTGTTGGCGTAGCCGGGCAGCACCGTGCGCGCGATCGTCTCCTCGACGGAACGGAGCGGACGGCCCGAGGCGATGTGATCGGCGTAGCAGATCCGGCGTGGTCCGAACGGTCCGTCCACGCACGCGTCGGCGCCGATCACGTCGGCCCGGATCGCGGCCAGGCGGCGCTCCAGCGTCGCGGCGTCCACGGGGCCGTGGGGGGTCGCGTCGTGGTGCGGGTTCGCGGCGTCGTGCGGTCGGTCCGCCGGGGTCACGGGCTCCTCCTCGCGGGTGGCGCGCCGGGAGCGAACGGGCGCGCGGCGAACGGGTGGTCGTCCCCAGGGTATCGCGCCGGCGCGTCGCGAGCTCTCCGTCGCGCACGCGCACGGTACTCTGCACCCATGCACGACGCCGTCGCTCTCGTCATGGCGGGCGGACGCGGACAGCGCTTCTGGCCGCTGTCCACCGAGTCCCGCCCGAAACAGTTCCTGGATCTCGAGCGGACCGGCCGCACGCTGCTGCAGGCCACCGTCGACCGGGTCGGGCCGCTGGTCGGCGGCGCGGAGCGCGTGCTGGTCGCGACCGGAGAGCGGTACGTGGATCTGGTGCGCGAGCAGCTGCCGGAGCTGCCCGCCGAAAACCTGCTCGTCGAGCCGGTCGGCCGGGACTCCGCGCCTGCGATCGCCGCCGCGGCCCTCGAGATCCGCGACCGGTTCGGCGACACGGCCATGTGCGTGTTCGCCAGCGACCATCGCGTCGAGGACGGGAAGCTCTTCCTGAGGGTGCTGCGGCAGGCGATCGAGCTGGCCACGACCCGGCGGGGGCTCGTGGCGATCGGCGTCCCCCCGACCCGTGCCGCGACGGCGTACGGCTACGTCGAGCGGGGCGAGGCGGTACCGGGCGGGTTCCGCGTCGCCCGCTTCGTCGAGAAGCCGGCGCGGAGTCGCGCCGAGGCGTACCTGCAGGGAGGCCGGCACCTCTGGAACGCCGGCATGTTCGTCTGGAACGTGGACACCATCCTGGCAGAGCTGGATCGTCACGCGCCGGAGCTGATGCTTCCGCTGCGCGAGGCGTTCGCGACCGGCACGGTGGCGGACCGGTTCGCGTCGCTTCCGAAGATCAGCATCGACTACGCGGTGATGGAGAAGACCGACGCGGCGTACCTGGTCGAGGGCGGCTTCGGCTGGGACGACATCGGCGACTGGGCTGCGCTGGAGCGGCTGCTGCCGCAGGACGACGGCGAGGTCCGCACCGTGTTCGGCGCCCACGCCGGCCACGACGAGGCCGGCAACATCGTCTACACCGACGGGCCGGACGACGTGCTGGTGGCGTTCGGCGTCGAGGGGCTCGTGATCGTGAAGCGGGGAGATACGGTGCTCATCTTCCCGAAGGAGCGCGTGAACGAGATCAAGGCGCTGCTCGAGGACGA
>CAZLQH010000082.1:0-3686 GCA_964561595.1 uncultured bacterium | reverse complement strand
GCGGCGACGGCGGTGAGCGCCCAGAGCAGGGTCATCCCGGCGCCGAGCGTCGCGAGCACGCTCTTCGTCCGCCACGCCACCGCCAGCGCCACCAGCGCGGCCGGCAGGCGCGCGTCGACCGGCCCCAGCGACGCCGCACCCGAGGAGAACAGCGCGGGCGCCACGATGGCCGCCAGCACGGCGGGAGGCACGTACGTCAGGGCGCGCCGCACGACGGGCGCGAACGACAGGCGCTCCTGAAGCAGCACGAACGAGGCCCGCAGCGCCAGCGTCACGAGGCCCATGGCGGCGAACAGCGTCCAGGTCTCCGTGGGGCTCATCGGGCCCGGTCCTCGGTCCGGACCGGCGGCGGGGCCGGCGCCCACCACCGTTCCGCGACGGTGCCCGCCGCGATGCCCAGCAGCGAGCCGACGACGAGCCCGAGGTTGAACGGCAGACCACGCAGCGCCAGCGCCAGCCCGCCCCCGACGACGGCGGCCAGCAGGCCGGGACGGTCGCGCACGGCCGGGGCCAGAAGCGCCAGGAAGGTGAGGGGGATCGCGAAGTCCAGCTGCCAGCTCGGCGGTACCTGCGCCCCCGCGACCGCTCCCAGCGCCGTCGCCACCTGCCAGAGAAGCCAGAGCGGGGCCGCCACGCCCAGGTAGTAGTCGCGGCGGGGCGTCCCGGGCTCGCGTCGGAAGCGGAGGATGCTGAACGCGTACGCCTGATCGGTCATCAGGTAGGCGAGGCCGGTGCGCGCCGGGGCCGACAGCGGCCGGAGCCATGGGGCCAGCGAGGCGCTGTACATCGCCATGCGCAGGTTCACCATGAACGTCGTCAGCAGGATCACGGCGACCCCCGCCCCCTGCCCGATCAGCGCGATCGCGGCCAGCTGCGAGGCTCCGGCGAACACCAGCACCGACATGCCGATCGCCTCCAGCGGGGACAGGCCCACCGAGGCGGCGCTCACGCCGGTGATCATGCCGAACGGCGCGACGCCCAGCATCATCGGCGCCACGTCACGAAACCCGCTCAGGAACGCGCTGCGCGAGAACGTCATCCGGTCAGTATCGCCCCTCTCGGCGGCCTTCGGGGCGGGATCGGGCGACGGCAGGCTCGGCGGGACGGCCGCTCAGTAGTCGATGTCGGTCGTGCTCCAGCCGCAGCCGTCCCAGCGGAACGACACGCTGGCCCGGCCGGACGCCTCGGTCCGCGTGCCGGTGGCGATCTCGACGACGCTCCCCTCGTAGCGGAGCTCGATCGTCGCCTCGTCGCCGCGCACGTCGCGGTCCACGACGTCCAGGCTGTACCGCAGCCCCCGGTAGAGGCTGCCGTAGGTGGCGCGCGCGTCGTTCAGGAACGACGTCTCGGCTCGTCTCAGGGCAGCGCTCAGCAGCGCCGGGTCGGCGGGCCCCGGCGTGCACGCCGCGCCGCGCCCGCCCGCCGTGGAACGGCCGCGGTTCGCCGAGGCGGGCACGACGTCCACGGCGAAGGCGTACGACGCACCGAGCACGAGGTGCGGGACCCAGCTGCGCTCGACGCCCAGCCGCGACCAGGCGCCGCCCACCTCGACGTCGACCCGCCAGCGTCGCGCGACGGGGATGTGCGCACCCGCCGCCACGTGCGGCACCACCGTCCCTGCCGTCGCGGCGGCGCCCGCTCCGATCCATACCGGAACGGGCGAGCCGGGGATCGGCGGGTAGCCCCGCAAAGTGGCGCCGATCGACGCGCCGGCATTGGGTCCGTACCCGCCACGAACGGCCATGCCGACGAAGCTGGACTGCAGCGACGCGCTCGCGGCGAACGTCTGGAAGCTCGGGAAGCCGGCCGAGACGCCGAACGAGGCCAGCGCGGGGACGGTGTCGGACGGCTCCTCCGCCTGCGCCACGGCGCTCGTGGCCGCGCCGGCGACGAGGACGGCCAGGAGGGCCATCACGGCGAAGCGCCGGAAGAAGGGGGGCGGAGCGGGAAGCCGCGGTGTCGCGGCGACGTGTCGGATCGAAAGGCTCATATCGGTCGACGGTACCGCACGAAGCCGTCCGGTTCGGCGGTCGGTACCGCGGGCGGGGGACGTCCGCGCGACGGTACGTGCATTCTCGCGCCGGCGTCGAGCCGCCGTCGAGGCGCGGCGTCAGCCGCTCGCGGTGCCGACCCTGCGGATCAGGGCGGTGCGTGCCGCGTGGTCGACGATCAGGTAGCAGCCGCCAGGTCCGCCGTCCCGCGCGGCGGCCACGCTTCCCGGGTTCAGGAGCGCGCGCGCGTCGGCTGGCAGGTCGATCCGCGTCTCCTCGCGACGCGCCGAGATCGGTCTCCAGCGGTCCTGCTGCAGGACGAACCCGCCGGGAACGTGGGTGTGGCCGAACAGCAGCAGCGGACGCCGAACGAAGCGGATCGCTCGCCTGGCGGCCGGAACCCCCAGCAGGTAGTCGAACGGCCGGTCCGGGTCGGGGCTGCCGTGCACGAGCTCGGCGGCGAGATCGTCGGCGGGATCGGCAGCTGCGGTATCGGCAGCGGGCAGAAGCGCTCGCAGCGGTCGTCCCAGCACCCAGGCCAGATCGTCGGGCGCAAGCGCCTCGGCGTGCGCGGCGAGCACGTCCAACACGGCCGGCGTGGCCGCGACGCCGTGGCCCGCGAGGGCGCGGGACAGCATCGCCTCGTGGTTTCCGCGGACGCTGGCCACCGGCCCCAACGCCCGAAGGCGCGCCACCGTCTCGACCGGGTCCGCTCCGTAGCCGATCAGGTCGCCGAGCAGCGCCAGCCGGTCCCAGCCCCCTTCGGCGTCGCGAAGGACGCGGTCCAGCGAGGCCGCGTCGGCGTGGACGTCGGTGAGAACGAGGGTCCGCACGGGGTAGAGGATACGAAATCGCCCGACGCAGCGGGCACGGCCGCCGGGCCGACGATGTCCGGGTCGCGTACGAGGGCGAGCGCCCCGGTGGGCCTGCGCCAGCCGCGAACGGCTAGTGCAGGCCCACCGGGGCGCTCGCAGCGGTCCGCTCCGCCGAGTGGGGCGGGTACGGACCGCGAGTCGGCCGGGCGGGCGGCCATCTAGGAGTGTAGCGTGCCTGGACCGCCGCACCTGCCTCGCCTGCGACGCCTGCCGGGCGCTGCTCGGTCCGGACGCTGGCCGAGGGGGGCCGGGCTCGGTGTCGCCGCGTCGCGGACGCAGGACGGCTGGGCAGCGGTCGTCCGCCCCTAGGCACCGGCCGTGCACGCGCCGAGGCGCGGCGTTAGGCGCCCTACGCTGCGACCGTGAGCGACAAAGGTAGCGCGACGGGCAAGGCTCGAGCGATCGTCGTCGGCGCGATCGTCTCTTCGGCGCTGATCTGGCTTCCGTGGGACGGTGGCGGCCGCTTCGCCGCCGCCGCGGACGCGCCCGGCCCCGTCGCCGAAGAGCGCCCGCCGGGCTGGCCGGACGGGCTGGCCGTGCCCGACGCCGTGCGCGCTGCGGACGCGCGGCTCGCCGCCGCCCGTGACGCCCTTCGGCGTGCGCGGCTGGGCCTCGACGCGGACGTCACCATCGCGCCGACGGCCAGGCTGACGGCGAGGGACGATCCGCCGCGGCCGCTGGAAGGCCAGCTCGCGTGGCGACCGAAGGCGTCGCTCAGCTGGTCCCCGCTCCGCAGCGAGGCCCTGCTGGCCGAGGCGCGCGTGCTCGAGGCCGAGGCCGACCGGATCGCCGCCTGGCGCGAGGCGACGCTCGCCGCGCT
>CAZLQH010000081.1:0-7772 GCA_964561595.1 uncultured bacterium | reverse complement strand
GGGTCAGCGGCGGGCGATCCGGCGCCACGCCAGCTCCGCGAGCAGCAACGCGCCCGCGATCACGGCTGCCCACGGCGCCAGCGAGCGGGGCGTGGGCGCGGGGCCGGGGTCCCACGCTGCGAAGCCGTCCAGCACCGTGCCGCCGCTGGCCTCGGCCAGCGCGCGGAGCGCCGCGTGACCGTCCCCCGCCCGGAACTCGGGATCCTGCGCCACGAAGCGGGCCCGTGCCACCACCTCGCGGCCCTCGGCGACCACGACCGGCTCGCCCGCCGCCGAAAGCGGGAGCGGGGCAGCGTAGCGGCCCGGGCCCACGGCCCGGAGCGGAAGCTCCTGGCCCCCCGTCCGCGCGACGAGGGACAAGCCGTCCAGGAACCGCCCGTTCTCGACCGCGTCGACGACCAGCGTGCCGCCGTCCGTCCCGGCGCCGGCGTCGATCGTGGCCGCGAACCGATCGGGGCGCGCCGCCAGCCAGCGCACCACGTCGCCCAGGAGGCCGGGGAGCGGCTCCCACGAGCCCAGATCGCCGGCCCAGGCGGAGAGGTCGGTCGTGAACGCGGCGGTCCGGCCCAGGCCCTGCCGTCGGACGGAGAGGAGCGTCTCCTCGTCGCCGTAGCTCCACAACGCCTCGGCGTCGGGCTTCAGCGTCGTCGCGACGTACGCGTCGGGTCCCGGCGGCGCCGACCGGCCCGCCAGCAACGGGTGCGGCCGAACGGCCGGAGGGCCGGGCTCCTCGCGCACCAGCGAGCGCGTGGCCGTGAGCGCCTCGCCGGCGAAGATGCGGGGCAGCGTGGCGACGTCCAGCGCCTCGTAGTAGCGGCCCCCGCCCGCCCTGGCCAGCGACCGGAGCCGGTCGAAGTCGGCCTGGGCGCCCACGGCGATCGTGCTGATGGTGATCCCGTCGTCCTGCGCGGAGGCGGCTTCGGCGTCCAGGTCCAGCGGCGGACCGCCGAACGGGCCCTCACCGTCGTACAGCCGGCCGTCCGTGAGGACGATCACGTGCTTGATCGCGGCGTCGCTGGCGCGCAGGGCACGGGTCGCGTCGCGCAGGGCGGGGCCGAGCACCGTGCCGCCACGCGTCGTCAAGGTCCGCACGGCCGCCAGCATCTCGAGCTTGCCGCGGGCGGTGGCCGGCCGCAGCTCGAACACCCACTCGCGCTCGTCGCTGAACGCGATCAGGCCCAGCAGATCGCGCTCGAACGCCAGCTCGACGACCTCCGCCGCCCCCTGCCGCGCCAGCGCGATCTTGCTGGGCGAGCCGCCCGCCATCGACTGCGAGCGATCGACCACCATCACCATCGCGACCAGCGGGACGCGGACGTCGGTGCGCAGGTCGCCGTCGACCGGCAGCGTCGCCTCGATCGGCGTCCGGTACCAGCCCCCCAGCCCGAAGCTCTCGGGGCCACCGGTCATCATCAGTCCCCCGCCGTCGTCGACCCAGCTCGCGAGCGCGTCGAGCTGCGAGCTGGTGAACGACGTCGCGGGCGCGCGGATCACGACGGCGCCGGCGTCGATCGGCAGCCGTAGCTCCCCGGGCGCGAGCTCGACGACGTCGAGTCCCTGCGCACGGAGCGTCTCGGCCAGCGCGGGATCGCCAACGACCCGTACCGGATCCCGCGTCGCGAGATCCACGCTGGCGGCCAAGGCATCGTCGGCGCTGGGCTGCGCCCACGGCACCTCGAGCGTCGCCTCGACCCGGGCCGGACCGTCCATCGGCACCTGGATGCGGAACGTCTCGGACGTGCCGTCCGGACCGACCGTCGTCGCGCGGCGGGCGACCACCTGGCCTCCGACGCGCAGCGTGATCACGCCCTCGCCAGGCCGATCGGATCGGACCCGCACGTCCGCGCGCACCGTCGCGCCAGGCTCCGCGTCGACCGGCAGGTCCAGGCCCTCCACGCGGGCATCGTCGCGGCGCGTCACGGGCAGGACGTCCACCGGCACGGCCGGACGCGCCGCGATCAGGCCGGAGCGCGTATCCAGGCCGTCGGACACGAGCAGCACCCGGCCGACGCCGCGCGCGGCGACGGTGGCCAGCGCCCGCGCGAGGTCGCTGCGACCGGGCTCCAGGACGGGGTCCACCTCCGCGTCCAGGGCGTCGACCTGCGCGGCCTCGCCGGCGGCGTACCAGAGCTCGACGTCGTCGGGCAGGCCCGTCTCCATGACGGCCCTGGCGGCGGCCAGCGCCGCGGGACGCGCGCTGTCGGAAACGTCGACGAGCAGCGCGGTGCTCTGGGCGGGGCGGGGTGCGACGGGCTGGGCCAGCGCGACGAGCAGCGCGGCCAGCGCGGCGACGCGGAGCACGAAGCCGCGTCCGCGCGGGAGCCAGGGGAGCGCCAGAAGCCCGAGCAGCCACCACGGATGCGCGAGCGCCAGCGGAAAGCCGTCCACGGCGACATGCTAGCAGCAGACGCCGACGGTCCAGGTCCCGCGCCGCTTGCTATGATGCCGGCGATGGACGCGTCTCGCTCTTCGGCGGCTGGGAAAGCCACGGTGGTGCTCGCGACCGACGGCGAAGCGCGTGGCGTCGGTCTTCGTCGCGTGACGGACGATCTGGGGTACGCCAGCGAGGTCTTCACCGACGTCGAGGCGCTTCTCTACCACACCCGCGGGAGCGTCCCGGAGGCGCTCGTGATCGAACAGGCGCTGATCGACCGCGTGCCTCAGCTGGACGTGCTGGTGCTGCTGCGGCGGCGCACCGCGCTCGCGGAGGTTCCCTTCCTCGTGCTCGGAGCGGACGACGCGGAGCGCCACGAGAGCGCCATCGCGTCCGGCGCCGACGTGTACCTGTCGCTGCCCACCCGGCCCGCGGTGCTCCGCGCGCACCTGACGCGACTCATGGACCGCCGACAACGCGACCGCCAGCTTCGTGCCGCGCTCGAGCGCGCGCGCAGCTTCGAGCAGGCGTACAAGGACGCCGAGCGTGTCAAGGACGACCTGACGCACATGCTGGTGCACGACCTGAAGAGCCCGGTCGCGAGCGTGATGGGCCTGCTGGACCACAGCATCGAGATGCTGGCCGCGGACAGCGGCGACGCGTCGATCTCCGAGCTCCTGGCGTTGGCGCGCAACGAGTCTCAGCACCTCCTCAACCTGGCAGCGAACATTCTGGACGTGCGCCGGATGAAGGAGGGGCACATGCCGTTCGCGCCCGAGTCGCTGCCCAGCCTGACGGACCTCGCGAAGGAAGCGCTGGGCGACGTGGCGGGCGGCCCGCGCGAGAGGAACTTCGGCTTCCTGGTGCGTCCCGAGGCCGAGATGCTGGACGCCGATCCGAAGCTGCTGCGTCGCGTCATCGCCAACCTGCTCGCGAACGCGATCAAGCACACCCGGCGCGGAGGCTACATCGACTTCCGTGCGTGGAAGCAGGACGACGGCTACGTGCTCTCGGTACGCGACGACGGCGAGGGGATCCCGGAAGCCGATCAGAAGAGGATCTTCAACGCCTTCGAGCAGTCCCGCCACACGATCCACGACCGGTTCGACACCGGCATGGGCCTGACGTTCTGCAAGCTCGCCGTCGAGAAGCACGGCGGCGCGATCTGGGTCGAGTCGAAGGTGGGGAAGGGCAGCACGTTCTTCTTCACCGTGCCGGCCCAGGTGCCCGAGCCCACCCTGGACCCTCCGGTCGACGTCGTCTGATCGTGCTCGGAAGCGTGCCTCGGGGCGCGTCGTGACGTCGCCTAGCGACCCTCCTGCGGCGCCGGGCTGGTCGTTCGAGGCGCGGCTGTGGGCAGCGGGCCACACGCCGGTGGCGGGGATCGACGAAGCCGGTCGGGGAGCCTTGGCCGGCCCCATCGTGGCGGCGGCCGTGATCCTGCCACCCGGCGAGCATCCGTTCCGCGACTCGAAGACCGTGGCGCCCGCCGTGCGGGAGCGGCTCGCCGCAGAGGTCCGCGCGTGCGCCGTCGCGTGGGCCGTCGGGCGCGCCGAATCGGACGAGATCGACGCTCTGGGGGTTCCGGGCGCGACGGTTCTGGCGGCCCGGCGTGCGCTGGCGGCGTTGTCGACGCGTCCGGGCGGACTGGTGACGGACTGGCTGGACGTCCCGGGCCCATGGGCGGTGCTGGCGCCGGCCCGCGCCGACGCCCGCAGCGTGCAGGCGGCCGCGGCGAGCCTGCTGGCGAAGACCGAGCGCGACCGCTGGATGGTCGGGACCGCGGACGTCCGCTGGCCGGGCTACGGCTTCGCGCGCCACAAGGGGTACGGGGCCCCCGCGCACCTGCGCGCGCTCTACGATCTGGGCCCGTGCGCCACGCACCGCCGCCGCTTCGCTCCCGTCGCGCAGTCGTCGCTGTTCCGGCCGTGAGGGTCGCGCCGTCGTGCCGGCGCTTGGGACCTGCCGGCGACCACGGTATCCTCTGACGCGAGTCGACGTTCGCGAGCGACGCGGCCCCGCCGCGCGAGGAGGCATACCGTGGCCGAGTGCATCGGCGTCAAGTACGACAACGGCCCCAAGATCCACTGGGTCACCGCGGCCGAGACCGTTCCCGAGGTCGGCCAGCGCTGCGTGATCCGTAGCCGGCGCGGGCTCGAGATCGGCCGGGTCCGATCGGGTCCCAGGTCGCAGGAGCGCAGCTCGGGCGAGCTCCTGCGGATCGCCGACGAGCAGGATCTCGCCACCCACCAACACCTGGCCCAGCGGGCCGAGGACCTCACCTGGCTGCTGCGCGCCCGCGCGCGCCAGAGCGGATCGGACGTGAAGATCGTCTCGCTCGAGTTCACGCTCGACGAGAGCGTGCTGATCGTGCACTACGCTTCGGAGAAGCGTCCGGCGCTGCGCGTGCTGGCGCAGGAGCTCGTGAAGCACACGCCCGCTCGCGTCGAGTTCGTGAACGTGGGACCCCGCGACGAGGCGCGCATCCTGGGCACGCTGGGGGCGTGCGGAAGCGGCTCGTGCTCCTCGACCTGGCTGCAAGGCTTCAGCTCGGTGTCGATCCGCATGGCGCGCGACCAGCAGCTCCCCCTGAACCCCGAGAAGATCAGCGGCCCTTGCGGGCGACTGATGTGCTGCCTGCAGTACGAGCACGACATGTACAAGCAGCTGCTCAAGCGGCTGCCCAAGCGCGGCGGCAAGGCGTGCCACACCGAGTCGGGCGCGTGCGGACGGGTCGTGAAGCTCGATCCTCTGCGCGGAACGGCGGACCTGAAGACGGACGACGGCTACCTGGAGAGCGTTCCCGCCGACGAGCTCGAGCGTCCCACGAACCGGTGAGCGGGCCGCCCCCGAGGCGGCCCCGGCGCTGTGCGTCGGCGCAGTCGGAAGGCTTCAGCCCGCCGCGCGTACCCGCAGCGTGAGGGCGTGCGCCACGACGGTGCCGGACACGTACGCGCGCCGCGCATCGTCGGCCTCCCGGACCGCTTCGAGCGCGGCGGGGTAGCGATCCGGCGCGTCGCGGCGGACGTGCTCCAGCAGCACGTCCGCCGGCGAGCGCTCCTGGTGCGCCGCCCACGCCGCCAGCCACGCCTCGCCCGCGGCCAGCGCCTCGTCCAGCGGCCCCTCGAGCGCGGCGACCCAGGCGGCGGCGGCCTCCCGTAGCGCACGCTCCGCGTCGGGATCGTCGCGGGCGGCGCGCAGCCGACCCAGCTGCCCGGTCCGCAGGGCGGGATGCGGCGCGAGATCGTCGTACCCGTCGGTCGGTGCGGCACCGAAGCGCACCACCAGGCAGCGCGACGCCAGCGTGGGCAGGAGCGCGTCCGCGCTGGGCGCCACCAGCACGATCGTCGCCCAGCCGGGCGGCTCCTCGAGCATCTTCAGGAAGGCGTTTCCGGCCGCCTCGTTGAGCGTGTGCGCGGCGTCGATCACGCCGACGCGCCGGCGGAAGCGGGGTCGCTGCTCGAGCCAGCGCGACAGCGGCTCGGGATCGGCCTGGGGCCACGATCGCGGCACCATCTGGTCGATCGTCAAGGTGGGCCTGAGCGATGCCCTGCCGCTCCGCGTGGTGGCCTTCGGGGCCTTGACCATCAGGTCGGGATGGGCTCCGTGGCGGGCGGCGAGGCAGCTCTCGCACGCCCCGCACGGATCGTCGCCTGGACGTTCGCAGTTCAGCCAACGCGCCCACCAGAGCGCGACGGTCCGGCGTCCTACCGCCTCGGGGCCGACGAACGCCAGCGAATGCGCCGAAACCGTGCGGAGCAGATCACGCGCCTCCTCGTGGCCGACGACCTCGCTCACCGGCCGACCGCCAGACGCGCGGCCAGCGCCTCGGGGTAGCGCGCCTCCCGCACGGCCCTCTGGACCTTGACGATGTCGAACGCGACCCGGATCACGTCGAACCGGCGGCGCTCCGCGTCGTAGAGGCCGTAGGAGGCCAGGGGCACGCTGTCGCGCGGCTGGCCGACCGAACCGGGGTTCAGGAAGCCGGTGGCCCGAGGCGGCATGCGGTACGTGCCCTCCTCGTCGCGGAACGTCACCTGACGCCACAGCTTGTGGCCGTCTGGCGCGGTCGCGGCGGCCAGCACGCGAGGAACGTGCGTATGGCCGACCAGGCACACGGGCCGGCTCAGGTAGGGGAGGTTCTCCTCGGCCTCGGCCAGTCCGTGCAGGTACTGCCACGGCCGGACCAGCCCGCCGTGGACCGCCTCGAACCCGTCCTCGACGTGATGCGCCTCGAGCGACCGGAGCCAATCGAGCGCGGACGTGGACACCCCCTTCGCCTGCCGCTCGAGGACCGGACCGACGATCGCGCCGCCGCCCATGCCGCCGGGCCCGGACGTCCCGTCGACGACGGAGAGGAGCTGGGCGTCGTGATTGCCGAGCAGCCTGGCGACGGGGTTCAGCTCGCGCAGCGTCGTCACGACCTCTTCCGGAGCGGGGTAGTACCCCACCGCATCGCCCAAGAACACGGTGGCGTCGAAGCCCCGCTTCCGGGCGTCGCGAAGCACCGCGTCGAGGGCGACGGCGTTGCCGTGGACGTCGCTGAGGACCAGGTAGCGCACGCCGAACGATATCACCGCGCTGGTCGGCGTCCTGGCCGTGCGCCGGGCCGGGCTATACTGCCGCGATGCCCGCGCGCTCGCTCGCTTTCGTGATTCGATCGGCGCTGATCCTCGCCGTACTGTCCGGCTGGGCCGCTGCGCAGATCACCGTCCCTCGGCTGGGAACGCGTGGCGACGTGCCCGTGGCCCTCGTCGACGCGGTCACGGCCGGGATTCGTGCGGGGCTTCTGGAGGCGGGACTCGAGGTACGCCTGGGCGAGCTGATCACGGCCGGCATCGCCGGCAGCCTGGAGCCCGAGTTCACCCGCCTGATCGGCGAGATCGACGGAAGCGCGTACGCGGTGTCCGGCGAGGTGGCCGAGGCCGCCCCGGACGCGGCGGCGCCGTGGCTCGTGAACCTTATCGCCGTCGACGTGGCGTCCGGTCGCGCGACCGACCTCCTCAGTCGTCCGTTGGTCGCCGACGGGGCGGCCGTCGGTCTGCGGCTGGCCCGTGAGATCGCGGCGTTCGCCCAGCCGCTGGCCCGGCTTCCCGCCGGCGACGCCGGCCTGTTCGTGTCCAGCGAGCCGCGCGGCGCCCGCGTGCTGGTCGACGGCATCGGCATCGGCGTCACGCCCGACGTCGGTCCGGTGATGCTCGCGCCAGGCCGCTACCTCGTCGAGCTCCGCTCCGACGGCTTCCTGCCCGAGACCCGAAGCGTCGAGGTGCGCAACGGCGAGACGCGCTTCGTGCACGTGGTGCTGACCGCCATCACCGGCGGCAGCGTGCGCGTCCAATCGGTTCCCGAGGCGCGCGTGTCGCTGGACGACGAGCCGCTGGGCAGGACGCCGGTCACC
>CAZLQH010000080.1:4335-8086 GCA_964561595.1 uncultured bacterium | reverse complement strand
GCGTCGGGCAGGCCGGTGACGATGCCGGAGCGGCGCGCCGCCAGGATCTCGGGCGTGTAGGCGTCGAAGACACCGTCATTGTGGCTCTTGCGGTACTTCGTGAAGATCTCGCGGAGGACGGGATCGACCTCGTAGCCGTAGGCCGTGAGGCCCGCCTCGACCATGCGGAAGCCGCCGTTGGGGAAGATGGCCCGCTTGAGCGGCGCGTCGGTCTGGAGGCCGACGATGAGCTCGGCGTCCTGGTCGATGTAGCCGGGCTCGTGCGCGGTGATGCTGCTGGGCACCTGAGAAACGTCCAGCACGCCGCGGCGGCGCTCCTCCTCGAACAGCAGGCCCAGGCGCGCCCAGAGGGCGTCGGTGCGCTCGGTGGCGGGCGCCAGGAAGGCGGCGTCACCCTCGTAGAGGGCGTAGTTGCGCTGGATGAAGTCGCGGACGTCGATGCGCTCGGTCCAGGGGCCGGGCGCGAAGCCGCGCCAGGCGGCGGGCTGCGTGGCAGCGGTGACGGGGACGTCGGGGGTGATGGTGGGCATGAGCGGCACCTCGGGTGCATGGGGTGAACGGCGGCGCTCCGGGCATCCGAGCGAGCGGGTGGGAGCGCCAGCGACAGGGACCGGGCTCGCTCGGACGACACGATACGCACGCTGGAGCACCAGGCCAATGGGCGATTGTCCTTTTTTTCACGAGTACACCGTTCCGGGACCGGGAGTCGTTCGACACCGGCGGACGAACGTCGAACGGGAGCCGGTCGTTCCGACATCGGACATCGGACGTCGACGCGTCCGGCTCGGGCCTACCGGATGGCGATGTTCGGCACGACGGATGAGACGACGCTTCGAGCTGGCTCCTCGCCCAGCGTCGCCGCGAGCAGCCATGTCCCGCGGGGTCGGTGGCTGCGATTGGTTCGACCGAACCACTTGGCTACGTATTGAAGAATCTTGACACGACTAGGTGTGAAGCCTCTATCGTAAAAGCGAACAACCACAGAACCTGCGATGCCCATCCTGTCCATTTCGTGCGTCGCCTGAGCGAGACGAGATGGGGCACGCCGTTTCTCCTGGCGTCGGCGTGCCTGTGGCCAGGGACGAATCCTCGTTCGATGGCGCGAGCGGCGAGGACCGCATGCGGCTCGCTCTCGGCGGCATGGCATCGAACCACGGCATCGAGCTGGACGCACGGAAGCATTCGCCAGGAGTCGAACGCCCGCGGTGGCGACACCCATCTGGCGTCGGAAGGGAGGTGATGCCTTCGACGAGTCTTCCATCGAACCTCGACGCCACACCCGTGATTGCGAGGTCGGCAATGACCACCCTCGAACGCCATACGGAACAGACCGAACGACGTCGCTCGAGCTTCCAACGTCCCCGCGGCCGCCAAGGGAGCGAAACGCGGCCTCCGCGCGTCGCGCTCGTCGCCCTTCTGCTGGGCGCATTGGCTCTGGCCATGGGAAGCGCCCTCGCTTCCGGCTCGGACCGGACCGGGTTCCCGGCCTGGCACCAGGAGTTCGAGCAGAACGTCGACGGTTGGATCGGCGGCGACGTGGAGAGCGCGGCGGGCTGGTGCGGCACCGTGGAGCACCGCCCCAGCGCCGACGGGACCGTCGATCCGGCGTCGGGCGACGGATACGCCGTGGCGATCGGCGGTCCATGCAACGCCTTCTATCAGGAGCAAGGCTTCCCGCCCAACGGACCGTACTCGTACGGCGAGGCCTACTCCACGTCGTTCCCGAGCGGCGGCTTCGCGGTCGAGCTGGACGCCTACCTGGATCCCGAACAGCACATGGAGTTCACCTTCTGGAGCTCGTTCAGCAGGCTCGACGTGCGCGACGAGCCGGGCCCCCCGAGCGATGACGACCCGGAGGGCGACTTCGGCAACTGGATCAGCAGCCTCCGCTATCAGGCGGTTCCCGTCGAAGCGGGCGGGGGCGACATCGTCGTCGGCGACGGGGAGCTGACCGGCGCCGAGCACCGGGTCGACGAGGCCGGCTGGTACACGTTCCGGCACTCGTTCACGGAGGCCGCCGACGGTAGCGTGAACGCCGACTTCGAGCTCGCACGCGACGGCGAGGTCCTCTTCACCGCATCGCCCGACACCGCCTACACGCCCGAAGGCGCCGAAGGCCCGGCCTTCCCGCTGTCCGAGATCGAGGCGGAGAACGTCGGGACGGGCTACGTCTGGCTCGACCTGTCGGACGGCACCGAGCTGCCCATCGACCGGCACCGGGTGCGCACGCTCGCCCCATGATCGCTCGGGTCTCGGCCAACCCATCGGCCTGATGGCCCGGAACGATCCGACCCGGATGAGGCCGTGACGCCACTCGGGACGCCCACGTTCCATGCCCGCCCGCGCATCGCGGGCGGGCGATGCTCGTTCGCGGTACGGGGCCCAGCCACCGCCCCGTCGACCGACCAGCGTGCTCCACGCCCGCGAGAGGCTGGACCGGCTCTCGATCCACCAGTGCTTCCACGGCGACGACGTGCCGGCGTACACCCGCACCTCACGCCAGTCCGGGACGAGGGCGAGGCTGGCCGGACGGGCGACCCGGCACGATCGCGTCTACGCCGAACGGCATCCGACGGCGTCCAAGGCGGGCCGGACGCGCCACGCCCTGCACGGGCGCTCTCCGTGCGCGCCGTGAGCCTACTCGCGCGTCAAGCCGTGCAGGAATCGCTCCACGACGCGCATGGCTTCGTCGAGCTCCGTGTCGGGCCGGTCGGCGTGCGCGATCAGGATGCACGCTTCGTGCAGGGCGCCGGCCAGCATCGTCGCCACGTGGGCGAGTGGCAGGTCGCGAAGGATGCGCCGGTGCACGGCGCGGCGGAGGTCGGCGCGAAGCAGCGTGACGCCGTGGTCGCTCTGGATGCGGTGCCAGTCGCTCCAGCGGAGGACGGCGCGACCGTCGATGAGCACGATGCGCTGCACGTCGGGCCGCGTGTGCAGCTCGAGGTAGGCGCGGCACCCCGTCAGCAGGTGGTTCCAGACCTGCACGTTCGACTCGGCCGCCAGCTCGCGCACGGCGGGACCGGTGCCGTTCGCGTCGCTCGTGGACTCGTGATCGAGATGCACCACGAACGCCTCCCGGCCGATCTCGCGCTGGACCTGCTCGAACACGGCGAGGAAGATCTCCTGCTTGCTGGCGAAGTGGTGGTAGAAGGCGCCCTTGGTGACCTCCGCCGCCGCGACGATGCCCTGCAGGGTGGTGGCGGCGTAGCCGTGCTCGCCGAACAGTCGGCGCGCCGCCGCGACGAGCTGCAGCCGGGTGGCGTCGCCCTGCTCCACGCGTTTCGAGGTCGTCGTCCGCATCCGCTTCAACCTCCGCTCCTTGACGTCCGTACCATCGGTACGCATAATACATACTACCGGTACGGACCGGGGAAAGGAAGGCGACCATGCCCAAATACGTGATCGAGCGCGACGTGCCCGGAGCCGGGGCGGCATCGTCCGAGCAGCTCAAGTACGACGCCAAGGAGTCCAACGCCGTCCTCCGCGATCTGGGGCCCGACATCCAGTGGCTCGAAAGCTTCGTGACCGACGACAAGATCTACTGCGTCTACATCGCCGACAGCGCGGACGTCATCCGCGAGCATGCCCGCTGCCTCGACGTCCCCGCGACCCGCATCTCGGCGGTCCGGGCCGTGAACGACCCGTCGAACGCGGCGTAGGCGGCAGCGCGAGTCGCTTCGCCACGCCCGCAAACCCAACGGCATCGGTGTCGCGACTGGCCGACGCGGTCGGCGACGAGCAAGGCGACGAG
>CAZLQH010000080.1:3022-4235 GCA_964561595.1 uncultured bacterium | reverse complement strand
GGCGACGAGCAAGGCGACGAGGTGAAGCTCGTCGCCTTGCTCGTCGTCTTCTACCTCGTCGCCTTCCACCCGCCGCCGTGAAGCGTGCGCGGTACGCTCGTGGGTGCGAAGCGTCCGCGGGTTCGGGAAGCGGCGCTCGCAGGCGGGAGCGCTCGTGCCCGAGAGGTCCACCGTCCGTGTCGGTTTGGCCGGCCTCCTGGCCCTGGCTGCGACCTACGGCTTGGGGCGGCAGGCGTACGGCCTGTTCGTGCCCGACTTCCGCGCCGAGTTCACGATCGGCCTGGACACGGTCGGCTACGTGGCCGGCGCCGCGCAGTTGGGCTACCTGCTCGCGACCGTCGCGACCGGCGTGATCGAGGCGCGTTTCGGGCCGCGCCTGCCCGTGGTCGCCGGCTGCGTCCTGCTGGCCGTGGGCGCCGTGCTGGTCGCCACGGCGCAGACCACCGTGCCTCTCGCGGTCGGCGTGATCCTGGCCGGCACCAGCGCCGGTGGGGCGTGGGCCCCGTTCTCGGACGCGGTCGCCGAGCGCGTCCCGGAGGGGCGCAGGCGACGAGCGTTGGCGCTCGTGAACGCCGGATCTCCAGCCGGACTCCTGATCGCCAGCCTGCTCGTCGCCGTCACGGGAAGCTCCTGGCGCCTGGCCTGGGTCGCCTTCGCCCTCGTCGGCGTGGCGGCGGCCGCCGTGAACGCGGTGGTGCTCCCTTCCGGTGCGCCCGACCGCGTGAACGCGGCCGGGCAGGGATGGTCGGGCCTCATGGCCCCCGCGGCGGTCCGGCTGTTCGTCGTGGCGGCACTGGCGTCGATGACGTCAGGCGCCTACTTCGCCTATGCGCCCGAGGCGGCGCAGGCGGCCGGCCTACCGACCTGGATCGGCGCCGCCATGTGGGGCGCGCTGGGACTGAGCGGGCTCGCGGTCGGCGCGTTCGGCGGCGAGATCGCCGATCGCTTCGCCCTGGGTCGGCCGTTGGCCGTCACCTGGCTGGCCTTGGCCGCGGCCCTGGCCTCGCTGCAGGCGGTCGCGGGGACGCCTGCAGGGGCGCTGGCGTCCGCTGCGGTGTTCGGCGTGGCGTTCACGACCGGCTTCGCCTTCATCGCGATGTGGAGCCAGGAGGTGTTCCCCGATCGCCCGACCACCGGCTTCACCGCCACGATCGTGTGCATCGCGGCGGGGTTCGCGCTCGGCCCGGTGCTCTACGGCGTGGTGGCGACGTCG
>CAZLQH010000080.1:0-2922 GCA_964561595.1 uncultured bacterium | reverse complement strand
GACGCGCTCGTCTCGCAGCTGACGCTCGAGGAGAAGGCCGCCCTCTGCACCGGCGATGGGCCGTGGACGACCGTGCCCGTCGACCGACTGGACGTTCCCAGGCTGGTCGTCTCGGACGGTCCGCACGGCGTGCGGCGCCTCGCCGACCTGGACGAGATGGTCTCGCGAAGCCTCCCCGCCACGTGCTTCCCAAGCGGCTCCTGCCTGTCGGCCAGCTGGAACCCGGCGCTCGTCCGCGAGGTGGGCGAGGCCCTCGGCGCGGAGTGCGTGGCCCTGGGCGTCGACGTGATCCTGGGACCCTCGAACAACGTCAAGCGCACGCCGCTGTGCGGGCGCAACTTCGAGTACTTCTCGGAGGACCCCTACCTGTCGGGAGAGCTGGCGGTGAGCTACATCCAGGGCGTCCAGAGCCGCGGCGTCGGCACCGCCCTGAAGCACTTCACGGCGAACAATCAGGAGTTTCAGCGGTTCGCCATCAGCGCCGAGATCGACGAGCGCACGCTGCACGAGATCTACCTCCCGGCGTTCGAGCAGGCCGTCACCCGTGGGCGGCCGTGGACCGTGATGTGCGCCTACAACAAGGTGAACGGAACCTACTGCTCGGAGCATCGCGAGCTCCTCACCGGGATCCTCAGGGAGCGGTGGGGCTTCGAGGGGCTCGTCATGTCCGACTGGGGCGCGGTGCACGACCGCGTGGCGGCGCTCAGGGCGGGTCTGGACCTCGAGATGCCCGGCCCCAAGGAGCGGCGGGTGCAGGCCGTCGTGGACGCCGTTCGTGCCGGCGAGCTCCACGAGGAGATCGTGGACGAGGCGGCACGCCGGATCCTCCGCGTGGTGTTCGCCGCGCAGGAGACGCCCAAGGGAGGCGCGTTCGATCGGGACGCCCACCATGCGCTGGCGCGGCGCGTCGCTGCCGAGGGCATCGTGCTTCTGAAGAACGACGGCGTCCTGCCTCTCGAGAACGTCGGCGCCCTCGCGCTGATCGGCCGCGCGGCGAAGGAGCCGCGCTTCCAGGGCGGCGGCAGCTCCCACGTCCAGCCCACGCGCGTCGACGTCCCCTACGACGAGATCGAGAAGCTGGCGGGCGGGGCCGATCTGCGCTACGCCGAGGGGTACCCCGAGGGCGTCGAGGCGCGAGAAGACCTCATCGACGAGGCGGTACGGACCGCCCGCGCGTCCGAAACGGCGGTGGTGTTCGTCGCCCTGCCCGCGACGCTCGAGTCCGAGGGGTACGACCGTCCCCATCTGGATCTGACGCCGCACCAGGTCGCGCTGATCCGCGCCGTCACGGCGGTCCAGCCCAGGACGGTCGTGGTCGTGAGCAGCGGTTCGGCGATCGCGACGCAGGCTTGGTCCGACGACGCGGCGGCGGTCCTGCAGACCTGGTTGATGGGGCAGGCGGGCGGCGGCGCGGTCGCCGACGTGCTGTTCGGACGCGTCGATCCGTCGGGTCGCCTGGCCGAGACCTTCCCCCGCTCGCTGACCGACACCCCCGCCTTCCTCCACTATCCCGGCGAGCTGGGCAAGGTGCGCTACGGCGAGGGGATCTACGTCGGCTACCGCTACTACGACGCCAAGAAGCTTCCGGTGGCGTATCCGTTCGGCCACGGACTGTCCTACACCACCTTCGAGTACAGCGATCTACGCGTCCCGGCGTCGCCGTTCGACGTCGCAGGGGGCCTCGAGGTGTCGGTGGACGTCACGAACACCGGCAGGCGGTCGGGCAAGGACGTCGTGCAGCTCTACGTCCGGGACGTCGATGCCGGGCTCGCCCGGCCTCCGAAGGAGCTCAAGGGCTTCGCGAAGGTCTCGCTCGAGCCCGGCCGGACGCAGACGGTGACGTTCGAGCTCGGCGTGCGCGCCTTCGCCTACTACCACCCCGGGCACGGACGCTGGATCACCGAGGACGGCGACGTCGAGCTGCTGGTCGGCGCGTCCGCGGGCGACATCCGCCTCCGCACGACGGTCACGCTGCGCGGCTCGCCGCCGCTTCCCTCTCTGTTGCACCGCGAGTCCACCGTGCGGGCGTGGCTCGACGATCCCCGAGGCAGGGCGGTCGCCGAGCCACGGTTCGCAGCGTGGGCGAGCGGCATGAGCGCAGCCTTGGGCGCCGGGGAGGACGGGAGCGCCGGCATGGACATGCTGGCGTTCATTCGGGACACGCCGCTCCTCTCGGTCCTGCACTTCATGGAGCGCCACGTCGAGATCTCGCCCGAGGACGAGGTCGACCGGCTGCTTCGGGAGGTCCACGAACGCGACGCGTGACGCGGCGCCGCACCCGCCGACGCGCCGGGGCTCGGTTCGGCGACCGAGTCGGCTCGCGTCGACCTCGGGGGCCGGATCAGGGAGGCGCGTGTCCCACGGGGCGATCGTCGACAGGAGCCGGCGCGGCAGGACGCAGGCCGCTCCGCAGGACCACCATCGCCGCCTGGGTGCGGTTCTCGACCGAGAGGCGGCGGAAGGCTCGCGTGAGGCAGTTGCGAACCGTCTTCTCGTGGATGCCCAGCTCCTCCGCGATCCCGCGGTTCGACCATCCGCGACAGACGAGCGCCAGCACCTGCCGCTGGCGTTCGGGTAGGCACGGCCCCTCCTCGACGTCGGGACCCATCGCCCGGACGAGCCGCTCGACGGTGGTGCGGCGCGGAAGCACGGCGTGAACCCGGTCGCTGCGTCGCGGGGCGCGGCGCACGTCGGAACGGACCACGACGACGCGTGGCCGCGCGGCGCGCACGGAGGGGTCGGCCAGGAGATCGTCGACGGTCCCGTCGGGGAGCACGTCGTCCGTCACGAGCACCGCAGGCGGAACGTCGCGCGCATGGGCGATGGCCTCGGCGACGGTGCCGGCCTCGGCGATGCTCGCCGTCCACCCGCGGCACGCCAGCTGGTGGGCGAGTCCGTAGCGGAACATCGGTTCCGCGTCGC
>CAZLQH010000079.1:2876-8105 GCA_964561595.1 uncultured bacterium | reverse complement strand
GCGTCGAGCGCCAGGCGCATGCCCATGCCGAACTCGGCGTTGTCCTCGAACAGCGAGTTGGACCACGCCGGCCCGAATCCCTCGGCGTTCTTCGTCCACGGCGTCGTGGGAAGGTTGCCGCCGTAGATCGACGAGCAGCCCGTCGCGTTCGCGATCACGCTGCGATCGCCGAACAGCTGGCTGAGCAGCCGGACGTACGGCGTCTCGCCGCAGCCGGCGCAGGCGCCCGAGAACTCGAACAGCGGCTCGAGCAGCTGCACGTTCTTGACGTTCTTGAACTCCAGGCCGTCGTATCGCGGAACCTGGGGCAGCGAGAGGAAGAACTCCCAGTCGCGCCGGCCCTTCTCGCGGTGCGGCAGCTGCGGCTCCATCATCAGCGCCTTGCGGCCGACCTCGGACTTGTCCTTCGCCGGGCAAACCTCGTAGCAGAGCGAGCAGCCGGTGCAGTCCTCGACCGCGACCTGGAGCGTGTAGCGCACGTCGCCGGCGTCCTTGAAGCGCGGCCCTACGTGCACGAAGCCTTCCGGCGCGTCGGCCATCGCGTCCGAAGGCGCCAAGGTCGAGCGGATCGTCGAGTGCGGGCAGACCATCACGCACTTGCCGCACTGGATGCAGAGATCCTCGTCCCAGATCGGGATCTCCTGGGCCAGGTTGCGCTTCTCGAAGGCGGCCGTACCGACCGGCCAGGTGCCGTCCTCCGGCATCGCCGAGACGGGCAGCTCGTCGCCGCGATCCTCGAGCAGCATGGACGTCACGTCGCGCACGAAGTCCGGCACGTCGCCTCGGACGGCGGGAGGCCGCGGCGTTCCGAGCTCGCCTTGGGCGGGGATCTCGACCCGCTCCAGGCGCTCCGGCGCGGCGTCCACGGCGGCGAGGTTCCGGCGCACGATCGCTTCGCCGCGCTTGCCGTAGGTGTCACGGATCGCTTGGCGCACGCGCTCCATCGCCTCGTCCTTGGGAAGCACGTCGCTCAGGGCGAAGAAGCACGCCTGCATGATCGTGTTGATGCGCGGACCGAGCTCCAGCTCCTGCGCCAGCGCGTAGGCGTCGATGGTCCACAGCTCGGCGTCCTTCTCGCGAAGGATCCGCTGCGCCTCGGCGGGAAGCTCGTCCCACACCTCGTCCGCCGGGTGAGGCGCGTTGATGAGCACCGTCGCGCCGGGCGCGACGTTCGCGAGCACGTCGTAGCGCTCGAAGAATCCGAACTGGTGCACGCCGACGAAGCCGGCGTTGCCGATCAGGTAGGCGCTGCGGATCGGCTCGGGTCCGAAGCGCAGGTGGCTGATGGTCCGCGCGCCCGACTTCTTCGAGTCGTACACGAACGAGCCTTGCGCCTCGAGCCCCGCGCCCTCGCCGATGATCTTGATCGTGTTCTTGGCCGCGCCGACGGTGCCGTCGGAGCCGAGGCCCCAGAACACCGCGCGCGTCACGGCGTCGGGCTCGATGTCGAGGCTCTCGTCCCAGTCCACGCTGCTGTTCGACACGTCGTCGTGGATGCCGAGCGTCAGACGGGAGCGCGGCCGGTCGCCGGCCATCTCGGCGAACAGCCCCACCAGCATCGCTGGGGTGAGCTCTTTCGACGAAAGGCCGTAGCGGACGCCCAGCGCGTGCGGAGGCCGGGCGAAGCGAGGCTCGTCCGCGTGGGCGTCCTCGTGGAGCGCGGTCAGCACGTCCTGCAGCAGCGGCTCGCCGCCGGAGCCCGGCTCCTTCGTGCGGTCCATGACCGCCACCACGCGGGTGGACGGCGGGAGCGCCGCGAGGAGTCTGGAGGGGTCGAAGGGACGGAACAGGCGGACCTTCACCACGCCGACGCGCTCGCCACGGGCGTTTGCCCAGGCGACCGTCTCCTCGGCCGTATCGGCCGCCGATCCCATCAGGATCAGGACGCGTTCGGCGTCGTCCGCACCGTGGTACTCGAACGGCGCGTAGGCGCGCCCGGTGCGCTCCGCGAACGCGTCCATCACGTCCGCGACGATGTCGGGCATGGCGCGGTAGACCGGCTCGATCCGCTCGCGCGCCTGGAAGAACACGTCGGGGTTCTGCGCGGTCCCTCGGACGACCGGACGCGCCGGCGACAACGCACGTGCCCGGAAGTCGCGAATGTCGGCCTCGTCGATCAGCGCGTGCAGCACGTCGTCGTCGACGAGCTCGATCCGGTGCACCTCGTGCGAGGTGCGGAAGCCGTCCATGACGTGGACGAACGGAATCCGGCCGCGCAGCGTGGCGGCCTGGGCGATCAGCGCGAAGTCGTGCGCCTCCTGGACGGAGGCGGCGAACAGCATCGCCATGCCGGTCTGGCGGGCGGCCATCACGTCGGAGTGGTCGCCGAAGATCGACAGGGCGTGCGTCGCGACCGATCTGGCGGCGACGTGGATCACGGCGGGGGTCAGCTCGCCGGCGATCTTGTAGAGGTTCGGGACCATCAACAGCAGCCCTTGGCTGGCCGTGAAGGTCGTGGTCAAGGCACCCGCTTGGAGAGAGCCGTGCACGGCGCCTGCGGCGCCGCCCTCGGCCTGCATCTCCTGCACGACGGGCACGGAGCCGAACAGGTTGGGTTTCTCCTGTTGCGCCCATGCGTCCGCCAGCTCGCCCATGGGCGAGGAAGGGGTGATCGGGTAGATGGCGACGACTTCGTTGAGGGCGTAGGCCACTCGGGCCACGGCCTCGTTGCCGTCGACGGTCTTGAACGTCGTTCGCATCCGGCCTCCCGTCCCCCGGCAGGCTGGTAGTCGCTGGATGCAGCGTACGTTCGGCGTAGCGGCGCGGACGTGGGGCAATCTCCGACAGCGGACGGGGGTCGGATCCGACGAGTCGCCCCCGGCGGGTCGGCGTCAGCGGGTCGCGAGCGTGGCTTCGACCTCGGCCAGGCGGTCGTAGATCCAGCGCGTCACGAACACGTTCTGAAGGTACTCGCGCGTCTCGAGGGCGTCGATCGCGCGGTACAGATCGTCCTTGTCGCGGCGTACCTCGGGGCCGTCGTAGAGGCGGCGGATGTAGCCCTGGCCGCGGTTGTAGCTGGGGACGACGAGCTCCTCGTCGCCGGAGAAGTAGGACTGCAGCCAGCCGAGGTAGTGGACGCCGTAGCGGATGTTGTCGGCGATCTCGAACGGGTCGGCCGGAGCCTCGTCCTGAAGCTCTGCGATCCAGTCCCAGGTCGTCGGCATCACCTGCATGAGGCCTTGCGCGCCGGAGCGTGAGATCGCGCCGGGATAGAACGCCGACTCGCGCCGCATCACGGCCCACACCAGGTGCGGATCGACGTCGGCGCGCTTGGCCTCGACCCCGACCAGGTCGGGCCACGCCTCGGGGTATGCGAGCCGCCAGGTCCGCAGCTGGTCGCTACCCCCGTTCAGCAGCGCCGCGGCGGCACGCTGCGGAACGCGGTACTCGCCCAGCGCCTGAAGCGCCTCGCCCAGCGCTACGATCTCCGCCTCCTCCGAGGCGGCCCGCAGGGCGAACGCCAACACCAGCCGGGCCCCCTCGGTGTCGCCCGCCTCCGCCAGCCAGCCCGCCGTGGCGAGCGCCTCGGGCCTGACGGCGGGCAGATCGTCGTGCGTCGGCAGTCGCGGCGCGGCCGCCCCGTCCCCCAGCCGAAGCGCGAAGAAGCTCCCCGGCGGGACGGCGCCCTCGGCACGCGAGAGCAGCTCGTCGTCGCCGAGCCGCTGCGCCAGCACGCGGGCCCGCCAGGCGGCGTCGTCGGCGTAGACCGAGTCCCCCGCCGCGAGCGTCAGGTAGACGTCGGCCGCCTCGCTCCATCGTTCGTCCACCTCCAGCAGGCTCGTCGCGAGCCAGAGCCGGGTCGGCTCGCCGGTCGCCCGAAGCAGCCGCACCGCTTCGGTCCGGTCGCCGCGCCGGTTCGCGATCAGCGCTCGGCCGTAAAGCGCCTGCGAGCCGTCCAGAGCGTCGAAGGCGGCTTCGGCGGCGTCGAGGTCGCCGAGGTACCAGTGCGACCAGGCCACGCCGAAGCGCGCGCCGGTGTGCCCGGGCACCTGCTCGAGCCAGGCGCGGTAGGCGTCCAGCGCCTCGTCGTGACGCCCGAGCGCCCGAAGCGCGGGGGCCTCGATCGACGGCGCCCCGAGCCCCGCCAAGGCGTCCAGGGCGGGCTGGTAGAGCCGCGCCTGCAGCAAGGCGTTCGCCAGGACGTACGGGTCGTCGAGGGCATCGCGAAGCGCGGCCCGGGCCCGAGGGTCGGGCAGCGCCTCGCGGTACGCAGCGACCGCGTTCGACGGACGGCTCGCGGCCTCGTACGCTCGGCCGAGGGCGAGGTGGAGCTCGGTCAGCTCGCGCCGCGCGAGCGGCTCGTCGATCCGGAGCTCCAGCACGCGCAGGATCGCCTCGGCGCGGGTCTCGGGATCGATCGCGGCATCCTGGGCCAGGTCCAGTGCGGCTCGGTAGGCAGCGACGTCGGTTCCGCGGCTGAGCGCGAGCAGCGCCTCGCGGTCGTCGCGCGAACGGGCGACGGCGTGGTCGACCAGGCGCCCTGCGACGTCGCCGACCGGCTGCGAGCCGGCCAGCGCGACGGGGGGCGCGGGAGGCCGGCCGGCCTCGAGGCGCCCGTCGAGCCGGGGAAGGCCGACGGCGACGGCCAGCGTGATGGCTGCGAGCAGAAGGGCCAGCAGGACGGCGCGACGGGTCGTCATGCTCCCGACTCTACGTGCGCCCACGGTGAAGCTGATGAGCCGTGGAGCGCCATTGCACGCATCGGGCCGTACGGCCGTGAACCGGGCGACGGTCGGTCGAGACGATCCCGACTACGCTTTTCCAGGCCCCGCGGGGATGGCACGCGTATTGGTATCGCAAGGTGAGTGTTTGCATACGTGTACCTGCTATTGCTATCCTCATGGGTGGTCGGCCGCTGCGACCGTTCGCATGCGGTCGGTAGAAGCTCCGCCCACCGTTCGTTTCGACATGTACCAAGGAGGACCGTGTGAAAAAGTTCCTGACCGTTCTAGCCATCGCCGCCACGGCGTCGTTCGGCATCAACGCCTTCGCCCAGGCGCCCAATGCCGGCGACCCGATCGTGGTCGGCTCCAAGCAGTTCACCGAGCAGATCGTGCTCGGCCAGGTGATCATCGCCGCGCTCGAAGACGCCGGCTACGAGATCACCGACCGCACCAACCTCGGCGGCACCGCGGTCAACCGTGATGCGCTCGAGGCCGGCGAGATCGACGTCTACCCGAACTACAACGGCACCGCGATCAGCAACTGGTACCGCGACATCCCGTGGGC
>CAZLQH010000079.1:0-2776 GCA_964561595.1 uncultured bacterium | reverse complement strand
CAGACCGAACAGGCGCTCGCCTCGGGCCAGAACAACGTGAACGTGGCGATGGCGTACGGGACCGACGGTGCGCTGCTGGCGTACGACTTCGTCGTCCTCGAGGACCCGCAGGGCGCGCAGCCCGTGTTCCAGCCCACGCCGGTCTTCCGCGGCGAGGTGATTCGGGCGTACCCCGAGATCGCCGGGATCCTCAACCCGATCTTCGCGACGTTCGACAACACGAACCTGCAGGGCCTGAACGCCGCCGTCGAAGTCGACGGCCTCAGCCCCGAGCTCGCAGCACGGAACTACCTCGAACAGCACGGTTTCCTCGGCAACTGAGCAACGCCGATCGCCGGCCCGGGACATCCCGGGCCGGTCTCCGTTCTCGTCGCGTCGCTCGGGCCTCTGAGGAGCGTTCCCGTCGACGTCGGGCCTGCAGTTGGCCCGGAGGAGGCTTTGCACCGTGAACCGCATCGCCATGCTGGGAGGCTTGATCGCGGGTCTGGGGTTCTTCTTCCTCCCCATTCTCAACCTCAAGCCCAACCGCCTCGCCTCGGGCACGAGCTTCAACCTGCTCGAGTTCCAAGGCGACGATCGCTATCTGATCCTCTTCATCCTCGCCCTCGTTCCGCTCGCGCTCGCGTTCCGGGACGAGCTCGAAAGTCGTGGCTGGCTCCTCGTGGGGGCCGGCTCGCTGCTGTTCCTGCTGACCCTGATCCTGCCGGCCATGGCGGGTCGGATGCTGCTGCAGGATCCCGAGGCGTACCTCTCGGGCGGCGCGTTCATCCGGAACCCCCGCATCCTCCCGACCGGCGGGTTCGCGCTGGGGTTGGTCGGCGCCTACGTGACGATCTTCGCCGGGGTTCGCGACCTGGCGCGCGCCGGCGTTCAGTCGTGGCTGCAGGCGCTGGCCACATGGTTCGCACCGGTCGTCGCCGCGATTCTGCTCCTCAACGGCAGCTTCGACGTCTACTCGATCCTCGTGGAGTTCTACGCCAACGGCGCGGCGCTCGAACAGAAGTTCGTCGAGCACCTCATGTTCGTGGGGATCTCGCTCCTCGTCGGCTTCGTCGTCGGCGTCGGCCTGGGTCTCTGGGCCTCGCGCGACGAGCGCGTGGCGCCGATCATCCTGTACGCGGTCGGCATCATCCAGACGATCCCCTCCCTCGCGCTCTTCGGCGTGCTCCTCGTGCCGCTCGCACGACTCGGCAGTCAGCAGTTCCTTCCCGTCGCGGCCTTCTTCGGCGTCTCGGCCGTCATCGCGATCGCGATCGGCGCCTCCTACGTCTTCCTGGCCGATCGCGAGCCGGGCCAGCTCCGCATCGTCCACCTGCTGGCGACCGCGCTGAGCGCCGCCGTGCCGCTGGCGCTGTTCGTCGGCGTGCTGGTCAGCTTCGTGTTCCGGCTCGCCAGCATCGGCTTCACCAGCGGTGACTACGCCGGGACGACGTCGACGATCGGGACGCTGCTACTGGCCGCGATCGTCGTCTGGGCGGTCGCCCGCTGGACGGTGGCGCCTGACACCCGGCTGCGTCGCATTCTGCGTTGGGCGAACTGGGCCTTGAGCGGTGCGACGGTCGCCGGCGTGATCGTGCTGTTCGTGCAGGCGTCCGGCTCCAGCCGGGCGCTCGGCGGCGTCGAGTCGCTGCAGGCGCTCACGATCCGCGACCTGGGCGTGTCCGGCATCGGCGTCGCGCCGGCCTTGATCGCGCTGACGCTCTACTCGCTCCTTCCCCTGGTCAGGAACACCTACGCCGGGCTGAACAATGTCGACAACGCCATCATCGACTCGGGACGCGGCATGGGCATGACGCCCACGCAGCGGTTCATGCAGATCGAGCTTCCCCTCGCCTTCCCCGTGATCATGGCCGGCGTGCGGAACGCCGGCGTGGCCCTCGTCGGCATCGGGACCGTCGCGACCGTCATCGGCGCGGGCGGGCTCGGCGACTTCGTCATCCAGGGCATCGTCAACACGTCCATCGACCAGATTCTGCTCGGCGCCATCCCGGCGATCGGCCTGGCGCTGGTGCTCGACGCAGGACTCCGCGCCATCGAGGGCCTTCTGACGTCGCCCGGTATCAAGCAGGTGCAGAGCTGATGCGAAAGGAGTCCTCGTGATCGAATTCCAGAACGTCGTCAAGCGCTTCCCGGACGGCTTCGCGGCCGTCAAGGGACTGGACCTCACGGTCCATGACGGCGAGATCTGCGTGTTCATCGGCCCCTCGGGGTGCGGCAAGACCACCTCGATGCGCATGGTGAACCGGCTCCTGTCCATCACCGAAGGCAAGATCATGGTCGAGGGGCGCGACAACCGCGACTTTCCCGCCGAGGAGCTGCGCCGGAAGATCGGCTACGCCATCCAGCAGATCGGCCTGTTCCCGCACTTCACGGTGCTGGACAACATCGCCGTCGTGCCGCGCATGCTGGGGTGGGACGACACCCGCATTCGCAAGCGTGTCGACGAGCTGCTCGAGCTCGTCGGGCTCGATCCAGACATCAACCGCGACAAGTACCCGCGCCAGCTCTCGGGCGGGCAGCAGCAGCGCGTCGGCGTCGCGCGCGCACTCGGGGCGGACCCGCCCATCATGCTGATGGACGAGCCGTTCGGCGCGATCGACCCGATCACCCGCGAAGTGCTCCAGGAAGAGTTCCTCCAGATCCAGAAGGAGATCAGCAAGACGATCATCTTCGTCACGCACGACATCGACGAGGCGATCAAGATGGGCGACAGGATCGCGATCCTGCGCGACGGCTCGCTGGAGCAGTACGACACGCCCGACAACATCCTGGCCCA
>CAZLQH010000078.1:0-8456 GCA_964561595.1 uncultured bacterium | reverse complement strand
CCCCAGCGGCCCAGGCCGACGCGTCGGCGTCGTGCCTCCGCGGTCCGGTCACGCCCTGTGACGCACCGTGAGGACGGCGATCTTGGTCGCGTGGTTGAACGGCGCGGGGTCCACGACCGGATCGCTCAGCCGGGTGGCCGCGTAGCCGGCGATATCGTCGGGCACCTCGATCGTCCGCTCGATCGCCATCCAGCCGCCGGCGCACAGATCCTCGAGCTCCTGCAGAAACGCAGCGCCCGGGACGAACAGCGAGTTGTTCACCACGACCAGCCGGCCTCCGCTGCGGACCAGGGGCCGCAGCTTGTTCACCAGACGGGAGAGGTTGCGGCTCAGGTCCACCGTGCCGCTGGGCGTGCTCGAGAAGAACGGCGGGTCCAGGATCGCCAGGTCGTAGCGGGCGCCCTGGAGCTTCTGGCCACGCACGAACGAGAAGAAGTCGCGGGCCTGGAAGTCCTTGCGCTGGACGGGGAAGCCGTTCAGGGCGTACGACCTCTTCGCCACGTTCAGGAAGCCGCGGTTCAGGTCGGTGTGCAGCACCTGGGCGGCGTCGCCCGCGCGGGCCGCCACGCCCAGGCTGCCGGTGTACGCGAACGTGTTCAGCACGCTCGCCCCCTCGGCGTGGTCGATCAGCCAGCGACGCAGGTTCCGCGTGTCCAGGTAGAAGCTCGCGTCCTGGTTCATGCGCAGCTCCAGGGCGTAACGGACCCCGTGCTCGCTCACCTCGGTCGCCACGCCCGGCCCGCCCGGATCCTCGTACACGACGCGTCCCCGCCGGTCCTCGTCGCTCGTCGCCTCGCGATCCTTCACGACGATCGCCTGCAGCCAGGGGAGCTCGGTCCGCAGCCTGGCGATCAGCGCGTCGAGCGTGGAAGCGGCGTTCGCGGTCGTGGGCGCGTCGTCACCGGGCGGGGCCGAACGACGGAAGATCACGGCCGTCGTCGCGTACACGTCGACGACGTAGCGGGCGTCGCCCTCGAGGTGCCCGTTGAACGCCCGGAACGCCGTCCGGTGCGACGGCTCGATCAGAGCGGCTCGCGCTGCGATGGCGGAGGCGAGAAGGTCGGACGTCGCCGGCGACGGCACGTCGAGCGTCAGCGCTTGCGCAGCGTGGCGTTCGCCTCGCGCATGATCGACTGCACGACCTCGTCGTGCGCGTCGCCCGCCTCGACGGCCAGCAACACGGCCCCGTCCTCGAGCTCCTCGTCGTAGAACTCGGCCTCCTTGGCGTCGACGCCGAGCGACGTCAGCTCGCTGGAGACGGCTCCCTTCGCGCTGCCGACGGCGTGCGGGTGCGGGCCGCGAAGGCCGCTCCGGACACGCTCGACGCGCTGGCGGCTGATCGGATGTAGCCCGCGATCCTCGACCCCTTCCCGCACCAGGCGATCGATCGCGTCCTGCGCCTCGGTGGCGTCGTCGAAGATGCCGATGGTGATGCTCACGAAAACCTCCGGTTCGTGCAGATCCGCACCGCCGGGCGTCGGCGATGCTCCACCTTCACCGTAGCAACCGCACACGGGCGCCGCCGGGCTCGGTGAACGCGTTCGACGTCCGCCTACCGGGGATCGTAGCTTCGCGGTCGCGAAGCCACCACGCCGCTCGCGTACGACGTCGCGCGCCTCGCCGCGTCGGAGAGCGGCCGGCCCTCGTGAAGCGCTGCGACGAGCGCGGCGTCGAACGCGTCGCCGGCGCCCACGGTGTCGGCCACCTCGACGGCCGGCGCGGGGTGGCTTCGCAGGCGATCCCCTTCGCGCCAGGAGGCGCCCGCAGCGCCCCGCTTGACGACGGCCCGCACGCCCTGGCCGGCGAACGCCGCGGTCGCCTCGGCGATGTCGTCGTGGCCGGTCCAGGCGAGCGCCTCGATCTCGTTGGGCAGCACGACGTCCACGAACGGCAGCAGCCCGGCAAGCTCCTCCCTGACGTCCGGGGCGAAGCCTTCGCTGGGCCAGCCGGGATCCAGCAGCGTCGTGTGGCCGGCCGCCTTCGCGGCGGCGAGGAGCGTCCGCGTCGCTGGCGTACGGAGCGGGGGAAGCAGGAAGTAGCCGGTCAGGAGGACGAAGCTCGCCGGAGCGGCGGCCACGCTGCGCTCGACGGTTGCGACGTCCAGCGTTCCCAAGTGGCCCACGGTCGTGAAGAAGGTGCGCTCCCCGCCCGGATGGGCCAAGGCGACCGAGTACGCCGTCTCGCTGCGTATGCGCTGCAGCGAGCCTGCGAGATCGCCCAGCTCGCGTACGAGCACGTCGCCGAAGAGATCGTTCCCGACGCTCGCGTGGAGAAGGACAGGGGCGCCCAGCGCCCGCGACGCGAGGGCGGCGTTCCCGCCCGCGCCGCCGACCCGCACCTCGCTGTCGCGCAGGAACGTCTCCGTCCCCATGCGAGGCCACGCGTCGAGCGGGCCCAGGATCAGGTCGAGGTTCACGTTGCCGATCAGGTGGATCGACTCACGCATCACGCGGCGCGCCTTGCCCGTCACGCCTCACTCCTCACGCGTGACCTTCGAGGACCGGAGCGGCACGCCGGGGACGATCCCCCGGGCCTCCGCCAAGCGGAAGGCGACGATCTGGCACGCGACCGCCAGCGGCGCGATGGCGTCCGCCTCGCGGAGCGTGTCGACGTGCCATCGCGTCACGGCGGAGCCGACCTCGCGGAAGCTGCCGGTGGCCGGTTCGGCGCTGTCGATCAGGACGGTGCGGGCGCCCGTCTCGGCAGCGTCCTTCGCGAGCTTGACGACCAGCTTCGCGGTCGGGCCCAGCGCCGTGAGCGCCGTGACGGTGACGCCCGGCCGTCCGACCTCGAGGGGTCCGTGACGGAGCTGGGCGGCCTCGAGCGCCACGCTCGGCACCCTGGCCAGCTCCATGAACAGCAGCGCGGCGTAGCTCGCCACTCCCCACAGCGGGCCACGGCCGGTGAAGATCAACGTGTCCGCGTCGTGGAACGCGCGAAGGACGTCGACCGTGACCGAGCCTCCGCTCTCGACCAAGGCGCGTTCCAGCGCGTCCGGCAGCCCGTCCGGGTCGACGCCCGCGTCCAGCTGGTCGGCCAGGATCATCAGCGCGGCGACGGTGCTCGTGAACGAGCGTGTCGCGGCGAACGCGCGCTCGGGGCCTCCCGGCATCACCAGCGCTCCGCGCGCTGCCAGGCGACCGTCCGGATTCAGCGTGAGCCCGTGCACGCCGGCCCGTGCGCGCTCGACCAGGCGCACGATCTCGGCCGAGTCGCCGGATTGCGAGATCGCCAGGGTCGGGGCGACGGGGAGCCGCTCGCCGTAGTGCACCAGCTCGGAGGTGGGCAGGGCCCACGCCCGTACGCCCTGGTCGCGCAGCAGGCTCGCGATCGCCTCGGCGGCGTGCAGCGAGGCGCCCATCCCGGTAAGCAGCAGCTGCCCGCTGGCACGCACCTCCGAGGCCAGGGTCGCCAGACCGACCTGGAGCGTCCGGTCGTCCAGGACGCGGCGGGCGGCGCCGGCCTGCCCCTCGATCTCGTGCCACAGCTCGTTCGTCGAATCCATGGAGACTCCAATCGTCGGGCGGCTCATCCTTTGATGCCGCCCGCGGTGAGGCCTGCGATCAGGTAGCGCTGGAGCGCGAAGGCGAGGAGGACGGGCGGAAGCGCGGCGATGATGCCGCCTGCCGCCATCAGGCCGAAGTCGACGGCGTGACGCGAGGTGAACTCGGCGATCGCGACGGGAAGGGTCTTCGACGCCGTCGACGAGGTGAAGATCAGTGCGTAGAGGAACTCGTCCCACGCCAGGATCACGCCGAACAGCACGGCGGTGATCACGCCGGGCAGCGACAGCGGCAGCGTGACGTGCCACAGCGCTCCGAGGCGGGAGGCGCCGTCGATCATCGCCGCCTCCTCGACCTGCTCGGGGATCGCGTCGAAGAACCCCTTCAGGATCCAGGTGAGGAACGGCGTCAGGAACGAGGTGTAGACGAGCGCCAGGCCGACGACGTTGTTGAGGAGGCCGACGCGGCTCAGGATCAGGTACATCGGCAGGAGGATCGCGACCGGCGGCGTCATATAGGTGGCCAGCATCAGATACAGCACGCCTGCCCTGCGGCGGCTGGGGAAGCGGGAGAGGGCGTACGCGCCCAGCATCCCGGCCACCAGGCTGATCGACGTCGCGATCAGGGCGACCACGGTGCTGTTGCGGAGCGCGAGGCGGAAGTTCTCGCCTTCGGGGCTCACGAAGATCAGCCGGTAGCGTGCGAGGTCCATCCGGGGCGAGATCCACGGCAGCGGCTTGCGGATCAGCTCGGCCAGAGGCGTCAGGCTCGAGATCGCAAGCCACGCGAACGGCGCGAGCAGGAACAGGGCCAGCGCCGCGGCGCCGAGGTAGGTCAGGATCCGCTCGACGCGGTGTGCTCGCCCGGTCATCCCGCCACCCCCTGCGAGCGGACCAGGCGGATGTAGACGGCGACGAAGACCATGATGATCGCGACGGTGACGAAGGCGTAGGCGGCCGCCTCGCCGATCTGCAGGAAGCTGAACGCCTGCTCGTACACGAGGTACGACATCGTCTTCGTGGAGCTCGCCGGGCCGCCGCGCGTCATGACGTAGATGATGTCGAACACCTTGAGCGCCTCGACGCTTCGCAGGACCAGCGCCACCAGCAGCGCGGGCCGGATCCCGGGCAGGGTGATCGTCCAGAACCGCTGCCATGCGTTGGCGCCGTCCACCCGGGCGGCGTCGTGGAGGTCGGTCGGGACGGTCTGCAGCGCGGCGAGGACCAGCAGCGTGACCAGCGGGAAGTTCTTCCACACGTCCGCCACGATGATCATGTTCATCGCGACGTCGGGTTGGCCCAGCCAGCTCCGGTACTCGCGCAGGACGCCGGTCTGCGTCAGGAAGGCGTTCAGCGCCCCGTACTCGGGGTTGTAGATCCAGCGCCACATGATGCCGTTGACGATCGTCGGCAGGGCGAGCGGAAGGATGAGCAGGGCGCGCAGGACGCGGCGGCCGTAGAACGATCGATTCAGGAACAGCGCGACGAGCACGCCCAGGACCACCTCGATGCCGACCGATCCGACCGCGAAGTACAGCGTGTGGCCGATCGCGGCCAGGAAGTCACGGCTCGTGAACGCCTGAACGTAGTTGGCGGGACCCGTCCAGCCACGGATCCCGCCCAGGAGATGGGCGTCGAAGAAGCTGAGGTAGAGCGTGCGCAGGAACGGGTAGCCGACCACGCCGCCGACGATCGTCAGGGCTGGAGCCAACAGGAGCCAGGCGGTCAGCCGGTTCGCGCGCGTCATGTCCCGTTCCCGTCGTCAGCTCAGCGCAGGTCGCGCTGTCGCACTTGGAGCGCCGTTTCCTGGAGCGCCTCCGCCGGGGTGGCCCTGCCCAGCAGGGCGCTGTGCACGTTGCTTTGCAGGATGGTCGAGAACTCCGGGTACTGGACCATCAGCGGGCGGGGGTACATCGCGCCCAGCGCCTGCTTGGCCGCGTTCACGAGGTCCTCCTGGCCTTCGACGACCGCAGGCTCGTCGTACGAGGCCTCCCAGATCGGCAGGCTGAGTCGGGCGTAGCGCTCCTGCACAGGCCGGCTGGTCAGGTACTCGACGTACGCGAACGACAGGTCGGGATGCTCGGAGTTCGTCGTCACGCCCAGGCCCATCGAGCCGTTCATCGCCGAAAGCTCGGAGACGCCTTCGATGCCGGGAGCGGGGGCGACGCCCACCTGACCGGCGACCTGGGACTCGGCCGGATCGTTGGCGAGGTTGTACATGTACGTCCAGTTCAGCGCGAACGCCGCCTCGCCGGACGAGAAGATGCGCCGGACGTCCTCTTCGAGCGACTCGGTCGACGCCGGGTTGCTCAGCCCTTCCTCGAGCGACGACGTCATGAACTGGAGCGCGCGCAGGCCGCCGTCGACCTGGAACGCCGCCTCGCCGTCTTCGAAGAAGGCCCCGTCGTACGCCGAGAGCAGCGTCGTGTAGTCGCACACCATCGCTTCCGCCTGAGCCCAGCTCCACACGATCGGGTAGGCGACCGTGCCGTTCTCCTTGAGGGTCCGGGCCTGCTCGAGCAGCTCGCTCCACGTTGCCGGAGGCGCGTCGTACCCTGCTTCCGCCAGCATGGCGCGGTTGTAGAACAGGTACTCGGTGTCGAGGATCCACGGCATGCCGTAGTAGCGCCCCTCGCTCATCACGGTCGTCCAGGCGCCGGGAACGACCGCGTCGACGGTCTCCTGCGAGATCCGCTCGGTCAGGTCGACCAGGATCCCGTACTCCGCGAACTCGGCGGGCCAGATCACGTCGAACAGGACGATGTCGTACCCGCCGCGGCCGGCGGCGGCGGCCGTGACGATCTTGTTGTGGAGCGCTTCGTAGGAGACGAACTCCAGGTTGACCGTGACGCCTGGGTGCTGCTCCTCGAACTCGGCAGTCATGTTGCGGATGTCGTCGTTGCTGTAGGCGGCCTGCTGCATGAAGAGGGCGTTGAGGGTGACCTCTTCCTGCGCTGCGCAGACGCCGAGCAGGGCGAGCACCACGATGAGAAGTCGATACGGATGCCTCATACGTGTCTCCCTGCGGTCGACGGGCGTACGGCCCGTCGCGTCGTACCGGATGGAGCCCGAGCTCGCCTGGAGGGGCGCAGCGAGAGCGCCCTACGCAGCGATCCGACTCCGACCTCGCCGGCCACCCACCGCCCGGTCGCGCACGCGCGTTCCTCGTGCCCCGTTCGGCTCGATCGGCTTGGCGCCGTGGTCGGCACCGTCGTTCTTCAGCGCATCGCCCCCTTCCGTCGAATCTGGTCGTGCCCTCGGCGCGTCGCCGCGTCGACGTGAGGGTCGTCCGTCAGGCATGCTCCAGGCGGCCGACGTGCCCCGCTACGATTCGCGGAACGTGGCGTTCGCCTCGCGCATGATCGACATCACCTTCTCTTCGTTCTCTTCGGTCGTCTCCACCGCGAGCAGCAGGCTCTCTTCCGCCAGCTCGTCCTCGTAGAACGCGGCTTCCTCCTGGTCGACGCCCAGCCGCGTCAGCTCGTGCGAGACGGCACCGGTGCCGAAGCCCACGGCGCGCGACAGCGGCCCGAGGACCCCCTGCTCCCCGGCGGCGATCCGCTGGCGACTGACGGGGTGCAGGTCGCCTTCGGCGACGCCCGCCTTCACGAGCTCGTCGATGGCGCGTTGGGCTTCGTCGCTGGTCTCGAAGATGCCGATGGTGATCGTGCTCATGCCGACCCTCCCGTTCGTTCGGGTGCGAGCGTCGTCCTCGCCGGGGTGGATGGAGCGTCGTCGGAGGCGTCCCGTCCGAGGACGAGAATCCAGGAAGCCAGCGCAGCGGTCCGGAGCGTGTCCGTTCCGCTCTCGACGGTCCTTTCCTCACCGTAGCGCTCGGCCGCGGCTACGTCTAGGACTCCTCGGACGTCGGTTCGAACGCCGAGAGCGCCGGGGAGCGAATGCTAGCGTGAGGGCGAGAGACGCGACCTTTCGCGGCACGACGGACGTTTGGGCTGCCGGCCTCGGAGGAGGCGCGATGAGCATTCCGTTGGCCCTGGTGTCGGTCGTCGCCGGCGTGGTCCTGGTCGTGACGTTCGCCGGCCGGCTGGTCCGTGGCGCGGTCGGTACGTCCAGCGCGATGGGCGTCTCGGCGTTCCTGATCAGCGTGATCTTCATCGGCTTCGATCCGGAGAACCTGGCGGTCGGGGTCGCCGGCTCGGTCGAGCAGGTGCCCGGCATCGCGCTGGGCTCCGTGGTCGGGGCCGCGATGGTCGCGTTGGCGCTGGCGTTCGGCGTCACGGCGCTGCTGGCCCCGATGCGGTTCGCGTCGGCACCGACGCCGGTCCTGGCCGTTCCGGTCGCTGCGGTCGCGCTGTTCGGCGTCGTGTCGCTGGACGGACGGCTGTCGCGCCTGGACGGCGCGGTCTTGCTGCTGGGGTACGCGCTGGCGGTGGCGTTCCTGATCTGGCTGAGCCGGCGGGGCGTCGACGTCGCGTCGGCCACCGAGCCGGACGAGCCGGAGGTCGAAAGCGCACGCCGGGCCGTCGGCATGCTGGTGGTGGCGCTGATCGCGATCGTGGTCGGAAGCGAGCTGGCGGTGGAGGGGTCCAAGACGGTCATCGCCTGGCTGGGCGTCGCGGACACGTTCTACGGCATGGCGATCCTGGCGCTGCTGGTCAGTATCGAGGAGCTGGCGCGCGAGCTGCCCGCCGCGCGCCGCGGTCATCCGGAGATCACCTTCGGGAACGTCGTCGGCTCGACCTTGGCGTTCTTCCTGTTCAACGGCGGCCTGATCGCCTTGGCCCGACCGGTCGAGCTGTCGGCGTCGACGACGACGTTCTACCTGCCGGTCGCCTTCGTCACGGTGGTCGTGATCTCGGGCCTCATGCTGCGCAAGGCCGTGCCGCGCTGGGCGGGCGCGGTGCTGGTGGGGCTCTACCTCCTGTTCGTGATCGGGGGGTACCTGGTCGACCGGGCGGCCGCTCTCGGCGCGGTCGGGTAGCGCTCGGCGCCG
>CAZLQH010000077.1:5593-8477 GCA_964561595.1 uncultured bacterium | reverse complement strand
AAGGCGGTCAGCGACGCCGAGTGGCAGCAGAAGCTGTCGCCGCAGGCGTACCGCGTGCTTCGGCACGAGGCGACCGAGCGCCCCGGCAGCAGTCGGCTGAACGACGAGTGGCGGCCCGGCACGTACGTGTGCGCCGCCTGCGGCCACCCGCTGTTCCGGTCCGACGTGAAGTTCGACGCGCACTGCGGCTGGCCTTCGTTCGCCGAGGCGCTCCCCGGCGCGTTCGAGACCTCGACCGACCATCACGTGGGCTATCCGCGCACCGAATACCACTGCGCGAGGTGCGGCGGGCACCACGGCCACGTGTTCGAGGACGGGCCCGACCCGACCGGCCTGCGCTACTGCAGCAACGGCGTCGCCCTCCGCTTCGTGCCGGAGGGCGAGGAGACCGCCTGACGACGGGCGTTCGGTGGGACGGCCCGCGCGGCGACGCGTCCGACGCGCTGACCGCGCGCCGCCGCTTCAGGCGCCGCCTCAGCCGCCGGTGCGTCCCGCCGTCGCCGCGTTGGGCTTCAGCAGCTCCGCGTGGCGCTCCCGGAACTTCGCGACCTTGGGCGCGATGACGACGTTGCAGTAGCCCTGGCCCGGGTTGTTCGCGAAGAAGTTCTGGTGGTACGGCTCCCCCGGCCAGAACCTCTCGAGCCGCTCGACCTCGGTGACGATGGGCGCGCCGAAGACGTCCTCCCGCTCGAGCTCGCCGATGACCTCGCGCGCGACGCGCTCCTGCTCCTCGTCCTCGGCCAGCACGATCGAGCGGTACTGCGGACCCACGTCGGCCCCCTGCCGGTCCTTGGTGGTGGGGTCGTGGATCGAGAAGAACACGTTCAGCAGGTCGCGGAAGGAGACGACCTCCGGATCGAAGGCGATCCGGACCACCTCGGCGTGACCGGTGCCGGCGCCGCACACCTGCTGGTAGGTCGGGTTCGGGACGTGGCCCCCGGCGTAGCCGGAGACGACCTCGTGCACCCCCTCGACGCTGCGGTAGACGGCGTCGAGGCACCAGAAGCAGCCGCCGCCGAGGGTCGTGGTCCGTAGACCGGGGGATCGATCGGTTGGGGTCGTGCCCGCGTTCGTCATGCCCGCATGCTACGCGCGGAGGGTGCGGGTCGACCGTGGGCGACGCGACGACCCGGGGGAGCGAGGACCTGGGGCGCGATCGGCGCGCTCCCGTCAGCGGCGCGTCACTCCCGGCGCCACGGCATCGCCCAGCGCTCGAAGCTCTGCAGCAACGCCGTGAGTCCCACCCCCAGCGCCATCGTGACCACCAGGCCGGCGTACATCCGGTCGGTCAGCAGCACCTGCCAGTGGTAGAAGATCACGAACCCGACCCCCACCTGGGCGCGGATGAACTCGACCGCGACGATCACGATCAGGCTGGTCCCCAGCGCCAGCCGCAGGCCGCTGAAGATGATCGGCAGCGCGCCCGGCAGGATCACGTGGACCAGCATCTGCCTGCGTCCCGCCCCGAACGCCCGGCCGGCCTGCAGCAGGACGGGGTCGATGCCCTGCACGCCCGCCATCGCGTTGATCGCGACGAGGAAGAACGCGCTGATCGCCACGACCGCGACCTTGGGCCCCTCGCCGAACGGATCGGGGAACACCAGCATCAGGATCGGGAAGATCGCGATCTTGGGCAGCACGTACACCGCCGACATGGTCGCGTCCAGCATCGTGCGGACCGTCCGGTTCAGGCCCATCACCACGCCGATCAGCACGCCCGGCGCCGCGCCCAGCGCGAAGCCGCCGAAGACGCGGCCCAACGTCGCCAGCACGTGGCTCTCGGCGAGCAGCGCCCGCACCCCCTCCCAGCCGGACGCCGACCAGACGCTCGGGATCAGCCACGGCCTACCCAGCAGGCTGGTGCGGTTGAACCGGTCGTACTCGACCGTCAGCTCCCACAGCGCAAGCGCGATCGAGGTCGGCGGGGGGAACCACTGCGGGTTCAGGATGCCGGCCCGGACGATCGTCTCCCAGGCGGCCAGCAGCAGGATCGGGAATCCGACCGCCAGCGACCTTCGGAACGCCGTACGTCGCGCCAACGGCAAGCGCGGCTCGAGCCGCTGGGCGCTCACGACCAGCAGCACGAAGTCCAGCGTCAGCAGCGCCCACCAGAGCTGTGGCCACAGTCCCGTCGGCCACGCCGCCACGTTCAGAGCGACGGCGAGCGCCAACGGCGGCCACCAGGCGGCCGGGTCGCCGCGCCGGCCGGCCGACCCGGGGGCGGGACTCGGCGGGCCGGATCGCGCCCGTCCGGCCGGCTTCACGCCAGCGTCTCCTCGGCGCGCGCGACCTCGTCACGAAGCGCTTCCCAGAGCCGCCCGGTGAGCGCCGCGAACGCGGCGGTCGCGGTGGTCTCGATCGAGCGGGGACGCGGCAGGTCGACGTCGAGGATCGTCTTGACGGTTCCCGGATGCGCGGTCATCACGACCACCCGGTCGGCCAGCAGGACCGCCTCCTCGAGACCGTGCGTGACGTACACCACCGTCTTCCCCGTCTCGTCCCAGAGGCGCAGCAGCTCCTCCTGAAGGGTCAGCCGGGTCTGGGCGTCCAGCGCGCCCAGCGGCTCGTCCATCAGCAACAGCTCGGAGTCGTACGCCAATGCGCGCGCGATCGCGACGCGCTGCTTCATCCCGCCCGACAGCTGCGACGGGTACGCCCGCGCGAAGCGGGTCAGGCCCACGCGCGCGATCCAGTGATCCGCGACCGCGTCGCGCTCCTGCCTGGGAACGCCGCGCATGCGGAGCCCGAACGCGACGTTGTCGTGCACCGTCTTCCACGGGAAGATCGCGTACTCCTGGAACACCACCGCGTTCTCCGGCTTGCCGGGGTCGTCGCGCCGGACCTCGATGCGGCCGCCCGTCGCGTCGTCCAGGCCGGCCAGGAT
>CAZLQH010000077.1:0-5493 GCA_964561595.1 uncultured bacterium | reverse complement strand
CGACGAAGCCGGTCTCGACCACGGCGTCCATGTCGACCGGCGTCTCGTAGTCCGTCCGGCCGTTCTCGCGGTGGACCCGCTCGACGTCCGCGAGGCCCTCGAGCGGAAGCTCCATGTCGGGGTCGTACACGACCGGACGTCCGGCCCGCAGCGCCTCCTCGGTCGAGTTCACGTACCCCAGGTAGGCGTCCACGTTCGCGTCGTCCAGGTAGGCGTCGCCCTGCATCAGGCGCGCAGCCTCGGTCAGCGCCAGCACGAACCGGCGCGCGACCTCGGGACGGTTCTCGACGAAGTTGCCGGAACCCACGAACGCGACCGTCATCAGGCCGGGCGTCAGGTCGGTCGCCAGCGGCACGGCGGAGCCGGCCTCCTCGACCTGGTCGGCGTACGGCGATCCCAGCAGCGCGGCGTCGATCGAGCCGGCCTCGAACGCGGCGGGGATGTCGGGGTTGCCCAGCTGCACGATCCGCACGTCGCGGATCGTCAGGCCGCCCAGCTCCAGCGCCTTCGTCGCGAGGTACTCCGCGCCCGACCCCGGACCGCCGGCCAGCGCCACGGTGCGGCCCTCCAGCTCGGCGACCTCGTCCACCTCGCCCGAGGCGGCCAGGTCGCTGCGGACCATGAACTTCGTCGGGCTGTCTTCGAACGGCTCCAGAGCGCCCGGCGCCACGATGCGGATGTCGAGCCCCTGGTTCCAGCCGTTCCACAGGCTCGTCACGATCGCGATCCCGCCGACGTCGATCTGACCTTGCGTGAGGAACGCGATCGCCTCGGTGCCCGACGCGACGCGGTCGATCCGCACGTCCAGCCCGTACTTCTCGAACAGGCCGCGCTCGGCGGCGACGTACATCGTCGCGAACTTCATGATCGGCACGTACGCCACGCGCACCTGCTCGGGAGGATCGAGCGGCTCGACGCCGTGCGTGTCCTGAGCGGCGGCGAACGGCGCGAGCGCGACGGCCGCCAGGGCGGCGAGGGCGAGAGCGAACATCGTACGTCGTTGCATGGGGACCTCCACGGTGCCGGGCTGGGAATGCGCCATCCTACGCGCCGTCCGCGTCGCTGTCCAGGTCGGACAGCGTCACGACGCGCTGCGCCACGCCGTCGCGGAACGCCGCATCGTGAGAGACCAGCACGATCGTCCCGGGCCAGCGCGCCAGGGCGGCCTGCAGCCGCTCGATGGCGGGCAGGTCCAGGTGCAGCGTCGGCTCGTCGAGCACCAGCACGTCGGGTCTCGCGGCCAGCAGAAGCGCCAGCCGCAGCTTCTGCCGCTGGCCGCCGGACAGCCCCGCCAGCGGCGTCGACCAGGCTTCGGCGCCGTAGTCCAGGGCGCCCAGGCGCCGCCGCGCCGCGGGACGCTCCCCGGCGGAGAAGAGCGACGCAGCCGTCCGAGCGGAAGCGGGGTCGGCGCCGAAGTCGCGATCCATCGCGGATGCGGCCTGGGCCAGGAACCCCACGCGGGCGCGCCGCGCACGCCGGATCGTCCCGGAACGCGGAGCGAGCCGGCCGACGAGCAGCGCCAGCAGCGTGCTCTTGCCCGAGCCGTTGGGACCCGCGACCGCGAGGCGCTCGCCGGCGTGAACCCCGAGGGTCAGCGGGGCGAAAGGCGGCCGGCCCCGCTCCAGGCCGCTGCCGCCTCCCGCGCCGTCCGGCGTCGCGGTCACGGCGTGCGCGTCGAAGATCGTCCCGGTGAGCGACGACGGCTCCGGCATGGGCAGCGCGTAGTCGGGCTCGATCCACGGCTTGGAACGCCGAAGCGCCTCGATCTCCGCCTCGCGGCGGGCGCCGGCCACGACCGCTCGCTTCATCAGGCGCGCCGCTCGCGCGCCGACGAAGCCCTTGTCCATGGCGCCCGACTTCTCCTTCTCCTTGCGTCCCGACCAGGTCCGGTAGCCGCGGACCACCTGCTCCAGATGGGCGATCTCGCGGCGGGCGCGAGCGGCGCGACGCTCCCGCTCGCTCCGCTCCGCAGCGCGCGCGTCCACGTAACGGTCGTACCCGCCGCGCGCCAGGCGAAGCCCGTCCTTCTCGAACGCCAGGGTCCTGCCGGTGGTCGCCGCGAGCAACGTCCGGTCGTGGCTGGCGACCACCAGCGTCCCGTCGAAGCTCACCAGGCGACGGACGAGGAGGCCGGCCGCCGTCTCGTCGAGGGCGTCGCTGGGCTCGTCGAGCAGGAGCAGGGCCGGCCGGCGCGCCAGCGCCGCGGCCAGCGCCAGCATGCGGCGCTCGCCGCCGGACGCGCCGTCCGCCGGACGGTCCAGGGCGGCGCCGTCGAAGCCCAGGCGCTCCGCCTCGATCTCGGCCCGACGCTCGGCCGCCCAGCCGCGCGCGTCGTCGTACCGTCCCAGGTCGGTCGCATAGCCGTCCGGATCGGGAACCCCGGCGGCCTCGGCCGCGCGGAGCCGAGCCCGCAGCGGGCCCAGCTCGGGGTCCAGCGCGAAGAGCGCCAGCCGCAGCGTCGCGCCTGCGCTGGCCGCTTGCAGCGATTGGGGGACGTACCAGGGACGGGCCTCGGCGCGGACCGTGCCCGCACCCGGCGTGACCCGCCCCGCCAGCAGCCGAAGCAGCGTCGACTTGCCGCAGCCGTTGGGGCCGACGACGCCCAGCCGCTCGCCCGGTGCGAGGGTCAGGTCCAGCGCCTCGAACAGCGGGGCGCCCCTGCCTGGCGCCGTCCATGCCAGGCCGTGCGTGCGCAGCACGACGGCGCCGCGGCCGGCCGGAGGGGCGGGCGTCGGTCGCGGGTCGGAAGGGTCGGAATCGGTGAACGGTGTCGGGCCGTCCGGCCCGGGGTGTCGAAACGTCATGCTCCTCCTCGGCAGGGGCGTCGCCGGGCGGTGCCCGCGTGCTCGACGGGGCGTCGGCGAGGCCGACGTGCGAGGCAGGGGCGGGGGCGGAGGCGGGAGGATCAGCGCATGACGGCTGGATCGTAGCACGGCGCTGCGCGCATATCGGCGAAGACGAATGTCCATGGCTTTACGGCTCCCGGCGCCGCTAGCGTGGATACTTGTCGTGATGCGTGTGCTGCCACCCCGCGAGGGGCGACCGTGACTCCGACCCTGGGCCTGGCGTTCACCGCCGGGATCCTGTCGTTCCTTTCGCCGTGCGTCCTGCCGCTGGTGCCGTCGTACCTGGCGTACGTCGGAGGCAGCGGCGCTGCGAAGCGCTCCGTCCTGCTCCGCAACGCGGCGCTGTTCGTCGTCGGCTTCTCGTCGATCTTCATCGCGCTGGGCGCCTCGGCGTCGGCGCTGGGCTCGCTGCTCCGCTCGCAACGCGAGGCGCTCACGATCGGCGGCGGCGTGCTGGTGATCCTCTTCGGCCTGGTGCTTCTGGGCGTGATCCGCCTGCCGGTACTGATGCGCGACACGCGCGTCCAGGCTCGGCACGACGCCTCGACCCCGGTCGGGGCGGTCCTGCTGGGGATGGCGTTCGCGGCCGGCTGGACGCCGTGCATCGGTCCCGTCCTGGGCGGAATCCTGACGCTGGCCGGCGCCAGCGGCACGCTGCTCGAAGGCGTCACGATGCTGGCCGTGTACTCCGCGGGCCTGGCGGTGCCGTTCCTGCTCGCGGCGCTAGCGCTCGATCCGTTCCTGCGCGTCTCGCGCCGGCTGCGCCACTGGCTTCCCTGGGTCGAGCGGGGCGCCGGCGGGCTGCTCGTGATCGCCGGCGTGCTGATGGTCACCGGCACCTACACCCGCCTCAACAGCTGGCTCCTCCGCTTCACGCCCGATTGGCTGTACTCGAGACTATGAGCGACGACGGCGCACGTCACGAAGCCGTCCGGGCGACGGCCGACGGACCTCCCGCGATCGTGCTGCGGGACGTCGATCGCCGCTGGGGGCGCGAGCGCGTGCTACGCGGCGTGTCGCTCGAGGTGGCCGCCGGCCGGATCGTCGCGCTGCGCGGCCGCAACGGAAGCGGCAAGACGACGCTGCTGCGGCTGCTGGCGACGCGCCTCCGACCCAGCTCGGGACGCGGCGCGATCTTCGGGCACGACCTGGTCCGCGAGGGCGCGGCCGTCCGCCGGCGCATCGCCTACCAGAGCGTGCAGAGCGGCAGCTACGGCGCCCTGACCGCGCGCGAGAACCTGGCGCTGGCGGCCACCCTGACGGGCGCCCCGCACGCACGGATCGACGACGCCTTGCGACGGGTGGGCCTGGGCTCGCACGCCGGCCGGCTGGTGCGGGTGTTCTCGAGCGGCATGAAGCGCCGCCTGGGCCTCGCCCGGCTGCTCCTGGCCGACGCCGACCTGTGGCTGCTGGACGAGCCGTACGCCTCGCTGGACGAGGACGGCCGCGAGCTGGTCGACGATCTGCTGGCGGAAGCCCGCCACGACGGCCGGACCGTGCTGATCGCGAGCCACGAGCCCGAACGCCTGATCGGCCGGGTCGACGCCGCGCTCGAGATGGAGCAGGGGGTGCTCCGGGCCGCTCCGCTGACCGCCCCGGTGCCGGTGGAGGCGCCGGTGGAGGCGACCGCATGAACGACCTGGCCGCCCTGCTCTCGATCACCGCGAAAGACCTCCGTTCCGAGGCGCGCAGCCGCGCGGCGACGGTGGCGACGGTGTTCTTCTCGAGCGTCACCCTGGTCGTGCTGGCGTTCGCGCTGGGTCGGGACGCGGACCTCATGACCCGCGCGGCGCCGGGCGCGTTGTGGGTCGCGCTGGCGTTCTCGGGCGTGATCTCGGCGGCACAGGCGTACCAGAGCGACCTCGTCGACGGCGCGTTCGAGCAGCTGCTGACGCTGCCCGTCCCGCGGGCGGCGGTGTTCCTGGGCAAGCTGCTGGCGAACTGGCTCACCATGACGCTGCTGGGCGCCGTGCTCCTGCCGGTCAGCTCGGTGCTGTTCGACGCGCCCATCGGCGCTGGCGTGGGCCTGCTCCTCCTCACGATCGCGCTGGGCACCCTGGGGTTCGCCGTGATCGCCACCTTCTACGCCGCGCTGACGGCGAACCTGCAGGCGCGCGAGTCGCTGCTGCCGGTTCTGATGTTTCCCGTCGTCGTCCCCGTGCTGCTGGCCTCCGTCCGCGCCACCGACGCGATCGTGACGGGCGGGGACACAGGTCTCGCGACCGACTGGATACAATTGCTGGCAGGATTCGATCTCGTCTACCTCGTGGTCACCAGCACGATTTTCCACATCGTGGTCGAGGAGTGACGATGCACCACGCCGCTTCGCCCCTCGCGACCGCCGTGCGCGGTTCGGGACCTGGCCGCGCCCCCGGCCGCACGCTCGGCCTGCACGGACGGCGCGATCGGAAGGAGACACCCGCATGACGACCGCCTCCTCTCGCCGGCCGACCTGGCTGACCGTCCTCGCCGCGACCGCCTTGGCGGTGGTGGCCGTGGGCGCCTGGCTGGGCCTCCGTGCGAGCCCCGCCGACGTGAACCAGGGCGACCTGATCCGCGTGATGTACGCCCACGTCTCGGTGGCATGGGTGTCGTTCCTGGCCGTCGCCGTCGCCGCCTTCGCCGGGATCGCGTTCCTGTGGTCCGG
>CAZLQH010000076.1:0-8534 GCA_964561595.1 uncultured bacterium | reverse complement strand
GCGCACAACCCGATGCGGGCGGCGTACGGGGACATCAAGAGCACGAATCCGTGCGGCGAAATACCGTTGTACGCGGGCGAACCGTGCGATCTCGGAGCGATGAATCTGGCGGCGTACGTCGCCACCGCCGGCCTGGGCATGGACGGCTTCGACCGCGAGGCGTTCCGGGCCGACGTGGCGACCACGGTGCGGTTCCTGGACGACGTTCTGGACGTGAACCGCTTCGCGCTGGACGACAACCGCGCGATGAGCATGAAGCTGCGGCGGCTGGGCCTGGGCGTGATGGGGCTGGCGGACGCGCTGATCAAGATGGGCTACGCGTACGACTCGGACGACGGCCGTGCGGCCGTGCACGCGATGATCTCGGAGCTGCACGACGCCGCGGTCGCCGCCAGCGAGGCGCTGGCGGAGGAGCGCGGAGCGTTCCCCTCGTTCGACGCGTCCGACCTCGATCGCGAGCGCAGGAACGTCGCGGTGCTGACCGTCGCTCCCACCGGAACGACCAGCATGCTCATGGGCGTCAGCTCCGGCGTGGAGCCGGTGTTCGCGCCGTTCGTCTACCGCAAGATCGGGGACGGCTACGCCGCGCTGATCCACCCGCTGTTCCAGGAGCTCCTGGACGGCCACGAGCCGCACCCCGACTTCGAGAAGGACGGCGGCTGGGACTGGGACGCGGTCGTGGAGCGCGTGCAGGACAACCACGGCTCGGTGCAGGGCCTGGACTTCGTGCCCGACGAGGTCAAGTCGGTGCTGATCTGCGCGCACGACATCCGGCCGGCCGACCACGTGAAGATGCAGGGGGTCGTGCAGCGCGCCTTCGACGGGGGCGCCAAGGCCGCGAACTCGATCTCGAAGACGATCAACCTGCCCAACGCCGCCAGCGTGGACGACGTGTTCGACGCGTACGCCCTGGCGTTCGACGAGGGCTGCAAGGGGATCACGGTCTACCGCGACGGCAGTCGCCAGTTCCAGGTGCTCTCGACGAAGGCCGAGAAGAAGGCGGATGCGGAGCCGGCCACGAGCGGCGGCGACCGGCCCGACGCGGGACTCCCTCGTCCGGCGCCGGCGGCCGGAGGCGGCTCGGGCGCGGACGACGGGGGAGGCGGGGCTCCGAAGGTGCGTACGGTGACGCCGCCCGCCGCCCCGCCCGCCGTTCCGCCCGCCGTCCGTGAGACCGCGCTGGCGGCGCGAGCCCGGCGTGAGGACCGTCTGCCCGGCGAGCCGCTGTTCGACCGACCCGGCCGGCTCGAGGGGTTCACCGACGCGGTGAAGCTGACGCTCCCCAGCGGCGAGTCGCGCGGCTTCTACGTGATCCTCAACAAGCAGGACGGCCTGCCCAGCGAGGTGTTCATCCTCTCGGGCAAGGCGGGCGACGAGGCGAACGCGGACAGCGAGGCGCTCGGACGCGTCGTCTCGATCGCGCTGCAGTACGGCGTGCCGGCCGAGGCGCTCGTGAAGACGCTGCGCGGCATCAACGGCGGCATGTACGGCAGCTACCAGGGCCGCATGGTGGCCTCGAAGGCGGATCTGATCGCCGTCGCGCTCGAGACCGCGGGCGTCGACAACGTCCTGAATCACGGCAAGGGCTGCCCCGACTGCGGCGCGCCGCTACGGTTCGAGGAGGGCTGCATGAAGTGCGAGAGCTGCGGGTTCAGCAAGTGCGGATGAGCCGCTTCGCGGCGGTCAGGCCCCGTCGGGACTGAACGACGGACCGGCCGCGGGAATGTCGACGGGGACGGTGTCCGACAGCGCGAAGCGCAGGTCGGGCCCGTCCTCGTCCGTGTCCGCGTCCACCAGCAGGTAGCCGTGCGCGAACAGGGCGCACAGGCCCTCCCGGAGGTGCAGCCGCCAGGCGCGCGCCGCGTCCGGATCGCGGCGGCGGAGCGTCTGGGCGTCCGCCGGGGCGCTCAGGCGCACCCGCGCCAGCCCGCCGGGGTCCGTGATCACGCCGGACGGCGTGCCGTCGTCCAGCCGGGGGCCCGGCTCCGCGTCGGGCGGCGCTCGCTCCGCTTGGAGATCGCGGTCCGGAGCGGGCGCGCGAGCCAGGACGCGGGGCGCGTCGAGGTCCCAGACGACCTCGATCCGGTCGGTCGGCAGGCCGGCGTTCAACGCGTCGCGCAGCTCGCCGTAGAGGTCGACCAGGTAGCGGTCGGACACGCCCCCCAGCCGACCCAGGTTCAGTCGCGCGTTGCCGTGCTCCAGCGGATCGTACGTCCACACGATCCGTCCGATGCCGGCGCGGAGCGCTGCGGCGCGCTGTGCCCATTTCAGGGCGATGCCGAGGCCCTGACCGCGAGCGGCGGGCGCGACGGCCAGGAGGTGCGAGCAGAGCACCGGCGCTCCGTCGACGTCCACGCCGCGGAAGCCGAAGCTGAACCCGACCACCCGGTCGCCGTCGAACGCGCCCAGGAGCTGGCCGCCGTGACGCACCGTGGTCATCAGCACGTGGAGCGGAACGACCTCGATGTCGTCGAAGCCCCACACCTCGCGCTGAAGCTCCTCGATCGCGCGCAGGTCCGCGACGGAGGCGAGGGCTCGGATGGGGAACGGGCCGGTCGGCCCGGGCACGTCGTGCATGCCACAGGGTAGCGCCCTCGCTCCTCGGGCGGAGCGAGGGCGCGACCGTCAGTCGCGGCCGACGGCGTCGAGCGGCGGCGCGTGCTCGCGGTAGCGGGCGTACGCCTCGCGCAGGGCGGGCGATGGCCGCGGCGCCAGCCAACGCTCGATGGCGGGCTTCGGAACGTCGTGACCCAGGGCGCGCCAAGCGAGGGCCGCCGCGCCGTGCGCAGCGCCGGGGACGTGCTCCGGCAAGCCGATCTCGACGTCGAGCACGTCGGCGGCCAGCTGGACCCAGCCGTGACCGCGGGCGCCGCCCCCGGTCGCGAGCAGTCGATCGGGCGCGCCCAGAGGCCGCATCACCGACCAGACGTCCGCCAGGCTGAACACGACACCCTCGAGCACGGCGCGTACCAGGTCGTCCGCCTCGGTCGCCAGACTCAGGCCGGAGAACCCGCCACGCAGGGACGGATCGAGGAACGGGCTGCGCTCGCCCGCCAGGAACGGCGTGAAGGTCACGCCGCCTGCGCCGGGAGGCCGAGCCAGCGCGCGCTCGACCCGAGCGCCGACATCGTCGCCCGGAGCCAGCAGGTCCAGCCACCACGCCAAGCTTCCCGCCGCCGCCAGGGTGACGCCGAGCAGCGTCCAGCCGCCGTCGGCGTGGGCGAACAGATGGACGCGGCCCAGCGGATCGGGCGTGGGCCGGGGCACCGTCGCGAACAGCACGCCGGAGGTGCCCAGGCTGATCGAGCCCAGGTCGGGCGCATCGCGCCCCAGCCCCAGAGCCGTGGCGGCGGCGGCGTTGTCGCCGGCGCCGGCGACGACCTTCGTACCGGGGCGGAGTCCGGTGGCGTCCGCCGCTGCGCTGGACACCGAGCCCACGACCGCGTCGGACGCCACGATCTGCGGGAAGAGCCGGGGGTCCAGGTCGAGTCGTTCCAGGAGCGCGTCGTCCCAGCCGCCGGTCGCGATCGCGAAGGCGCCCGAGCCGCTGGCGTCGGTCGGCTCTGCGTACGGCTCGGCGCCCAGCCGGACCCCGATCCAGTCCTTGGGGAAGAGAACCGTGCGGGTCCGCGCGAACCGGTCCGGCTCGTGCTCCCGTAGCCAGAGCAGCTTCGGCAGCTGAAAGCCGGTGACGGCCGGGTTCCCGGTCCGCCGCACCAGCTCGTCGCGCGGGACGGCGGATTCGATGAGCGCGACTTCCGAGCCCGTCCGCTGATCGTTCCAGAGGATGGCGGGCCGCACCGGATCGCCCGCCGCGTCCAGCGCCACCATGCCGTGCATCTGGCCGCTGGGGGCGACCGCCGCGACGCGGCCTGCGCCCACGCGACCCGTGATCTCGCGCAGGGCGGAGGCGGCGGCGTCCCACCAGTCGTCGGCCGACTGCTCGGTCCAGCCGGACTGCGGCACGAGGAGCGGGTAGCTCGCCGACGCCTCGGCGACGACGGTTCCGTCGCGGCTCGTCGCGACCGCCTTGAGCCCGCTGGTGCCCACGTCCAGTCCGACGACCAGGTCGTCGTCCGACCTGTGGGGGGCGTCGCCGCGGTCGCTCACGGTCCGTCGACGCCCAGCAGGATCTCGATCACGCGCTGATCGATCCGCTCCAGTCCGGGGCCGCGCGTGCGGAGCTCGTCGAGCGGCAGCTCGCGCGCCTTGAGCGCGGCGGCGTTCTCGGGGTCGTAACGCATCAGGCGCTCCAGCTCCGGATCGCTCACGCGGTAGGCGGACAGCGCGGCCTGGAGCTCGCCGTCCTCGCGCAGGCGAAGGGCCTTCTCGGCCAGGATCTTGTACGTGCGCATGCAGCCGGCGGCGAAGGTCCAGACGCCCTCCTGATCCTCGGTACGGAGCGCGTGCGCGTCGAAGTGCTTCGGGCCGTCGTAGCCGTGTTCCTCGAGCAGCGCGACGGTCGTCAGTGCGGCCTTCGGGTTCTCCGCGCCGAAGCGGAGGTCCTGGTCGAAGCGGCTCATCTTCTGGTCGTTCAGGTCGATGTGGAACAGCTTGCCGGCGTCGATCGCCTGGGCGACGGCGTGCGGGAACGACAGTCCGGCCATCGTCTCGTGCGCGAACTCGGGGTTCACGCCGAAGCGGCCCGGGTCGTCCAGCGTGGCGATGAAGCCGATCAGGCTGCCGACGGTGGGCAGGAACAGGTCGCCCCGCGGCTCGTTGGGCTTCGGCTCCAGCGCGAAGCGCAGGTCGTAGCCCTGATCGGTCGCGTACGCGGCGAGGTAGTTCAGCGCGTCGCGGAACCAGGCGAGGGCGTCGGTGAGCTTGCCGGCACCGTCGACCTCGGCTCCCTCGCGACCGCCCCAGAACACGTAGGTCGTGGCGCCCAGCTCGACGCCCAGGTCCATGGCGCGCATCGTCTTCTGCAGCGCGTAGGCGCGGACGCGCGCGTCCGCGCTGGTGAACGCGCCGTCCTTGAACGCCGGGTCGGCGAACAGGTTCGTCGTCGCCATCGGCACGACCATGCCCGTCTCGTCCAGGGCGGCCCGGAAGCGGGCGACGATGCGGTCGCGTTCCGCGGCGCTGGAGCCGCGCGGAACCAGGTCGTCGTCGTGGAAGTTCACGCCCCAGGCGCCCAGCTCGGACAGGCGCCGGACGCTTTCGACCGGATCGAGGGCGGGACGCGTCGGCTCGCCGAACGGATCGCGTCCGACGTTTCCGACGGTCCAGAGGCCGAAGGTGAAGCGGTCCTCGGGGGTGGGTGCGTAGCGGTCGGGGCTCATGAGCTCGGTACCGTGGGGAACGGCGTCCACTTGGCTTCGGAGCGGGCGCTCGCGACGGTCGTCTCGATGAAGCGCACGCCGCGCACGCCGTCCTGGACGGTGGGGTGGTCGCCGTCCTGACCGCGGATGGACGCCGCGACGCCGCCGTAGACGTTCGCGAACGCCTCGAGGAACGCCTCGGGGTGGCCGGGCGGGATGCGCGCGGCGGCCAGGGCGTCGTCGTGCAGGCCGGGACCGTTGCGGGTGTAGACCTTGCGCGGCTCGTCGTTGCTGGTCACGATCAGCTCGTTGGGCTCCTCCTGACGCCACGACAGGCCGGCCTTGGTGCCGTAGACGCGCAGGCGCAGGTCGTTCTCCTCGCCCACCTCGATCTGCGAGGCGATCAGAACGCCGCGTGCACCGCCTTTGAAGCGGATCAGCAGGTTGCCGTCGTCGTCCAGCGGCCGCCCCTCGACGAAGGTGGTCAGGTCGGCGCAGATCGCGTCGATCTCGAGCCCCGTCACGGTGCTCACCAGGTTCTCCGCGTGGCTTCCGATGTCGCCGATCGCGCCGGCGATGCCGCTGCGCGACGGGTCGGTCCGCCACTCGGCCTGCTTGACGTGCTCCTCCTCGAGCTTCTGCGCCAGCCAGCCCTGGTTGTACTCGACGATGACCTTGCGGATCTCGCCCAGCTCGCCGGCTCGGACCATGGCGCGCGCCTGCCGCACCAGCGGGTAGCCGGTGTAGTTGTACGTCACGCCGAACACGACGCCGGCGTCGCGTGCCGTGGCGGCCAGGTCGTCCGCTTCGGCGCTGGACAGGGCCAGCGGCTTGTCGCAGATCACGTGGAAGCCGGCCGCCGCGAACGCCTTGGCGACGGGGTGGTGCACATGGTTGGGGGTGACGACGGACACCGCCTCGATCCGCTCGTCCTCGGGAAGCGCCTGTTCTGCCTCGAGCATCTCCTCCCAGCTGCCGTACACGCGCGGCAGGCCCAGCGCCTCGCCCGACGCCCGCGCCTTCTCCGGAGTGGAGGAGAGCGCCCCGGCGACCAGCTCGTACGCGCCGTCCAAGCGCGCGGCGATGCGGTGCACGCCGCCGATGAACGCGTCCTTGCCGCCGCCGACCATGCCCAGGCGGATGGGGGTCGCGGGCTCCCGGATCATGACTCGTCCTTCGCGAACGCCGCGTCGAACGCCCCTTCGGCGGGAGCGAAGTCGATGTTGCGGGTGAACGCGGCGGACTCGGTCGCGCCGTGCACGCGGTCCATCCGGCCGTCCTCCCACTCGACCGAGAGGGGGCCCTGGTAGCCGATGTCGTTCAGCGCGACGATGATCTCCTCGAAATCGACGTCGCCGCGGCCGACGCTGCGGAAGTCCCAGAAGCGGCGCGGGTCGCCGAAGTCGGTATGCCCGCCGAACACGCCGGCGCGGCCGTCGCCCCGTCCCCACCAGACGTCCTTCATGTGCACGTGGTAGATCCGGTCCGCGAAGTCGCGCAGGAAGCGGACGTAGTCGACGCCCTGGTAGGCGAGGTGGCTGGGGTCGTAGTTGAAGCCGAAGCGAGGGTGGTGACCGATCGCCTCGAGCGCCCGCTCGGCGCTGGCGATGTCGAACGCGATCTCGGTCGGGTGCACCTCCAGCGCGAAGTTCACGCCCACCTCGTCGAACGCGTCCATGATCGGTCCGAAGCGTCGCGCGAAGTCGTCGAAGCCTTTCTGCCAGTACGCCTGGCTGGTGGGCGGGAAGGCGTACAGGGCGTGCCAGATGGAGCTCCCGGTGAAGCCGGTGACGACGTCGACCCCCAGGGCCTTCGCTGCCCGGGCGGTGGTCTTCATCTCCTCGGCCGCGCGCTGGCGGACGCCTTCGGGATCGCCGTCGCCCCAGACGCGGTCCGGAAGCACGGCGGCGTGGCGCTCGTCGATGCGGTCGCACACCGCCTGCCCCAGCAGGTGGTTCCCGATCGCGTGCAGCGACAGGTCGTGCTTGGCGAGAAGCTCGCGCCGGCCGCGCGCGTAGTCGGGATCGTCCGCGGCCTGCACGACGTCGACGTGGTCGCCCCAGCAGGCGAGCTCCAAGCCGTCGTAGCCCATCTCCTGGGCCAGCGGCGCGAGCTCGGTCAGGGGAAGGTCGGCCCACTGGCCGGTGAACAGCGTGACGGGTCGTGGCATGCGGCTCCTTTCAAGAAGAGGGGCGGCCCGGAAGGGCCGCCCCGTATCGCGGATCGATCAGAACGCTGCGTCGGGGAAGTAGTACCGCTCGGCGTTCTCTTCGGTGATCAGGGTGGCGTCGAGGATGTACTCGCCCAGCACCGGGACGTCGCTGACGAACGCCAGGGCGGTGACTTCCATGGCGGTGGCGATCATGGACGGCGGGTAGAGGACGTCGACCGGAACGAGGTCGTCGCCGTCCATCACGCGCTTGATCATCTCCTTCATGCCGGCGCCGCCGACGATGAACATCTCGTCGCTGCGGCCGGCCTGCTCCAGCGCGGCGATGACGCCGACGGCGATGTCGTCGTCCTGCGCCCAGACGGCGTCGATGTCGTCGAAGCGGGAGAGGAAGTCCTGCATCACTTCGAAGCCGTCGTCACGGTTCCAGTTGGCGTACTCCATGGCCAGGACCTCGATGTCCGTCTCCTCGAGGACCTCCATGCAGCCTTCGACCCGCTGGTTGTCGATCACGGTCGGAATGCCGCGCAGCACGACGATGTTGCCCTCGCCGTTCAGGCGCTCCGAGATGTACTCGCAGCTGACGCGGCCCATCTGCGGGTTGTTGCCCGCGACGTAGACGTCGCGGATGGTCGGGTCGATCAGGCCGCGGTCGACGACCGTCACGAACACGCCCTGGTCCGCGACCTGCGCGACCGGGTCGGTCAGCGGGTCGGACTCGAACGGCAGGATGACGAGCGCGTCGATCTGGTCGATCGCGACCATGTCCTGCAGGTCGTTCGCCTGCTCGGAAGCGCTGCCGGCGGAGTTGATCACGATGTTCAGGTTCGGGTAGCGGCCTTCGAGGTCGGCTTCGGTCCGCTCGGCCCACCAGTTCACGCCGCCCGTCCAGCCGTGCGTGGCGGCGGGGATCGAGACGCCGATGGTCACGGCGCCGTCTTGGGCGAAGGCGAAGGTCGCGGCGAGAAGAGCGGCGATGGGAATCAGGATGCGCTTCATGAGGCCTCCTTGCGAGGTCGGGAAGAACGTGGGTCGTCAGGCGCGGTCAAGCGTGCGTGCATCGACGGGGTGCATCACCCCCCTTCAGCGGCCCTTGCCGCGCT
>CAZLQH010000075.1:0-8914 GCA_964561595.1 uncultured bacterium | reverse complement strand
GGGGCCTCGTCGACCAGGGCGGCGATGAACCTGTCGAGCTCCTCGACGCTTCCCGTCCCCTCGATCAGCACCCCTTCGCCGTCGTTCTTGACCCAGCCGTCCAGGCCTTCGCGGTTGCCGATGCGGTACACGAACGGCCGGAAGCCCACGCCCTGCACGACGCCGCGGACGCGCAGACGGACGGTGACGCGGCGGTCTTGCGGCGTGTGCGCCCCGCCGTTCTGGTCTGGTTCGGTGTCGGCCATGCCCTGATCGTAGACCCCGCACCCGACCGGCACACCGGGGAGTGGGCGACGCGCATGCCGACAGAGCTCACGACCTGGGTCTAGACGCCTCCCGCGGCACCAACAGCCGCGCTCCGTGCGGTACGGCGGTCACGGTCACCGGGGTGGTGCCGATCACGTCTCCGTCGGCGTGCAGCCGCAGCGGGGGCGATGCTCGGATCGTCACGCGGCGCGCTCGCCAGGCGCGCGTCCGGTGCGCACGGCCCGTAAGCAGGTCGATCGTGTCGAGGAGCACGCCGACCGGGCCGCTCCGGCGGAGCACCGTGACGTCGAGCCGGCCGTCGGTCGCGGACGCCTCCGGGCCGACCGGGACGCCGACCACCTGGACGGGCGCCACGTTGACGACGCTGACGCTGTGGCCTCGCGTGCGCACGGAGCGGCCGTCCAGCACCAGCTCGATGCGCCGGGAGGAGCGTCCCCAGAGCCGACGGAGAGCAGCGCCCACGTACGCGAGCAGGCCGAAGCGGCGCTTGGAGGCGCGCGGCGCGTCCGCGTTCACCTCGGCATCGAACCCCGCCCCGAGGAAGAGCACGAAGGCGCGCCCGGACGACGCGACCTCGAACAGGTCGATCGAGACCAGCCGCCCCTTCAGCAGCGCAGGAAGGACGTCCAAGCCCGTCGCGGGGATGCCCATCGCCCTTGCGACGCCGTTGGCGGTGCCCAGCGGAACGATCGCCACCGGGACGGGCACGGCCGCGCGTCGTGCGCCGTCCAGGACCGCGGCGACGGTACCGTCGCCACCCACGACGACCAGGAGGTCCACGCCCAGGTCGGCCGCGTCGGCCGCCCAGCGGTAGGCGTCGCCGCCCTCGCGCGTGACCCGCACGTCGACCTCGGACACGTGGTCCCGGAGCACCGTGCGCAGCTGCGCCGACGTCGCCTCGACGTCGTGTCGCCCGGACACGGGGTTGACGATGGCCCTGGCGCGCTGCGCCCGGTGGAGCGACGGCGTCGAGGCGGCCTCGGACGCCGGTTGGTCCACTAGATCGACGACAGCCAGTCGTCGACCTGCCGATCGGCCTCCTCCTTCGAGACGCCGTAGCGCTCCTGGATCTTGCCGACGAGGCGCTCGCGATCCCCTTCGACGACCTGGAGGTCGTCATCGGTCAGCTTGCCCCAGTGACGCTTCGCGTCGCCGGTCAGCTGCTTCCACTTGCCTTGGATCTGGGTCCAGTTCATGCCTGCTCCCTTCGCTGCCGAGGAAGGACGGTCACGCTCTCCGGGTCGCCCCGACGATCACCAGGACGGTGCCCGCGACGACGGCCGCTCCGGCGGCCACGTCGGGGATGCGGACGGCGTTCCGTTGCTCGGCCTCGACCTCGATCGGTCCCGCGTCGATGACGGTCTCCTCCTCGGTGTAGACGATCCGCGGTACCAGGAAGCCGGCGAGGCCGAGGACGATCAGAACCAGTCCGATCACCGTCAGGCGTCGCACGGCGTCCTCCTCGCGATCGCTGGCGACGTCATCGGAACAACCGAGCGAGGAGCGAGAGAACGAACAGGACGACGAAGACGAAGAACAGGATGCGAGCGATCGAGGCGGCACTGGCGGCGATGCCACCGAAGCCGAAGACGGCTGCCACCAGGGCGACGATGAAGAAGATCAGCGCCCACCTCAGCATTGGAATCCTCCTTCCGAAGGCGAAAGAGACTCGCCATCACGCTAGCAAGCGATCGCGTCGAACCTCGTTCGCGAGCGACGCCGGGAGCGAGCAGGAACGCGGGCGCGTCGTGCCCGCACGGTCCGTGGGGCGCGTCAGTCGGCCTCGCTCCGCTCGCCGATCCGGACGCCGGTCGGAGGCGACGTGGCAGGGATCAGGACCAGCGTGAGCGCGGCCGCTACCAGCATCGCGACCCACATCAGCGCCGAGATCTGATGGTGCGGCCGGAGCGGCGACAGCTGCAGCGCGCTCAGCCCGACGGCGATACCCAAGGCGTTGGCGGCGATCGGGCGGGTAGCCGTCCGCAGCCCGGCCTGGACCCAGCCAGGCCCGTCCGGTGCACGGCGGCGAGCGTGCTCGATGGCGGCGACCAGGTGGATCGCATAGTCGATGCCGACGCCCAGCACGATACTGGAGGCCACCACGGTGATCAGGTTCAGATGGATGCCCGAAGCGGCCAGGAACCCCAGCACGACGGCGACCGTGAGCGTGATCGGCGCCAGCGCCAGCAGCGCGCGGCCCAGTCGTCGGTAGGTGACCCACAGCAGAAGCCCGACCAGAACGAAGGCCAGGCCCAGCGAGCCCGCCTGGGCACGGGCGATCCGGTCGCTGAGCGCCTCGAACAGCATCGGCGTCCCCGACAGCACGCGCACCTCGGGCATGGCGGCGGCCGCCTCCCGCCACGCCACGACGTCCTCCGAGGCGTACGCGCCCGGCAACACCACGAAGCGTAGACCCCCCTCGCGGGCCATCGGCCCGAACGGCAGGCTGCGCTCGCCGCTGAGGACCTCGTCACGCTCGGCCTCGGGCAAGCGCGGCAGCAGATCGGCGAGCGAGATCACTCGCTCGATGCCGGGCAGGGCCTCGAGCTCCCGGGAGCGCTCCCGAAGCGTGGCGAGCTGCGGGTCGAGCGGCGAGCCCGGATCCACGGCGAACTCGCCGAACAGCGGCGTCGCACCGCCGAAGGCGACCGACACCCGCTCGAACGCCTGTCTCACCCGGTGGTCCGGCCCGAAGAAGAACAGCGGATCGGCGTCGACCTGAAGGCGGGGCACGAAGACCAGCGCGAAGGCCGCGAGCGCGAGCGCGAGCGCGGCAGCGATCCAGCGGTGCTGGGCCGCTCGGATCGCGAGGGTCTCGACCCCGGAGCCGAGCGCACGACGGGGCGCGGGCAGCTCGAGCCGGGACGTCAACGCGGGCAGCGCGAAGAACGAGATCGCCCCCGCCAGTCCGATGCCGATCGCCACGAACGTGCCCAGCTGACGGATGGGCTCCACGCCGGTGGCGAGCAGGGACAGGAATCCGGCTGCGGTGCTGACGGTGGTGAGGGCCATCGGGACGCCCACCTCGCGCAGGGCGGACGCCACCCGGGCGGCGCGGTCCAGTCCGCGAGCGGCGGCGTCCTGCAGGTGGGCGACGAAGTGCAGGCCGTCGGCGGAGCCCATCACGATGACGAATACCGGCACGATCACCGTCACCAGGTCGACCTCGACGCCCAGCGCGAAGAGCGCGCCGAAGGTCCAGAGGCTCCCGAGGACCGCCGGCACCATCGCCAGGACGGCCAGGCGCGGGTCGCCGAGCGTGGCCGTGAACACCACGACCAGCAGCGCGAACACGAGCGGGGGGATCGCCAGCAGGAACCATCCGAGCAGGTCCAGCACCTCGGCGAAGACGACCGGGTTGCCCGCGAACGTGGCGCTCACGGCGTCGGGCAGAGAGGCGTCGATCACGGAGCGGGCCGCGCCGATCGGCTCGCCGCGCGGTTGGACCACCAGAAGGGTCGTGGCTGGATCGTCGCCCAGCAGCATCTCCGCCCCCGGCCCTCGGCGCAACGGCGTCAGCAGAGGCGCGGGCAGCGTCGCGAGAAGGTCCGGCCCGACCTCCGTGCCCACCAGCGGCAGGCGCTCGGGCAAGAACGAGCCTACCGAGGCGACCGTGTCCAGGGCCAGGAGCGCGTCGCGCGCCCTGGCCACCAGCACCATGCCGTCACGCTGGTCGAACGCTTGGCCGTCGTCACGCTCGAGCAGGACCATGATCGGGTCGCTCGCGCCGTACGCCTCCTGCATCGCGGCGAACGCCCGACCGTCCTCGGTGCTTTCGGTCAGGAACGACGTGACGTCGACGTCGAACGCGAGCCGCGGCAGCATCGCGATCGCCGCGATCGTCGTGAGCGCCGTCAACGCCAGGACGAGCCGCGCGCGGACCACGACGAAGCGTGCCAGGGCGGTCACCCGGTCAGCGTACGACGACCTCGCGACCCGAACGCGTCCCCCGTCGCGTCGCGACGCACGGACCTCGATGTCGCGTCAGCCGGACGCCGGTTCCACGGGGGCGCGGCGAACCTCGTCCAAGACGCGCTCCACCAGCCGCGGCAACGCTCGCTCGACCGCGCCGCAGCGGCTGGCGCCGAAGCCGAAGCGCTCCCCCTCGATCGCGTGGACGACCGTGCGGCGGGGCGCCGTCCCGAGCGCGTGCGACAGCCGCAGCGCGACGAGCAGGTCGAACGCGTGGCTCGAGGCGCCCAGGCGGCCGCCCGAAGGCGCGTCTGGGCCCGGCTCGAAGCGGTGCAGCGTTCCCGCCGCCCGGCCGGTCCGGGCGGCGTCGATCAGGATCAGCAGGTCGGCCTCTCCCCAGACGCCGATCAGGTCGACCGGCTCGCCCGCGTGCGCCCGCACCTCGGCGCGGCCGGCCAGCGCCGGGGCCAGGCGACGGGCCGCCTCGAGCCCGGCGCCGTCGTCGCCGCGATCGTCGTTGCCCAGCCCGACGACGAGGACGCGGGGCGGCGATGCGCCCCGCTCGCTCGTCGTGCCGGCTTCTTCGCACGCCCCCCGGCTGCGGCTCGTCATGACCGCCCTCAGCCGTGCCGTTCGATCGTGAGGTTCAGGAAGTGCGTGGCGCACGAGATGCACGGATCGTAGTTGCGGATCGCCTGCTCGCAGCGCCACTGCAGCTCGTCGTCGGGCAGGTGCAGGTTCGCCTCGGTGAAGCGGCGCAGGTCGTCCTCGACCGACGCCTGGTTCTGCGAGGTGGGCGGGACGATCGTGCACGAACGGATGCTGCCGTCCGCCTCGAGGTCGTAGCGGTGGTAGAGCAGCCCGCGCGGGGCTTCGCTCCAGCCGTGACCGGTCGCCTCGCGCGGCTCCGCTTCGCGGTAGGGCCGCTCGGGCGGCTCGTAGCGGTCGAGGATCGCGAGCGCCTCGTGGCACGCCTCGACGGTCTCGACGGCGCGAACGACGATGCTCTGGTACGGGTTGCGGCACTCCCTGCCCAGGCCTGCGGCGTACGCCGCCTCGCGTGCGACGTCGGAGAGCTGATCGTGATTCAACGCGTACCGGGCCTGGGGGCCCAGCAGGTACCGGTGCTCGCCGTCCATGACGGCGTGCAGCGCGGTCGAGTGCTCCACCTGACGTTCCTCGAAGTGCTCGGGCCATTCGTGCGGCGCGAGGTCCAAGCCGGTGCTGCTGATCAGACGCCCGTCCTCGATCGCGTAGCGGTCGGGCCGGTGCAGCGCCACGAACGGGTGCTCCTGGTGCAGCTCCGGGAAGTCGAACGTGCCGACCCAGGCGACCGTCGCGATCGCGTCCTCCAGCGCCCGCTCCAACGCGTCGCGGAACGCTTCCAGATCGGCGCGCGACGGCGCACGGTAGACGCCGCCGACCCGCACGTTGACGGGATGCACCGCCCGTCCGCCCACGCCCTCCATCAGGTCGTTGCCGACCGCCTTCAGGTTCAGGCCGCGCTGGACGACGTCGGCGTGGTCCGCCGCCATGTGGATGGCGCTCTCGTACCCCAGGAAGTCGGGCGCGTGGAGCAGGTGGACGTGCAGCGCGTGGCTCTGGATCCACTCGCCGCAGTACAGCAGGCGCCGGAGGTCGCGCACGCCCTCCTCGACCTCGAGCCCCAAGGCGTCCTCGATCGCGTTGCAGGAGCTGGTCTGGTAGGCGACGGGGCAGATGCCGCAGATGCGGGCGGTGATGTCGGGCGGCTCCAGGAACGAGCGCCCGCGCAGGAAGCCCTCGAAGAACCGTGGGGGCTCGAAGATGTCGAGGTGCACGGTCTCGACCCGGTCGCCCACGACGCGCACCGTCATGGCCCCTTCGCCCTCGACCCGGGCCAGCGCGTCGACCCGCAGCGTTCGACTCTCAGCCATGACGCTCGCTCTCCGTTCGGAACGCCGCGGAGGCGGCGTTGAAGGTCCGAAGCGCCCGCTGCACGTCCAGCGGCGCGACGCTCAGCTCCTCGCGCCAGCGGCGTGCCAGCGGCGCAGGAGCGGACGCCTCCATCGGTCCGTAGCAGCCGTAGCAGCCTCGGCTCCAGGCGGGACAGATCGCGCCGCAACCGGCCTGCGTGACCGGCCCCAGGCACGGCGTTCCGTGCGTCACCATCACGCACGGCGTGCCCCGCATCTTGCACTCGATGCAGACGGCGTGGCGCGGCACGGTCGGCGCGCGCCCGTGCAACAGCGCGGTGACGACCTCGATCAGCTGCGCCTTCGAGATGGGGCAGCCGCGAAGCTCGAAGTCCACGAACACGTGCTCGGACACCGGGTCCGACGTCGGGAGGGTCGAGAGCCACTCCGGGTGGGGATAGACGGCGTCCGCGAAGTCGGCGACGTCCGCGAAGTTCCGGAGCGCCTGGACCCCGCCGGCGGTGGCGCAGGCGCCGATCACGACCAGCGTGTTCGACTGGGCGCGGATCTCCTGGATCCGCTCGGCGTCCTCCGGCGTGGTGATCGACCCCTCGACCAGCGAGAGGTCGTACGGACCGGCGACCGTCGCGCGCGAGGCCTCGAGGAAGTAGGCGATCTCGATCTGCTGGGCGATGGCCAGCAGCTCGGCCTCGCAGTCCAGCAAGGTCAGCTGGCAGCCGTCGCACGAGGCGAACTTCCAGACGGCGAGCTTGGGGCGAGCGGGAACCATTCAGACCTCCGGAACGCTCATGAGGCGCGCGATGCGGTCGTGGCGGAACACCGGCCCGTCGTGGCAGACGAAGTACGGGCCCATCTGGCAGTGCCCGCAATGCCCCACGGCGCACTTCATGTTCCGCTCCATCGAGAGCCACATCCGCTCGGCAGGCACGCCCCGCTTGGCGAGGGCGGCAGCGGCGTTCGTCATCATGATCTCGGGGCCGCACGCCATCGCGACCGTGGTCCGCGGATCGAACGGCGCGCGCGGGATCAGCTGCGTCACGAACCCGACGTTGCCGCGCCAGTCTCCCGTCGCGCGGTCGACGCTGACGTGCACGTCCAGGTCCAGCCGCGAGCGCCACTCGGAGAGCTGATCCTCGAACAGGAGCTCCTCGGGCGTGCGGGCGCCGAACAGGATCACGATCCGCTTGTAGCGCGCCCGGTGCGCCAGCAGGTGGTAGATCGCGGGCCGCAGCGGCGCCAGCCCGATTCCGCCGGCGACCAGCACGACGTCGTGGTTCTCGGCCCGGTCGACCGGCCACGCCGTTCCGAACGGCCCCCGCACGCCGATGGTGGCGCCCGGCTTCAGCGCGCCCATGGCGCGGGTCACGGCGCCGACCTCGCGGGTGGTGTGCACCAGCACGTTCGACCTCGCCGGATCGCCGCTCATCGAGATCGGCACCTCGCCGACGCCGAACACGTACAGCATCGCGAACTGGCCCGGCGCGTACGGGGCGTCCAGGCGATCGGCGTCGGTACGGGGGTGCAGCTCCAGGGTGAAGGTGTCGCGGGTGTCCTGATGGACGCTGCTCACCTCGTACAGCCTGGGTCGCATCGCCTCGGCAGGCACGCCGGGGACGGACTGCGGCGCGTAGCCGCCGACGGGGACCCGGTCCAGACTCATGCCGCGCCTCCTCGCGTGGGGCTCGGGGTCGCGGCGTCCAGCGCGCGGACCTCGGCGGTGATGTCGATGCCGACCGGGCACCAGGTGATGCAGCGGCCGCATCCCACGCAGCCCGGCGAGCCGAACTGATCGACCCAGCCGGCCAGCTTGTGGGTGATCCACTGGCGGTAGCGCGCGCCCGTCGAGGGGCGGACCGCCCCGCCGTGGACGTACGAGAAGTCGGAGGTGAAGCAGGAGTCCCAGCGCTGCCGTCGCTCGGCGGTCGCGCCCTCCAAGTCGGTGGCGTCCTCCACGGTGGTGCAGAAGCAGGTCGGGCAGGCCATCGTGCAGTTCCCGCACGCCATGCACCGCTCGGCCAGATCGTCCCAGTGGGAGCTGTCCCGGTTCGCCTCGAGCAGGTCCTTGACGGTGGCCACGTGAAGCTCGCGTCCCATGTGGCGGCGGGCGTGCTCGATCCCGGCGCGCGCGTCGTCCGCCTCGGCCAGGGTGGCGTCGCGGTGTGGAACGTCGTTCATCAGCTCCTGGCCCCGCTCGCTGCCCACCTCGACGGTGAAGACGTGGGTGTCGCCCTCCACCAGCTCGGTGAGGGCCAGGTCGAACCCCTCCGTCGCCTCGGGACCGGTGCCCATCGACGCGCAGAAGCAGGTGTGGCCGGCGCGGGTGCAGTTCACGGCGACGACGAACGTCCCCTCGCGGCGAGCGGCGTAGTCGCGGTCGACGAACGGCCCCTCGGTCAGGACACGGTCCAGGATCCGGATCGACGACAGGTCGCACGGGCGGACGCCGACGAAGGCGTAGCGGGGCGGCTCGGCATCGTCGTCCTGGACCTCGAACGTCTGGCCGTCGGTCCGTCGGGCCCGGAAGAGCCGGCGGCTGGGCGGATGGAGGAACGGCTTCCAGCTCGTCGGCCCAGCGGTGTGATCGAACAGCGCGGGGTCGCCGGTGGCGTGCAGGCGGTACCTGCCGGGCTCCTGCTCGTCGATCGTTCCGGCGGGAAGGTCGCAGGCGTCGTGGACGTCGTCGTACACGACGGCGCCGTCGCGCACCACGGGCCCCTTCACCTGGTAGCCGCGGTCCGCGAGGGCGCCGAGCAGGGTCGAGAATCCGGTCAGGTCGATCGTGTGCATCGCACCACCACCTCGTGCGTCGAGCATTAGCA
>CAZLQH010000074.1:5437-8921 GCA_964561595.1 uncultured bacterium | reverse complement strand
GGACCTGATGACGGTAGATGTCCAGCGGATGGTAGTTCAGCAGCAGCGGGTAGCGTTCCGCCGGAACGTCGTCCCACGGCCACTCGGGCTTCGTGAGGAAGGTCGCGTCCTGGGGCGTGACGGCGCTCTCCTCGTCCACGGTCAGGTGCACCGCGGCGGCGGCCCGGTTCCAGTCGGCCACCTCGTCGTCGTCCAGCTCCAGCCGCGAGCGGACCCCGGCGAACCGCTCGGCGTCCTCCTCCTCCAGCGAGGCGGCGATCTGGACCGCGAACCGCAGCGCGCCCTGCATCATCCGGTTCGTGAAGTGGTTGTCGTCGATCAGGGCGGTGTATTCGTCGGGTCCGGTGACGGTGTGGAGGTGGACCTTCCCGTCGCGGCCCCACGACGCGGCCGAGAGGAAGAAGCGCGCCACCTCGAACACCACCTCGGCGCCGCCCTCCCACAGGATCGAGCGGTCGCCGGTCGCCGTCAGGTAGCGCTCGAACGCGTGCACGACGTCGGCGTCGATGTGGTACTGCGCCGTTCCCGCCGGGAAGTACGCCGACGCCTCTGGGCCGTCGATCGTGCGCCACGGGAACAGCGCGCCGGCGTGGCGCAGCTCCAGCGCGCGGGCCCGCGCGGCGTCCAGCAGGTGGATGCGGTAGCGCAGCAGCGAGCGCGCCAGCTCGGGACGGACGTGCAGGAACACCGGCAGCATGTAGATCTCGGTGTCCCAGAAGGTGTGGCCCTCGTACCCCTCGCCGGTCAGCGCCTTCGACGGGATGTTCGTGCGGCCGTCCCGGCCCGCGCCCTGGATCAGGTGGAACAGGCTGAAGCGCACGCTCTGCGTCGCGCCGTCGTCGCCGCCCACCGCGATGTCGGCGTCCTCCCAGAAGGCGTCCAGCCACGCGCGCTGCGAACGGAGCAGCGCGTCGATCCCGCCGTCGGACGCGTAGCCGTCCAGCTCGGCGTCGGCCGCGGCGTCCAACCGGTCGGGCGCGTGGTCGCGCGCGTCCAGGTAGACGATCCGGGCGTCCAGCGTCACGGCGGCGCCCGCCGCGGCGCGGACCGAGGTCCGGACCTCCGCGCGGAACGCCTCGGAGCTGGCGTTCAGCTCGGACTGGGCGCCCTGCAGCTCGTGGTCCGCGGCGCAGACGAGCTCCATGCCGCTCCCCGGGGTGCGCTGCCGGAGTGCGACGCGGCCGCGCGCGTCGTGCCGATGGTCCACCGCTTGCAGCACCTGCCCCTTCAGGGCGGCGCCGACACGGGGGTCGCCGGTCTCGACCTGGTTCTCGACCCGGCCGTCGATCACGTGCGCCAGCGTCACCTCGACCTCGCGGTCGAGCGGCTCGACGGTGACCCGCTGCGCCATCCGGTGGCGGTGCTCCAGCGAGACCGCCCGCACGAACGCGACGCGCGTCCGCACGCCGTCCACCGACGTCCACACGAAGGCGCGCCGGAGCGTCCCCTCGCGCAGGTCCAGGACGCGCTCGTACTCGCTGACGCGCACACCCTTCATCGCGACGCGCTCGCCGTCCAAGCGGACCTCCATGCCGGTCGCCGAGGTGACGTTCAGCAGCGTCTGACGCCAGTGGGCGTAGCCGTACGCCCCCTCGGGGTAGGCGATGGGCTCGCGTTCGTGGAAGCCGTTCAGGTAGCTGCCGGGGACCGTGGGCGCGCCGCTGGGGGCGCCCTCCTCGAGCGTGCCGCGCACGCCGATGTAGCCGTTGCCCAGCGCGAACAGCGACTCGTCGCGGCGGTTCTCGGCGGGATCGTAGCGACGCTCGCGAACCGACCAAGGATCGAGCGGGAAGCGGGGCGTCACGGTGCGGTGATCGCGGTGCTGCATTCGGTCCTCCATGTCGTCGGGTAGGCGCGGCATCGGGCCCGAGCCGGGTCGGATCCACGTCGCGAAGCGGTGGTCGCTCGTCGCTCGGGGCCGTGCGGACACCGAGCCGTCGATCGCAGGCTACCGCAGCGCAGGCGCGGCCCCCGACGCCTGGCGTCGTCGCGGCGCCGCCGCCCATGCGCGCTATGCACGCCGCCTTGCGTGGCCGTGCCGCACGGTGCGCTAGCCTCGAACGAGAGCTGCGCCACGACCCCACCGTGATCGGAGGATCCATGACGCCCTCGACTCCCGACCCGCGCGCACGGCACGACGAGTCCGCCGAACAGCAGACCGAGCAGCCCGCGGAGCACGGCGGCCACGACGACGGCGGTGGCGGTGGCCACGGCCACCACGATCCGTCGGTGTTCCGCGACCGCCTGCTGTTGAGCGTCGTCGCGACGGTGCCGATCCTCTACCTCTCCGAGCGCTTCCAGGCGTGGTTCGGCTACGAGGCGGTGGCGATTCCGTTCGAGGCGTGGCTGGTGCCGATCCTCGGAACCGTCGTGTACCTCTACGGCGGCTGGCCGTTCCTGCGCGGCGTAGCTTCCGAGCTGGCGGACCTGCGCCCCGCGATGATGACGCTGATCGCGCTGGCGATCACCACCGCCTGGGGCTTCAGCCTGGCGGTGGCGCTGGGCTTCCCGGCCGAGGCGTTCTGGTGGGAGCTCGCGACGCTGGTGGACGTGATGCTGCTGGGGCACTGGATCGAGATGCGGTCCGTCCAGGGCGCCTCGAGGGCGCTCGAGGAGCTGGGCGAGCTGATGCCGACCACCGCGCGTCGCTACCTGGAGGACGGCGGCACGGAGGAGATCCCGCCCTCGGAGCTCGAGGAGGGCGACCGGCTGCTGGTCCGTCCGGGCGAGTCGTTCCCCGCCGACGGCGAGGTCGAGGAGGGCGCCTCGGCTGCGGACGAGTCGTTCCTCACCGGCGAGTCGACGCCGGTGTCCAAGTCGCCCGGCGACGAGGTCGCGGCGGGGTCGGTGAACCAGAACGGGGCGCTCACCGTGCGCGTCGTCCGGACCGGCGAGGAGACCGCGCTGAGCCAGGTGATGCGCCTGGTCCAGGAGGCGCGCGCGTCGCGCGGCCGCTTCCAGCGTCTGGCCGACCGGGCGGCGGGCTGGCTGGCGTACATCGCGGTGGGGGCCGCGACGGCGACGCTGCTCGTCTGGCTGGGCGTGGGGCGGGACCTGACCGGCTCGGTCGCGCTGGCCGTGACGGTGCTGGTGATCGCCTGCCCGCACGCGCTGGGCCTCGCGATCCCGCTGGTGACCGCGAACGCCACCGCGCTGGCGGCGAACAACGGCCTGTTGATCCGCAATCGCGACGCGCTCGAGCGGGCCGGCTCGCTGCGCTTCGTGGCGTTCGACAAGACGGGAACGCTCACCGAAGGGGTGTTCGCGGTGCAGGAGGTCGCGACCGAGGCGCAGCCGGGGGGCGACGCCGAGCAGCAGGGGGACGCCGGTCCGAGCCGCGCCGAGGCGCTGCGCATCGCGGCCACCCTGGAGGCCCGGAGCGAGCATCCGATCGCGGCGGCGCTTCGGACGGCCGCGGAGGAGGCGGAAGCGGACGTCGGCGCCGAGGCGGAGGAGTTCGAGGTCGAGAGCGGCGCAGGCGTGC
>CAZLQH010000074.1:0-5337 GCA_964561595.1 uncultured bacterium | reverse complement strand
GCGGACGTCGGCGCCGAGGCGGAGGAGTTCGAGGTCGAGAGCGGCGCAGGCGTGCGTGGCCGGGTCGACGGACGCCACTGGCGCGTCGGGCGCCTGAGCTGGGCGTCCGACGAGGGGCGGACCGTTCCGGACGCGCTGCAGCGAGCCGTGGACCGCTTCGGGCAGGACGGCGCGACGATCGTGGCGCTCGCGGACGAGGAGGGCGTGCGCGCGGTGTTCGCGCTGGCGGACGCCGTCCGCGAGAGCGCCGAGCGGACCGCCAGCGCGCTGCGCGAGCGCGGGATCGAGCCGGTGATGATCACCGGCGACGGCGAGGAGGTGGCCCAGGCGGTCGCCCGCCGCATCGGGATCGAGCGCGTCTACGCCCGCGTGAAGCCCGAGGACAAGGTCGCCCGGGTCCGCGAGCTCCACGACGAGGGGCCGGTCGCGTTCGTGGGCGACGGGATCAACGACGCGGCCGCGCTGATCGAGTCGGATCTGGGGGTCGCGATCGGGGCCGGCACGAGGGTGGCGATCGAGAGCGCGGACGTGGTGCTCGTGAACGACGACCCCGAGGACGTGCTGCGGATGCTGAGCCTGAACGAGCTCACGACGCGCAAGATGCGCCAGAACCTGCTGTGGGCGACGGGCTACAACGTCGTGGCGATCCCGCTGGCGGCCGGCGTGGCCGCCCCGTTCGGCATCCTGCTCTCGCCGTCCGTCGGAGCGCTGCTGATGAGCGCCTCGACCGTGATCGTGGCGATCAACGCGATGACGATGCGGCGGGCGTCGCTGGGCGTGAGGGCGTCGGCGGCGACCGCCTGAGGATCGACGCGGCGGACGGCGCGGCGGACGCCTCGGGCGACGATGCGGCCGCCCCCTAGGCGGGCGTCGGTCGTAGGTCGTTCGTCCCCTTGCCGTGAAGCGACCGCGTGCGATAGCATCTTCCTACCCCACCCCCAGGGGGGTAGGGATCCGCTCACGACGAGCTACGGCCGACGGCCGGAAAGGACCACGACATGACCGACCTCACGATTCAGGGAATGACCTGCGGCCACTGCAAGAAGGCCGTCGAAGAAGCGCTCGCCTCCGTCGACGGCGTGGAGTCCGTCGAGGTGGACCTCGACGCCGGCCGCGCGCGCGTCGAGGGCGGCCAGCTGGACCGCCTGATCGCCGCCGTCGCCGACGAGGGCTACACGGCCTCCCCCGCCTGATGGCCGCTCGCGACGCCGCGGCGACCGCGGTGGACCTGCCCTCCACGGACCTGCCGGCGCCCGAAGCCGCCGCCGGCCCGGCCCACGGCGTCGCCGACTGCCTGCACCTCGACGACGCGACCCGTCGCGACGCCATCAACCGCCTCAAGAGCGCGCGCGGGCACCTGGACGGCATCGTCCGCATGCTCGAGGACCCGGGCGTCTACTGCGTCGACGTGCTCAAGCAGGTCAAGGCCGTCCAGGGCGGCTTGGCCGGCGTCACAGCCACGGTGCTGCGCGCCCACGTGCGCGACCACGTCGCCACCGCCTCGGCGCGGGGCGACACCGAGGCGATCGTCGACGAGCTGATGGACGCCCTGAAGTACCGGTCGTGAGACGCTTCCACGTGAGACGCTCCGACCGCGCTCCCGGAGGATCCGCATGAGCGAGACCCGCACCATCAGCTTCGGCGTGCAGGGCATGACCTGCGCGAACTGCTCCGCCCGCGTCGAGCGCACGCTGTCCCGCACCGAAGGCGTCGGCCAGGCGAACGTGAACCTCGCGACCGAGCGGGCCAGCGTCGTGTTCGACCCGTCGGTCGTCGACCTCGAGGGCGTGCTGAAGCGCGTTCGCGACGTCGGCTACGCCCCGCAGGAACAGACCCTCGACCTCGACGTGGGAGGGATGACCTGCGCGAACTGCGTCGCGCGCGTCGAGAAGGCGCTGGGCGGGCTCCCCGGCGTCCTCGACGCGACCGCGAACCTGGCCACCGAGCGCGTCCGCGTGCACTGGCTTCCCGACGCGACGCCGTACCAGGAGCTCGTCGGCGCGCTGGCCGACGCCGGCTACGAGGTGCGGTCCGACGAGGTCGCCCAGGGCGAGGACGTGGCCCGCCAAAGCAGACACGACCAGGAGAGCGCCGCGCTGAAGCGCGACGTCCAGCTGGCGGCGGCGTTCACGGTCCCGCTGATGCTGCTGTCGATGGGCCCGATGCTGATCCCCGGCGCCGAGATGGCGCTCATGGAGCGCATCGGACGTCTGCCGATGTGGCTGGCGCAGCTCGCCCTGACGGTGCCGGTGATGTTCGGTCCCGGCAGGCGCTTCTACAAGCCGGGCTGGGCGGCGCTCCGTCACGGCAGCCCCGACATGAACAGCCTGGTGATGATCGGGACGTCCGCCGCGTTCGGCTACAGTCTGGTCGCGACCTTCGTGCCCGGCATCCTGCCGGCCGGGACCGTGCACGTGTACTACGAGGCCTCCGCCGCGATCATCACCCTGATCCTGATGGGCCGCTGGCTGGAGCACCGCAGCAAGGGCCGCGCCAGCGACGCGATCCGGCGGCTGCTGACGCTCCAGGCGGACACGGCACGCGTCGTGCGGGACGGAGAGGAGCATGAAGTCGCCACCAGCGACGTCGTGCCCGGCGATCTGATCGCCGTGCGCCCCGGCGAGCGGATCCCGGTCGACGGCAGCGTCGCGAGCGGCTCGTCGTGGGTGGACGAGTCGATGCTGACGGGCGAGCCGGCGCCCGTCGCGAAAGGCGAGGGCGACACCGTCACCGGCGGCACGGTGAACAAGACCGGGGCGTTCCGCTTCCGCGCCGAGCGGGTGGGCGCCGACACGTCGCTGGCCCGCATCGTGCAGATGGTCGAGGAGGCCCAGGCCGGCAAGGTGCCGATCCAGGCGCTGGCCGACCGCGTGGTGGCCGTGTTCGTCCCGGTCGTGCTCCTGGTCTCCGCGATCACGTTCGCCGTCTGGATGCTGGTCGGGCCCGAGCCCCGCCTCACCTTCGCGCTCGTCTCGGCCACCGCGGTGCTGCTGATCGCCTGTCCGTGCGCGATGGGGCTCGCCACGCCCGTCAGCATCATGGTCGGAAGCGGGCGCGGCGCCGAGATGGGGGTGCTGTTCCGAAAGGGAGAGGCGATCCAGACGCTGCAGCGCTCGGACGTGGTGGCGCTGGACAAGACCGGAACGCTCACCGAGGGCCGCCCAGCCCTGACCGATCTGGAGCCGACGGGCCGCTGGAGCCGCGACACGCTGCTCCCGCTGATCGCCGCCGCCGAAGCGCAGAGCGAGCATCCGATCGCGGACGCCGTCGTCCGCAGCGCGCGCGAGGATCACCCCGATCTCCCCCGCGCCGAGACGTTCGAGGCGATCCCGGGCCGCGGCGTTCAGGCCCGCGTGGACGGTCACGAGGTGCTGGTGGGCTCGGGACGCTGGATGCGCGAGCAGGGGCTGGACCTCGGCCCGCTGGCGCAGCGCGCCGACGCGCTGGCGGACGACGGCCGCACCCCGCTGTTCGCAGCGGTGGACGGGGAGCTGGCCGGGCTGGCCGCCGTGTCCGACCCGATCAAGCCGGGCACGCCCGAGGCGATCGAGGCGCTCCACGCGCGCGGCCTTCGCGTCGCGATGATCACCGGCGACCAGAGCCGCACGGCGCACGCCATCGCCCGCCGCCTCGGGATCGACGAGGTCGAGGCCGAGGTGCTGCCCGACGGCAAGGTCGAAGCGGTCGAGCGGCTGCGCCAAGGCGGCCGCCGCGTCACGTTCGTCGGCGACGGCATCAACGACGCGCCCGCCCTGGCGGCCGCGGACGTCGGCGTCGCGATCGGGACCGGCACCGACGTCGCGATCGAAGCGGGCGACGTGGTGCTCATGTCGGGCGACCTTCGCGCCGTCGTGAACGCGATCGAGCTGTCGCGCCGCACCATGACCAACATCAAGCAGAACCTGTTCTGGGCGTTCGCGTACAACACCTTCCTGATCCCGGTGGCCGCCGGCGTGCTGTACCCCGTGCTGGGCGTGCTCCTCTCGCCCATCCTGGCCGCGGCGGCGATGGGGCTCTCCTCCGTCTTCGTGCTGGGCAACGCGATGCGCCTGAGGCAGGTCGCCCCACTCCTGGACGGCGCGCGCACGACCGTTCCGAGCGGACGGCCGCAGCCCGCCTGAGGCCGTCCGGCCCCGCGCGCGTCCGCGCCCGGCACGCGTACCGGTCGCACCGACACGCAGCCCGAAACGCCGGTCGCCGCGTCCCCTCACGGGGGCGCGGCGATCTTCTGCATCGTCGGCACGGGAGACGCCTGCACCGACGCGCCGGCGTACGCTGCGTCCGTGGGCACCGACCGGAACGATCCGAGCGAGGCCTCGCCGACGCTGGACACGCCGCGACTGCGCCTGCGGGACGCGCGGCCCGGCGACGCGGGGCCGCTGCTGTCCATCACGGCGTACGACGGCGCCTTCGCTCGCGACGTCGCGGACGCCCGCAAGATCCTGACCCGGATTCGAGACGATCAGCGATCGGGCGCGACGCTCCACTGGATCGTCTGCCTTCGCGAGGACGGTGCACCGGTCGGAAACGTCGGGTTCTACCGCGGGCTGGGCGTTCCGGGTCCGGAGCGCGAGGCCGAGATCGGCTACGCCGTCGTGCCCTCGGCCCGCGGCCGGGGACTGGCCGGCGAGGCGGTGCGGCGTGCCTGCCGGTACGGCTTCGAACGCCTGGGCCTGGCGCGCGTCGTCGCGTTCACCGAGCCGGACAACGGACCCTCGCGCAGGCTTCTGGCGCGGCTGGGCTTCGTGGAGGCCGGCACGAGCGAAAACTTGGTCCGCCACGTGCTGGACACGCCACCGGCGTCCGGCGGCTAGCCAGCCGAACGCTCTGGACGGCTCGCTACGGGCCTGCCGGTTCGGTCGCTACGGCCGTGCGAACACCTGCGTCCAGTACCACGCCTCGACGCCCACGCCGATCTCCGCGTACGCCGGGTTCATGACGTTTCGGCAGTGACCGTCGCTGGCGAGCCAACCGGCCATCACCTGCTCGGCCGACCGGTAGTTCCACGCGACGTTCTCGCCGATCGCCGTCCAGGCGTAGCCCGCCGCGTCCACCCGGTCGCGCAGGTCGCTTCCGTCGGAGCCGGTATGGGTGATGCGACCCATCCCGGCCTGATCGACGCTGTGCGCCTCGGCGACCGCCGTGAGGGTCGCGTCCAGGGTCACCGGCGGGGCGGGATCGAACCAGCCCGCGCTTCCGCAGCTCCGCCCCTGGCTCCGGGCCTCGTTGACGAGCCGCGTCACGTCGCTCGGAATCGTCGCTTCGCTGGCGTCGACGTCGGGTTCGGTGCCGGGCGATGCGGCCGGCGGCGCGACGGTGCCGCACGCGATCAGCAGG
>CAZLQH010000073.1:0-9755 GCA_964561595.1 uncultured bacterium | reverse complement strand
CGGTGCTGGAGCTGGAGCTGACGCCCAACCGGGCCGACGCGTTCGGGATGCTGGGGGTGGCGCGCGACCTGGCCGCGAAGCTGAACGTTCCGCTGCGCCACCCTGCCGAACGCGACGCGCCGGGCGACGAGGAGGCCGACGACGGCCTGACGGTCGAGATCGAGGACGCCGCGGGCTGCCCCCACCTGGTGCTGCAGCGGATCGACGGCCTCACGATCGGGCCCAGCCCCGTCTGGCTGCAGCGCCGGCTGGCGGCGCTGGGCCTGCGCCCCCGGAACAACGTCGTCGACGTGACGAACTACGTCACCTACGAGCTGGGTCAGCCGTCGCACGCCTACGACCGCCGCGTGCTGGAAGGGGGCGTGTTGCAGGTCCGCCGCGCCCGTCCCGGCGAGGGGGCGGAGCTGCTGGACGGCGAGCGCTACGAGCTGGATCCCGCCGACCTGGTGATCGCCACCCGCGCCCAGGGCGGGCACGGCTCCAAGGCGGTCGGCCTGGCCGGCGTGATGGGCGGCCTGCACGACAGCGTGCGGGCGGACACCAGCTCGGTCGCGCTGGAGGTCGCGCACTTCGATCCCGTCAGCGTGCGCAAGACAGCGAAGCGGCACGGTCTGCACACCGACGCGCACCTCCGCTTCGAGCGGGGCGTCGACCCGGCGCTGCCGCCGCGCGCCGCGGCGCACTGCGCCCGCCTGATCGCCGAGGTGGGCGGGGGCACGGTGCACCCCGCCACCAGCCGCGCGGGCGGCAGCGGGCCGCGCGCCGCGATCGCGTTCCGTCCGTCGCGCGTGGAGTTCCTCATGGCGTTCGACGTGCCCGTCGCGCTACAGCGTCGCTACCTGGAGGCGCTGGGCTGCACGGTTCACGAGACGGGGCGCGAGGAGGGTCCGGACGCCTGGACGGTCCAGCCGCCCAGCTGGCGCTTCGACCTGAAGATCGAGGAGGACCTGATCGAGGAGGTCGCGCGGCTGCACGGATACGAGCACATCGGCGCCACCCGTCCCGACCTCGCGTTCGCGCCGCCCCGGACCGATCCCACCCACCGCGCGCTGCGCGACGAGCTGGCCGCCGCCGGGCTGCAGGAGACGATCGCGTACGTGTTCACCGGCGACGACGAGCTGGCCCGCGCCCGCGCGCCCGAGGCACGCGTCCGCCTCTCGAACCCGCAAGGCGTCGAGCGGTCGCGGCTGCGCACCGCGCTGCATCCCGGCCTCCTGGCCGCCGCGGCGACGAACCGCGCCGAGGCCGGCCTGGCGCTGTTCGAGATCGGCCGCGCGTTCCTGGAGCGCGAGGAGGAGCGGCTGGGCGTCGTGCTTTCGGGCGCCTGGGAGCGGGGCGGCTGGCGCGACGGCACGGCGGTCGACCTGTGGCGCCTGAAAGGCCTGCTCGAGACCCTCGCGGACCGTCGGCGGGTCGGGATGACGTTCCGGCCGGCCCTGTCCGAGGAGGCGCCCATGCTCCACCCCGGTGCCGCGGCGATCGTGGTGTGGGACGGACGCGAGATCGGCGTCGCGGGCCGCGTCCACCCCGAGGTCGCGGACGCCTACGAGCTGCCCGAGACGTACCTGGCCGAGGTGGCCCTGCCGCTCGCGGCGCAGCGGCTCACGGTCGGCGAGGTGCCGCGCCAGCCGTACGCGGAGCGCGACCTGGCGATCGTCGCGGGCGACGACGTGCCGTACGCGCAGCTCGAGCGGACCGTGGTCGACGCCGCGGGCGAGCTGCTGGTCGAGGCGTTCCCGTTCGACGTCTACCGGGGCGCGCCGCTTCCCGATGACCAACGCAGCGTGGCGGTGCGGATGCGCTGGCGCCATCCCGCCCGGGCGCTGCGGGACGAGGAGGTCGACGCTCGCCTGAACGACGTGATCGCCGCGGTCCGCGCGGCGGGGTACGGAATTCGCGGTTGACGCGCGAAGCCGTGAGGTAGTCTGGCGGCGTGAGCTGGATCGATCCGATCTTCGCCGTGGTGGTGGGCGTGCTGACCGCGTTCGGCGCGACCCGTCGCCTGGCCGGCCTGTGGGTCGGCGTGGGCGGCGCGATCCTGCTCCGCCCGCTGTTGGTCCTGGCCCAGCAGGCGCCGTACGCCGCGACCGCCGCGGCGGTCGTCGGCGGAGTGGTCCTGGCGTTGCTGGGACGCGGCCTGTTCGCGGGCAGGCGGACGGGTCACTGGTGGAAGCGCAGCGCGGGCGCGCTGGGCGGCGCCGTGCTGGGCGTGGCGCTGGTGCTGAGCGCGGTCACCTCGCTCCCGATCCAGCGAAGCCCGTTCGATCCGAACCAGCTGTACTACCCGCCGCGCGACCTGCCGGCCCTCGTCCAAGGCGCTGCACAGCGCTCGTGGACGGTCGGCGTCGGTCGCGACGTGCTCCTGTTCCCGCTGCTGGACGCGCAGGGCGTGGTTCCCGAGCGGACCGCGCCGGTGCTGCGCGGCCTGCACCGCTGGTTCGTGGTGGGGGAGCCGTGGCGGGAGAGCGGAGGTGCCGGGTCCTGAACCCAAGACACGCGAGGTAGCGCAAGCCCGGCCGATGGCCGGTGACGAGGTGGAGGGCCCCCGGGGTCGCGACGGTGCGTGAGGACGACGCGCGCGACGGTCGGGGGACAGGCGACCGCCGCGAGGCGGCGCGCCGAAAACGCGAACGGTCTGCGGGCCCCTCCCGAGACGGATCCCTCGCTCGCGAACGCATGCGGATCCCCAGACGCACCATCCGGACCGACCCTCCGGACGCACGACTTCCCTGACAGCCTTGCTTCGAGCCCGCAGAGGAGACGTCATGTGCGGAATCGTGGGATACGTCGGCCCCAAAGATGCGTCGGCCGTCGTCCTGGACGGACTGAAACGACTGGAGTACCGAGGCTACGACTCGGCCGGCATCGTCACGATCGACGAGGGCGGCCTGGCGGCCGTGAAGCGCGCCGGCAAGCTAGCGGTTCTGACCGGCGCGCTGTCCGAAGCGCCGCTGGCGGGCCGCTCGGCGCTGGGCCACACCCGCTGGGCGACGCACGGCCGGCCCACGGACGCGAACGCGCATCCGCACCTGAGCGAGGACGGCCGGCTCGCGATCGTGCACAACGGCATCATCGAGAACCACCAGGCGCTGCGGGAGCGGCTGCGCGCGGAGGGCCACCGCTTCGCCAGCGAGACCGACAGCGAGGTGCTGGTGCACCTGATCGAGGGACGCTACGACGGCGACCTCGAGGCCGCCGTCCGCGCGGCGCTGGGCGAGGTCGAGGGCGCGTACGCGCTGGTCGTCGCGCACGCGGACCATCCCGAGATCATCGCCGCGCGGGCGACCAGCCCGCTGGTGATCGGCCTGGGCGACGGCGAGACGATCGTCGCCAGCGACGTCCCGGCGCTGCTTCCCTACACCCGGACCGTGATGTTCCTGCGCGACGGCGAGCTGGCCGTCGTTCGGCCGGAGGGGGTGGAGGTGTCCGAGCTGGACGGCACGCCTGCCGCGCTGCGGGCCGAGCAGGTCGACTGGGACGCCGAGGCTGCCGAGAAGGGCGGCTGGCCGCACTTCATGCTGAAGGAGATCTACGAGCAGCCGGGCGTTCTTCAGAGCACCTTCGGTGGCCGCTTCACCGCCGCGGGCGACGACGTGGACCTGGGTCTTGCGCTCGACCCGACGGGGGTGGACCGGGTGGTGATCGTGGCCGCCGGCACCGCCTCGTACGCGGGCCTGGTGGGCGAGACGCTGCTGGAGCGGCTGGGCCGCGTGCCCGCCGAGGTCGAGGTCGCCAGCGAGTTCCGCTACCGCCGGCCGGTGCTGGACGCGCGAACGCTGGTCGTCGCGGTGAGCCAGTCGGGCGAGACGATCGACACCCTCGAGGCGCTGCGCGAGGCGAAGCGTGCCGGCGCGCGCACGCTGGGCGTGCTGAACGTGAAGGGCTCGTCGATCGCGCGCGAGGTGGACGACCTGCTCTACATCCACGCCGGGCCGGAGATCGGGGTGGCCAGCACGAAGGCGTACGTCGCGATGCTGGCCGCGTTCGCGCTGCTGGCGATCCGCTTCGGGCGCGCCCGGGGGACGCTGGACGCCGCGGACGCGCGCGAGCTGGTCGCGGCCTTGCGCGAGACGCCGGGCCACGTCGAGGAGGCGCTGCGCCGCCGCGACGCGGTTCGCGAGGTGGCCGCCGTCGTGGCGCGCGCACGCAGCGTGCTCTACCTGGGGCGTGGGCCCAACGTCGCCTCGGCGTACGAGGGGGCGCTGAAGCTGAAGGAGATCAGCTACCTTCACGCCGAGGCGTACCCCACGGGCGAGATGAAGCACGGCCCGATCGCGCTGATCGACGAGGTCACGCCGGTCGTCGCGATCGCGCCGTACGGCGAGCTGCACGCCAAGACGCTCTCGAACTTGCAGGAGGTGCGGGCCCGCGACGGACGCGTCATCGCGATCGCCAGCGACGGCGACGACGCCATCGTCTCGCACGCGGATCACGTGCTGCGCGTCCCGCGCGTCCCCGAGGCGCTCTCGCCGATCGTCGTGGCTGTGCCGATGCAGCTCCTCGCGTACGAGGTGGCGACGCTGCTGGGCCGCGACGTCGATCAGCCGCGCAACCTCGCGAAGAGCGTCACGGTCGAGTAGGGGCCGAGCTCGGAGCGCACGACCGGGCGGCGGTCTTCGATCGTGCTTCGGGCCATGGAACGAACGCGGCCGGACGCGTACGCTGCGTTCGGCCTCGCGTCGCCTTGGCGCGGCCGGCGGGGGCAGGGCCCGGGCACGGCTCGGACGACGACCGGAGGGAGCGACGGCACGGGCATGGATCACGAGACGCTGACGCTGAAGAAACGACTCCTCGCCCGCGTGATGCGCTGCGAGGACGCGGAGATGCTCGAGGTCGCGGAGCTGTTGTTGGAGCGGGCGGAAGCCACGAGCGGCGCACCGAGCGCGCTGGAGCTCGAGGCGATCCTGGGCGCGGTCGCGCACGCGCTGCGCGGCAGGCCGGGCTCCTTCAGCTGAGCCGTGCACGCCTGGACGGCGCCCGCCGCGCATCCGTCACCGCCGCCCGCACGGCGCGCCCGTATCGTCGTCGCATGGAGACCCGGTCATGATCTCGGCGGCCGAGGAACGGTCGCCCTCCGAGCGTCAGCTGCGCATCATCGGCATGATCAGCCGCATCGACGACGCCGACCTGCTCGCCCGCATCGAGCGCATGATCGACCTGCACCGGAGCGGCCTCCGGTCGATCGACGAGGCCGAGATGCAGGCGATCCTCGACGACCTGCGGCCTGGTGACGACGGCTAGGCTCGGCTAGCTTCCCCGCTCCAGCAGGATCCAGACCACCACGGCGGCGACCGCGCCCCAGAGCAGCCAGCGTCCGGTGCGCCCCTTCAGGCGCTGACCCAGCCCGCGGACCTCTTCGCGCGCGGTACGGGTGTCGTGGCTGCGCTCCGCGCGTTGCGCGCGGCGCAGCGCCTGCACGCTCTTGCCGACCTGACCCTTGCGCCGGTACGCGACGCCCAGGTTGTGGTGCGCGTTCGCGAACGTGTCGTCGATCCTGAGCGCGCCCTGGTACTGCTCGATCGCGTCGTCGATCCGCCCGTCCTCCAGGGCGACGTTGCCGAGGTTCACCATCGCGCGCGGGTGGCGGGGGTCGAGCTCCAGCGCCCGCTCGAAGCAGGCGCGGGCGGCCCCGCTGTCGGAGTCCAGGATGCGGGCGGTGCCCAGCTGCGTGAGCCGCTCGGCCTCGAACGGACCGTCCTCGCGCCCCTCGAACGCGGCCAGCGCCTCGAGCGCCTCGTCCACGTCGCGGCGGTCCAGCGCCGCGCCGGCCGCCGCGAGGGTCGACAGATCGTTCTCGACGGTGGACCAGTCGATCCACTCCGGACGTGCCTCGACCTCCGAGACGACCCGCTCCGCTCGGGTCCACGACTTCTCGCGCAGCAGGCCTTGCGCGTCGGCCAGGGCGCGGATCGCGATGCGGTCCGCCTCGCTCTCCGCTTCGGCCCCCTCGCCCACCGCGATCACCCGCAGCCGCGCGGCCTCCTCGAAGCGGCCGTCCTGCGCCACCTCGCGCCAGCGGCGCGGGTCGGTGGCGTCGGAGGCGCCGGGCGCCCCGGACGGGTCGTGCACGACCGAGTCGGTCGTGCCGGTCTCGGTCGTGCCCGCGTCGCGCACGTCGTCCGTACTCACGCCAGCCCTCCCGTCAGCTCGCGGTAGACGTCCTGGTACCGCTCGGCCGAGCGGCGCCAGCCGAAGTCCTCGGCCATCGCCGCCTGCCGCATCCCCTGCGCGCGTCCGTCCAGAATCGCGAGGCGCGCCTCCTCGGCCGCCCAGAGCAGCCCGTCGGTGTTGGCGTGGTCGAACAGGAAGCCGGTCTCGCCGTGGCGGATGGTGTCGCGCAGGCCGCCCGTGGCGCGCGCCACGGGAAGCGTGCCGTAGCGCATGGCGATCATCTGCGACAGGCCGCACGGCTCGAACCGGCTGGGGATCGCGAGCGTGTCCGCGCCGGCGTAGATCCGGTGGGCCAGGTCCTCGGCGTAGCCGATGCGGACGCCGATCGCGCCGGGATGCGCCGCCGCCAGCTCCTCCGCTCGGGCCTCGAGCAGCGGATCGCCCGAGCCCAGCACGGCCAGGCGCCAGCCGCGCGCCACCAGCGAGCGCGCCGCGTCGAACAGCGCGTCGATCCCCTTCTGGTCGGCGAAGCGCGAGACCACGCCCATGAGCGGTCCGCCGTCGTCCAGGCCCAGCTCCGCGCGCACCGCGGCGCCCGCGGCGCGCTTGCCGGCCAGGTCTTCAGGCGTGTACGGCTCCGGCAGCTCCGGATCGGTCGCCGGGTTCCACACCTCCCGGTCGATCCCGTTCAGGATCCCCACCAGCTTGTGCGACACGTGCCGCAGCGTTCCGTCCAGGCCGTAGCCGTACTCGGGAAGCTGGACCTCCTCTGCGTAGCTGGGCGACACGGTCGTCACCTTCCAGGCGAAATCCAGCGCGGCCTGCATGGCGTTGGCGCTCCCGAAGTGGTCCATGCCGCTGTGCCGGACCGAGACGGGCAGGCGCAGCCAGTGGATGGCGTCGTCCATGGGCGACACGCCCTGGTACTGCACGTTGTGGATCGTGAACACCGACGGCAGGCCGGGCCAGCCGGCCGGCAGGTGCCAGCCGTGCGTCAGCACGACCGGCAGGTAGCCGGTGTGCCAGTCGTGCGCGTGCACCAGGTCGGGCCGGAAATCGACCCGCTGGGCCACCGCGGGCACCGCGCGGGTGAAGCGCGCGAAGCGGCGGACGTCGTCGGGGTATCCGTACGGCTTGGGGCGGCGGAAGTCGTCATGCCCCACGAACACGTACCGCACGCCGCCCGCCTCGAGCGTGCCGACGCCGACCGGCTCGAAGCCGTCCGCGAACGGGACGTCCACGTCGCCGATCCAGAGCGGGTCCGGATCGGCCCGCAGGCCTTCGTACCAGGGCGTGACGACGAGAACCTCGTGCCCCAGATCCGCCAGCGCGCCGGGCAGGGCGCCGGCGACGTCCGCCAGGCCGCCCGTCTTGCTGTACGGATACACTTCGCTGCTCGCGAACAAGATGCGCATCGTCGGCAGTGTACACGTGCGCTGGTCGGCACGCTTACCGTTCTCATGGCCTCGAAGGGCTACGCTTCCCTTCATGGCGAACCCCCCGGAGCACGCATGAATCGCAGGTTCCTCGCGCTCGGCCTGACCACGGTGCTGCTGGGCACGCTCGCATGGGCCCAGTTCGGCCGTGACTTCGGCAACGAGCTTCTCGAGGATCCCACCGGACAGGCGCTGGTCCAGACGTACGGCGCGCTCAAGTCCAACTACCTCGAGGACGTCGACGACGAGGTGATCCTCCGCGGTGCGATCAAGGGCATGCTCGAAGCCTTGGACGATCCGTTCTCGTACTACCTGGAGCCCCGTTCCGCTGCCCGCGAGGCGCAGGACCGGACCGGCTCGTTCGAGGGGATCGGCGCGGTGCTGACGCCCCTCAACCGGCAGACCGGCGAAGGCGTCGAGATCCTGCAGGTGTACGCCGGCGGGCCCGCGTCCAACGCCGGGGTACAGCGCGGCGACATCTTCCTCGAGGTGGACGGCGTCGACGTCCGCAACGCCACCACCGGCGACGTCGTCGACCTCGTCCGCGGTCCGCGCGGCACGGTCGTCGAGCTGCTGATGCGGCGTCCCGGCCAGGAAGACCCGATCACGTTCGAGATCGAGCGCTCCACGATCGAGATCATCGACGTGTCCAGCACCCTGCTCGACGACGGCGTGGGCTACCTGACGATCCGCCAGTTCGGGAGCCAGCGCGTGCACGAGCAGCTCGTCGAGGAGCTCGCCGAGCTTCGCGACCGTGGCGCGACCTCGCTGGTCCTGGACCTTCGCGACAACCCGGGCGGCCTGCTGACCCAGGGCATCTTGGTCGCGGACGAGTTCCTGGAGGGCGGCGACATCGTGTTCCAGCGGGCGCGCGGCGTGACGCAGCGCATCGCGAGCGCCGATCCCGAAGCCAACGAGCTGCCGATGGTGGTGCTGGTGAACAACAACTCCGCGTCGGCGTCGGAGATCGTGGCCGGTGCGCTGCAGGAGAACGGCCGCGCGCTGGTCGTGGGCGAGGAGACCTACGGCAAGGGGGTCGCCCAGAGCGTCATCTCGCTGGCCGACGGCGGCCAGCTGGCGTTCACGTCGTTCGAGTGGCTCACCCCGGCGCGCGAGACGATCGCGCAGCAGGGCATCACGCCCGACGTGTACGCGGACGACGCGCGTCACCCGAACACCATCGCGATCGAGGGTCGCGGCGCGGATCCGGGCCAGTCGCTCCAGATCGTCGTCGACGGCGAGGTCCTGGGCACCGCCACGGCGGACGACGAGGGCACGTTCGACTTCGTCACCACCGGACCGCGTCCCGAGATCAGCCCGGTGCAGGGCGAGGCGATCGTGAACCTGGACGCCGACCCGGCGCTGCGGACCGCGGTGGACACGCTCCTGAACCAGGTCGTCGCGGGCGCCGCGGCCGACTGATCCGGGCGCGCTCGGTCACGACGGGGTCCCGTGACCGAGGGCCGTGACGTAGCCGCCGTGATCGTGGGCGCCGCGCCGACGTTCGCCGGGGTCGAGGTCGCATGATCGAGGTCCGAGGCCTGGTCAAGCGGTACGGCCGCCTGACGGCCGTGGACGGCGTCGACCTGGACGCCCGGCCCGGCGAGGTGCTGGCGCTGCTGGGTCCCAACGGCGCGGGCAAGTCCACCACGATCAAGATCGCCACGGGGCTGATCCGCCCCAGCGCCGGCCACGTTCGCGTGGCCGGCTTCGACGTGGCGCGCGAGCCGGTCGCCGCGAAAGCGGCGCTGGGCTACGTGCCCGACCGGCCGTACCTCTACCCCAAGCTGACCGGCCGCGAGCTGCTGCGCTTCCTGGGCCGGCTTCGCGGGGTGTCCGGCGCGGAGGCGCGCGCGGAGGCGTGGCTGAGCCGCTTCGGGCTGCTCGAGGTGCAGAACGAGCGGATCGAGGCGTACTCGCACGGGATGCGCCAGAAGCTCACCTTCTGCGCCGCGCTGCTGCACGACCCGGAGGTGCTCGTCATCGACGAGCCGATGGTGGGCCTGGACCCACGCGCCGCGCTCGAGGTGCGGCGCTTGATGCGCGAGCGCGCCGAGGCCGGGCGCACCGTGCTGCTCACCACCCACCAGATCGACGTGGCGCAGGAGACCGCAGACCGGGTCGTCCTGATGGACCGGGGCCGCGTCGCGGCGCAAGGAACGCTGAGCGAGCTGCGGCAGCGGGTGGGAAGCGCCGACGCCCGGCTGG
>CAZLQH010000072.1:0-10400 GCA_964561595.1 uncultured bacterium | reverse complement strand
CGCCTCGCCGGGGCGCCTCAGCGGGACGCGTCCGCGCCGATCGCGTCCACGTCGCTCGCGGCCTCCACCGACGCGCGTGCGCGCTCGTCGATCCAGCCCGCGGCTTCGGCGATCCGGGCGGCCTGGGCCGAGTCGTCCACACGCTCGAACGGCACGCCGGCGGCGCGGACCGGTCGCGCCAGCGCGTCCACCTCCGACGCCCGCCCGGCGCCGGCGACGTGCCGGATCAGCACGCCCGCCACACGGCCGGGTCGGGCCTCGACCAGCCGAGCGTAGATCTCCGGGTCCTCCTGACCCGAGTCGCCGATCAGCACGAACCGGAGCCCGGGACACGCCTCCACGATCGTCTCGATCTCGGCCAGCTTGTGGCCGGCGTGCCCACGTCCGTCGTGCCGGCCGAGCTCGAGCCCCCAGTCGCGCAGCAGCAGCGGTCCCGCGGGAACGCCGTTCAGCTCCAGGAAGCGGGACAACGGCACGTACAGGTTCCACGGACTGGAGCTGACGTAGAAGAGCGGCGCGCCGGCGCCGGCGAACGCTCGGTACAGCTCGGCCACGCCGGGGAACGGCAAGCGCTCGTGCGCGTTCTGGAGCAGGGTCCGCCGGAGCGTCCGCACGAGGCGCGTCGCGTCGGTGACGAGGACGGTGTCGTCCACGTCGCTGATCACGCCGTACGGGGCGTCGTCCGCGGGAACCAGCGCGCGACCGTGGAAGGTGTCCGGCCGCCCGGAGCTGGGCGCCGGATCGAGCAGCCGGTAACGGACGGTCGCCCAGCCCGCGCCGGCCGCCGCCGGCAGCTCGACGAGCTCGTCGAGGAACCCTTCGTGATCGGCGTGGGCGACGACCTCGGCGGCGGCCGGGCGCCCGTCGCGACCCGTCGCGACGACCTCGATCGCCACGCGCGCGCCGGCGATCTCCGCGCTCGCGAAGCGGCGCCAGGCGGCGCGCAGGTTCGAGGTCCAGCCGTCGCCCGGCATCGACGGGCCGGGGGCCGTGTCGCGGAGGACGCGCGCGCGCACGCGGACCCGCCGACCGCAGCCGTAGCCGAGGTACGGCTGCACCACCGCGTCTCTCCTGCGCCGGCGCAGACGCGCCAGCACGGCGTCGAGGCGGCGCTCGGCGGCGTGCGCCCAGCGAGCCGCGAGGCCGCGCGGCGAACCGTCCGACGGGTCGTCGTGATCGCTCATCCAGGCGAGGCTACCAGCCGTCGTGCACGCGGTTGACCGCCTCATGGCCAGGTGCTAGACTCCCGTTCGCTGTGCGGGCGATTAGCTCAGCTGGTTAGAGCGCGTCGCTGATAACGACGAGGTCGGTGGTTCGAGTCCACCATCGCCCACCAGGAGAAGGAGCCCCCGTTTCCGGACGGGGGCTCCTTTCTGGGCCGGAGGCCTTGAAGGGCGCAGGTTCGTGACGTGGCGACGCATGACGCGGCAGCGCGACGGCGAGGCGCCCCGAAGAGGCGCTCAACGCGGCGAGGCGAACACCTCGCGCTTCGCGCCGAGCTCCAGCTCCAGACGTACCGTCGTCCGACCGCGCTGAACCGTCAACGACACCGTCTCGCCGATGCCTTTGCGGCGGATCGTCTCGAGCAGGGCGTAGAACGTGGGCGTGGGCTCGCCGTCGACGGCGACGATCACGTCGGCCTCGCGCTGGACCTCGACGAGCTCGCCGTCGTCGTCGTACACCGGGCGCTCGGCGTACGAGCGCAGACCGGCCTGATCGGCCGGACCGCCGGGCGCGACGCTCACGACCACCGGCCCGGGCCGCACGCCGAACGAGCGGTCGCCCGAGCCGGGCTCGTAGTCGAACCCGGGCCGCCACGAGAAGCCGATGACCGGTACGTCGCGTCGCTCGCCGCTGCGGAGCGCGGCGACCAGGTCGCCCTCGGCCGTGACCGGAACGGCGTACGACGCGAACTCGCTCGGCAGCGAGAGGCCCTGCAGGAACGGAGGCACGTAGGCGTCCGAACGCAAGGAGCCCGGCGTGAAGCTGATGTAGCTCACGACCCCCACCGCCTCGCCGGCGGCGGTGACGACCGGGCCTCCCGAGTCGCCCGGGGCCAGGGCGGCCGTGAGCTCGATCGTGCCGTCGGCGAAATCGGCGCGGCTGGCGCGCACGCCGAGCCTGCTGACCCGCCCGGCGCGCGGCGCCAGGACGTCGCCGCGACTGTTCCCGATGGCCACGACCTCGGTCCCCGGCCGCGGGGAGCGCTCCGCGAGCGGCAGGAACGGAACCTCGCCGGCGACGTCCGCGCGCATCCACGCGAGGTCGAAGTAGGCGTCGAAGCCCACGAGCTCGAGCTCGTGCTCGTCGCCGTCCGCCTCGATCGCGACGTAGCGGACCGGGCAGACCGCGTTGGCGTCGCCCTCCACCACGTGGTACGCGGTGAGCACGTCGCCGGAAGGGCTGACGTAGAAGCCGCTTCCGACGCCCAGCGGCCCGCCTCGGAACGCGCCGTCGCAGCGCGCCTCGATCCGCAAGGAGGCCGGCCGCGCGATCTTGAACGCCTCGGCGACCGCGCCCTGCGGCGCGATCGGCTCTGGCGGCGCGGCCTGGACGCGCTGCAGCTCCGTCTCGGCGGGCGTGATCAGCCTGGGCGCCAGCACGGCGACGAGCGCCAGCAGCGCGAGCAGGCCCAGCGTGACGCCCCGAACGCCGCGGCGGCGCGGAGGGGCGTCGGGAACGGGCACCGGAAGGGCGTCGCGGCGCTCGCCGGCGTCGCCGCCGTCGGAAGCGGGTGGCGTGGAGTCGTCGTGCATGAGACGAGTATCGTACGCGGTCGCGCCTCCGTCTGTTCTCTGTCCGTCACTCGGCCGTGGCCGCATCCCGTCGTGGCGGCATCGGCCGCCCGCGCGTCCGCGGGTATCATCGCGGCCATGCATCCCTCCGTCGACAACCGAAACGAACGCGACTACCCGGCGAAGATCGCTGCGATCGCAGCGCGCCTCGTCGCATGGGAGGGACCGATCGTGATCGTCGCCCACGTCGACCCCGACGGCGACGCCCTGGGTAGCACGCTGACCCTCAAGCGGGCGCTCGACGCGATGGGCAAGACGACCTTCCTGCCCATGGATCCGCCGCCGTACGTGCGTTTCCTGCTACGCGACGGCGAGCTCGCCGCCCCGCTGGAGCGGCTGCCGGACGGCGCGCTGGTCGCCGTGCTGGACGTCGCCGAGGCGGGGCGCACGGCGGGTGCGCCGCTGGACGACGCCGCGTTCGTCGTCAACGTCGATCATCACGGCACGAACGCGCGCTTCGGCGATCTGGCTCTGGTCAACCCGGGATCCGCCGCGACGGCGCAGATCGTGAAGGACATCGTCGACGCGCTGCCGGTGCCGTGGACGGTGGATCTCGCGACGCCGTGCCTGACGGGCATCCTGACCGACACGGGAACGTTCCGCTTCGCGAATACCGACCGCGAGGTGCTGCGGACGGCGGGCGACCTGATCGCCGTCGGCGTGAACTACCCCGAGCTCACCGATCGCCTTCAGCTTCGTCCGCCGTCGTTCTACCGGATGCTGGGCGCCGTGATGGACACGCTGGAGCTGCCGTTCGACGGGCGCGCCTCGATGGCCATGGTGACGCTCGAGATGAAGGCGCGGTTCCACGAGGGGGAGGACGACAGCGACGACTACGTCGGCATGATCCGCTACGTCGACGGGGTCGAGGTCGCTGCGCTGCTCAAGCAGAAGGAGGACGCGGTGAAGGTCAGCGTGCGAGCGCGCGCGCCCGTCTCCGCGCAGGCGATCTGCGTCGAGCTGGGCGGCGGCGGGCACGTCGCCGCGGCGGGAGCCAAGCTGGCCGGGTCGGACCTGATGGCGGCACGCGACCGCGTCCTGCAGGCGATCGGCCGAGAGCTGGCCCGTCACGACCCGGACGGCCCCGGCGACGAACGTCCAGGCGCCGAGGCGCCGGCTGGGCGCGGGCTATCCTGACCGGGTGCTGAGCGCCCTCGAGCTCCGCGACTTCGTGCTGGTCGCCGCGGTCCGGCTGGACACGCATCCCGGTCTGAACGTCCTGACCGGCGAGACGGGCGCCGGTAAGTCGCTGCTGGTCGACGCGCTCGGTCTGCTCACCGGGGTGCGGGCCGAGTCCGGGCTGATTCGACGCGGCGCGCAGCGGGCGCTGGTCCAAGCCGAGTTCGCGCACGGCGAGCCCGCCTCCGCCTCACGGGCGCTGGTGGCCGAGGGACGCAACCACGCACGCCTGGACGGCGAGCTGGTGACCGTCTCCGAGCTGGCCCAGGCGGTGGGCGCCCGCGTCGCCGTGTTCGCGCAGCACGCGCAGCAAGCGCTGCTCTCGCCCGCCGCCCAGCGCGAGTCGCTGGACCGTCTTCTGGACCAGGACGGCGCCGCTGCGGCGGAGGCGTGGCGAACGGCGTGGCAGGAGCGTCGCGAGCTGGCCGCCGAGCTCGCACGCCTCCGCGCCGACGCGCGCGACCGGCTGCAGCGCGCGGACCTGCTCGACCTGCAGGTCGCCGAGATCGACGCGGCCACCCTGCAGGTCGGCGAGGAGGATCGTCTCGCGTCCGAGGCACGCCGCCTGCGCCACGCGGACCGGATCCGCCAAGGCGTGGCGGCCGCCCTGGCCGCTCTCGACGCCGAAGACGGCGCGGTCGAGACGCTCCTCCGGTCCCGGCGCGAGCTGGACGGCGCCGCACGGCTCGACGACCGCCTGGAGGCGCTGGCCCGCGACCTGGCCGACGCCGCGCAGGGAGCGCAGGCCGTCGCCAGCGAGCTTCAGGCGTACCTCGACGACGTCGACGTCGATCCGCGCCGGCTCGACGCGGTCGAGGGCCGCCTGGCGGCGCTCCAGCGACTGTTCGCGAAGTACGGCGACGGCTCGTCCGACGTGCTCGCCTTCCGCGCGTCGGCCGCCGAGGAGCGCGCCGGGCTCGAGGCGCACGACCTCCGCGCCGACGAGATCGAGGCCCGCCTCGCCCAGCTCGACGGCCACCTGGCGGACCTCGCCGAGCGGCTTCGGGCGTCGCGCCGCGCCGCGGCCGTGCGCCTGTCCGGCGACGCCGCGCCGCTGCTGGCGCGCCTCGCTCTCGACGGGGCGCGCCTCGAGGTGGCCGTCGACCCGGCTCCGGCCGGCCCCCACGGAGCGGACCGGATCCGTTTCGACTTCGCGGCCGACGCCGGCGAGGATCTCGCGCCCCTGGCCCAGGCCGCCTCGGGCGGGGAGCTGTCGCGCGTGATGCTGGCGCTCTGGCTCGTCACCGGCAGCGACCGGCCCACGCTGGTGTTCGACGAGGTGGACGCCGGCGTCGGCGGGCGCGCCGCAGCGGCGGTCGGCGAGCTCCTCGCCGAGCTCGCAGGCCGTCATCAGGTGCTCGTGGTGACGCACCTCGCGCAGGTCGCGGCCCACGCCGACCGCCACGTGCGGGTCGGCAAACGGAGCGAGGACGGCCGCACGACCACCGTCGTCGAGCCGCTGGACGACGCCGAGCGGGAACGCGAGCTCGCACGCATGCTGGCCGGCCACGAGGGCGACGCCGCGATCGTGACCGCCCGCGATCTGCTGCAGCGGGCGGCGTCCGTTCGCGCTCGGGCCGCCCGTGCGCCGTCCCCCCGCGACGAACGAGCCGTCGATCAGGAAGGCGGCAGCTCGTCGAGCGCGCCGAGCAGCGCCTCGACGTCGGACCGGTCCGAGTAGTGCAGGAGGCTGGCGCGGACCGCCCCGTCCTTCAGCCCCAGGTGCCGGCTCGCGAGTCGCTCGGCGTACGCGTGCCCCGCGGTGACCGCGATCCGGTGGCGGCCGAGGTGCTCCGCCACGGCCTGCGGCGACCGGTCCGGAAGCGTGAACGCCACGGTCGCGGTACGCCCCTCCACGCCGCGTAGGCCGTAGCGCGTCGCGCCGCGCGCGTCCAGCCCGGCCAGCAACGCGCCTGCGAGCGCGCGCTCGTGCGCCTCGACCGCGGCGTAGCCCCGCCCCCAGGCCACCCGCTCCGGCCCGGAGGGCGGCGCTCCGGCGCGACGCCCGAGCCACGCCAGGTGATCCAGCGCCGCTCCGAACGCCAGGATCGCCTCGTGGTTCTGCGTGCCCGGCTCCCAGCGAGCCGGTCCGGGCGGCAGGAACGAGAGGCCCCAGTCGGGCAGCTCGTCGCGCCACGACGGCGCGATCCAGAGCACGCCCAGGTGCGGAGCGAACACCTTGTACGGGCTGAACGCCACGGCGTCCGCGCGCCACGCCGCCGCGTCCGGCAGCCGGTGCGGCGCCAGGTGCACGGCGTCGATCACCAGACGCGCCCGATGCGGGCCGACGCGCGCGGCCACCTCCTCCAGCGGCCCGTACGTGCCCAGCAGGTTGCTCGCCCCCGTCACGGCGACGACCCGGGTGGCGTCCGACAGCAGTGTTGCGAGCTCGTCCGGGTCCAGCCGCGCCTCGCGACCGCGCGGCTCCCACTCCCGGATCCGGATCCCACGCCGCGCGAGCCGCCGCCACGGATCGCGGTTGGCATGATGATCCAGCCCGCTGACGACGATCTCGTCGCCCGCCACGAGCGTGTCGCCCACCGCCTCGGCGAGCAGGAACAGCAACGTCGTCGCGTTCGCGCCGAACGCCACGCCGTCTGCGTCCCCGGCGACGCCGAGGAAGTCGGCGGTCCGCGAACGGACGCGCTCCTTGGCCTCGGTCACCTCGATCGACGCGGGGTAGGCGCCGCCCTTGTTCACCTGCAGCCGCATGAGCGCCTCGCGCATCCGGTCCAGCACCCCGCCCGGAAGCTGCGCGCCCGAGGCGTTGTCCAAGAACACCGTCTCGCCGGCGCGGACGGCGGGGAAGCGCGCCCGCGCCTCGGCCATCGCCGACGCGGACCCGGAAGGAACGGCCGAGCGCCCCTCGGACGCGGCGTGGACGGTCGATTCGGAATCGGACGGAGAGCGATCGGACGGAGGCATGGACGACGCTACCAGACCGCGCGGCCGTCGCCGGCCCGGCCATCGGGCGGTCCTCCGGGCCACGCCGCCGGGCTCCTCGGTCGGCTAGCCTGTGTCCCGAGAAGGGGGTGGAGCGTGTACGACGCGGAAGGCAGCTTCGACGGCGTGCCCTGTCCCGAATGCGGCAGCGACCGGACGATCAGCTGGCACTTCGCGGAGGGGTTCGACGAGCTCGAGTGCCGTACCTGCGGCTACCAGAGCGACGCGGTGGCGATGGCCGAGCTCGAGCGCGCCTCGGGCGACGTGCTGAAGCGTGACGACGAGGTGGAGGCGCCGACGCCGAAGCGCCCGTTGCGCGCGTGAATCGCGCAGGGCTACGCTAGGCGTACCCAGCGGAGCGGCGGGGGGCTACGCCTCCGGCGCGGTCGTTCGGAAGGAGCGCGCATGGACGTCAAGGTCGTGTTGAGCACCGACGAGATCCTTCGGGGCCTCAAGCACTACCGACGCATCGCCAAGCAGGACCTTCTCCGCGCAGATCAGGCCGAGCATCCGGACGCCTTCCGGCGCCACGCCGAGGCACGCCGCGAAGTGTACGCCCAGCTCACGGAGGTCGCGAACGACGGAACGCCGGAAGAGGTCGCGCGCGCGGCGCTGGAGCTGTACAAGAGCCTGCCGTTCGTCACCGGTACGCCCGCCAGCGATCACGTCGACGTGAAAGGCCGGGAGAACGCCCTCGAGAACTTCTTCCTGATGATCGGGCTCGAGCCCAAGGTGCGCCGAGAAGTGCGCAGCCAGCGCCCCTCGCTGAGCTGAGAGCGGAGCGTCCGGTGCGTGGTACAACCTCGGCATGACCTTGGCCGAGCTCGAGCGCCAGGCCGCGCACAAACCCCCAGCGCTGTCCGACCTGTCCGACCACCTCGTCTTCGGCGAGGGACCCGAGAACGCCGATCTGATGATCGTCGGCGAGGCTCCTGGCGAGGAGGAGGACCGGTCCGGACGGCCGTTCGTCGGCCGGGCGGGGCAGCTCCTCGACCGCATCCTCGAGAGCGTCGGGCTGCACCGCGACGAGGTGTACATCACGAATCTCGTCAAGCGCAGGCCGCCGGGCAACCGCAATCCCCGCCCGGAGGAGATCGGGGCCAGCGCCGAGATCCTGCTGCAGCAGATCCGCATCGTGAAGCCCAAGATCGTCGCGACGCTCGGCAACGTGCCCACGCAGTGGTTCCTGGACACCAGCGACGGCATCACCCGCCTGCACGGGACGTGGCACGACTGGAACGGCGTCCGTCTGATGCCGCTGTTCCACCCCGCCTACCTGCTCCGCAACCCGAGCCGCGAGAAGAACGGCCCGAAGTGGAAGATGTGGGAGGCGATGAAGGAGCTCAAGGCGACGCTGGACGCCCTGCCGGACGACCGGCAGGCGGTGGCGATCGATACCGCCCGCCAGCAGGGCCTGTTCTGATGCCCGATCCACGCTTCGTCGGCCTCGTCCACAGCGTGCTGGCGTCCGCGCAGGCGTCGCTGGGCGAGGAGCACAGCCCGATGGGCCGCCACCTGGACCGGGACGGCGTGCGCTCGCGCCGAACCGCCGAGCGGAGCCTGGCGCTGCTCGAGATGCTGCACGAGAAGACCGCCGGCAACCTGGACGAGACCGAGCGGGCCACGCTGCACGACGCGCTCTCGAGGCTGAGGGCGTCGCTCGCGGAGGCGGATCCCTCGAGCTCCCTGCCGATGCACGAGCCGGACCCCGCGAACTGATGCGCGCGCTGGTGCAACGCGTCTCCCGGGCCGAGGTCCGGGTCGAGGACGAAACGGTCGGCCGTATCGGGCGAGGGTTTCTGGTCCTTCTCGGGGTCGGCCGGGACGACGGGCCGACGGAGGCCGAGGCGCTGGCCCGCAAGGTCGCCAAGCTGCGGGTGTTCGAGGATGCCGAGGGCAAGATGAACCTGGCGCTGACCGACGTCGGGGGCGCGGCGCTGGTCGTGAGCCAGTTCACCCTGTTCGCCGACGCCCGCAGGGGCAACCGTCCGAGCTTCGTCGCCGCCGCGCCGCCGGCGCGGGCCGACGAGCTCTACGCGCGGTTCGTCGCCGAGCTGCGAGCGCACCACGTGCCGGTCGAGACCGGAACCTTCCGGGCGCAGATGGAGGTGGAGCTCGTGAACGACGGTCCGGTCACGATCTGGCTGGACGGCGACGAGCTCGGAGGGAAGCGCTGATGGAGACCGTGTTCGCCCTGCTCAGCCTCGCGACCCTGCCGTGGTGGCTGTCGATGCTGCTGTTCCCCAGAAGTCGCGCGACCGTGAAGCTGGTCACCTCGCCCTGGCCGTTCATCGCGCTCGCGGGGGCGTATGCGGCGTTGCTGCTCGGGTCGCTCTTGGCAGGACCGGCGCCCAGGAGCCTGGACGCGGCGGCGCTTGCGGCCGCGCTGGCCGGACCGTGGGGGTTCCTGACCGCCTGGGCGCACATGCTGACGCTGGACCTGTTCGCGGGAACCTGGATCTTTCGCGACGCGCGCTACTACGGACGCCTGCCCCGCGTCGAGCTGCTCCTGACGTGGTGGGCAGGACCGCTGGGCCTGGGGCTGTACCTGTGGCGACGCCGCAGCTGGAGCGGCCCGGGCGCGCCGCCCCGCATCCTGAACTGAGGCGCCGCTCGGGCCTCGCCTCAGACCTTGGCCAACGACGCGGCCTGCGGCACGGCGGCCGCGCCCTCGAACGCGTTCACCTCTTCGATGAAGCGGCGGAACAGGTAGTTCGCGTCGTGCGGTCCGGGGCTCGCCTCGGGGTGGTACTGCACGCTGAACACCGGGTAGCGCTCGTGCGCCATGCCCTCGAGCGTGCCGTCGTTCAGATTGATGTGCGTCGCGCGGAACTGGCCGCCGGGAATCGAGTCGATGTCGACGGCGTAGTTGTGGTTCTGGCTGGTGATCTCGACCTCGCCGGTGACGACGTTCTTCACCGGCGTGTTGGCGCCGTGATGGCCGTGCGCGAGCTTGTACGTACGCCCTCCGACCGCGAGCCCCAGCAGCTGATGCCCCATGCAGATGCCGTACGTCGGGAGCAGGCCAAGCATCTGCCAGACGGTGTCGTGCGCGTACTTCGGACCGTCCGGATCGCCCGGACCGTTGGAGAGGACCAGCCCGTACGGGTCCAGCGCCATGATCTGCGCCGGCGTGGTCTGCGCCGGCACGACGATCACCTCGGCCCCGGCCTGCTCGAGCTTGTACACGATCGAGTGCTTGATTCCGAAGTCGATCACCACGACCCGCGGCGTCTCCTGGAAGCTGGGACGCGCGTACGGCAGCGGCGTCGTCACCTCCGGCGTCATGTCGCGACCGTCGATGTCCTCGTGCTCGCGCGCCTGCTGCACCAGCTCCGCCTCGAGCGCGTCGTCGACCGGTCCGTGATGGATCACGCCCTTGATCACGCCGCCCGTTCGCAGCCGGCGGGTCAGGGCCCGGGTGTCGATCCCCTCGATCCCGACGATCAGGTGCTGCTCCATGAAGCTCTGCAGGTCCTGGTT
>CAZLQH010000071.1:0-10806 GCA_964561595.1 uncultured bacterium | reverse complement strand
GACGAAGTGATCGTGCTGGACGACGCGTCCGAGGACGGCACCGGCGAGCTGCTGCGCCGGGAGGCGGAGCGCCATCCGACGTTGCGCGTCGTGCGTGGCGCGCCGCTGCCCGACGGCTGGAACGGCAAGAACTGGGCGTGCCATCAGCTGGCGCAGGCGGCCGCCGGCGACGTCTGGGTGTTCACCGACGCCGACGTCGACTGGCGACCGGGCGCGCTGGACGCCCTGCTGGCGACGTGGCGTCGCGACCGTCCCGGGCTGGCGACGGTCTGGCCGCGACAGCGCACCGCGACCTGGGCGGAGCGGATCGCGGTGCCGCAGATCGACATGATCCTGCTGGGGTCGCTGCCCCACCCGCTGGTGCGCCGGACGCCGTTCGCGTCGCTGGCCGCCGCGAACGGCCAGCTGATGGCCTGGTCGCCGGCGGCGTACCGCGCCTCCGGCGGCCACGCCGCCGTCCGCGGCGAGGTGCTCGAGGACGTCCGGCTGGCGCAGCGCGCCAAGGCGGCCGGCGTGCGGCTGGCGCTCGCGCTGGGCGGCGATCTGGTCGAGGCGCGGATGTACGCCAGCGCGCCGGAGGTCGTGGCCGGCTTCTCGAAGAACGTCCTCGCCGCGGCGGGCTCGGTTCCGGTGCTGGTGGTCGTGACGGCGCTGAACGTGACGGCGTATCTCGCGGCCTGGCCCCTGGCGCTCGCGGACCGGCGCTGGGCGCTGATCGCGCTGGGCGGCGTGACGCTCCGCGCGCTGGTGTCGGCGATCACCCGGCGTCCGGTCTGGGAGGCCGCGCTGCAGCCCGCCGCTCCGCTGGCGCTGCTGGCCGTCGTCGCCCGGTCGCTGCGCCGGGCGGGCGGCTACGTCTGGAAGGGCCGCACGTACGCGGCGGGACGCCGACGGTGAGCGCCCGGACCGAATCGGTCGACGCCCTGGTGCTCGGCGCCGGCTTCGCCGGCCTGGCCGCGGCGATCGAGCTGGCGATGCGCGGGGCCGAGGTCACCGTCGTCGAGCGCGCGGACGCTCCCGGCGGCAAGGCCGGCGAGGTCCGCGAAGACGGCTTCCGCTTCGATACGGGGCCCAGCGTGGTGACCCTCCCAGACGTCATCGCCGCGCCGTTCCGCGACGCGGGGCGCGAGCTTCCCCTCGAGCTCCGTCCGCTGGACCCGCCGGCCCGCTACCGCTTCGCGTCGGGCCGTGTCCTGGACGTGCTCCGCGACGTGGACGCCACCACCGCCCAGCTGTCCGCCGCGGAGGCGCGTGCCTACCGGACCTTGCTGGACGAGGCCCGCGCGCTCTACGAGGCGGCCGCGCCCACGTTCGTGCACGGCCCGCCTCCCGGGCCAGGCCGGCTGCTGCGCTACGGCCTGCGTCACGGCCTGCGGGCAAGGCCGTGGGCCAAGCTGCCCGACCTGCTGGCGCGCCACGGAGCCACGGGCGATCTGCGCGACCTGTTCCTGCGGTTCGCGACCTACTTCGGCGCCGACCCGTTCCAGGCGCCCGCCGTGCTGCACAACATCGCCTGGGTCGAGCTGGGCCTCGGCGTCGTCGCGCCGCAGGGGGGCGTGGCCGGGCTGGTGCGCGCCTACGAGACGCTGGCCCGGGACCTGGGCGTGCGGTTCGTGTACGGGGCGACCGTCACCGAGCTGCGGCCGCGCGTCGGCGCGGCGCCCGAGGTGCGGGTCGGGCAGGGTGGAGGCGTCAGGGACTACCGCCCCACGCGGCTCGTCTCGACGCTGGATCGCGACCGGACGGCCCGGCTGCTGGGCCGGCGCGCACCGGGCGCGCGGGCGACGCCCAGCCTGTCCGGCCTGGTGCTGCTGATGGCGGTCGAGGGCCGCCACGCCGACGTCAGGCATCACACCCTGTCGATGCCGGCGGACTACGCCGCCGAGTTCCGGGCGATCCGCCAAGGAACCGCGCCTGCCGACCCAGCGCTGTACCTGTCGCTGTCGTGTCGGTCGGAGCCGGGCGACGCGCCGGCCGGCTGGGAGAACTGGTTCGTGATGGCGAACGCGCCGGCGCTGGACCGCACCGGCGCGGGCGTCGACGAGGCGGCGTACGCCCGGCGCGTCGAAGCGCTGCTGATCGAGCGCGGCTGGCTCCGGGCCGGAGAGGGCCGCACGCTGGCGGTGCTGGGCCCGCGCCACCTGGCCGGCCTGGCCAGCCGCGGCGCGATCTACGGCGCCGCGCCCCACTCGCTGACGGCGACGCTTCGGCCGCCCCAGCGTCTCCGCGGCGTGCGCGACACGGCGCTGGCGGGCGGCACCGTGCATCCCGGTGGAGGGATCCCGCTGGCCGTGCTGTCGGGACGCCGCGCCGCCCGGATGGTCGCCGTCTAGGCTCCCGCCGCGTACCCCTCCGGACCGCCGGCGCGCACCGAAACGGGCTCCAGGATGATCGACTGGGTGGGGAACGCGAACTCGATGTCGCGCTCCGCGAAGGCGTCCACGAGCGCCAGGTTGATCTCCTGCTGCACGTCCATGTACGTGGTGTAGTCCGGGTCGAGCATCCAGTAGACGACCTCGAAGTCCAGCGAGAACGCGCCGAAGCTCTTGAAGTGCGCCCGATCGAACCGGACCGGCGAGCGGGCCTCCACGATCTCGCGGACCACCTCCGGAATCTCGCGCAGGCGCTCGGGAGCGGTGCCGTACACGACGCCCAGTCCGAACACCACGCGTCGCTCCGCCATCCGCTTGTAGTTCCGGATCCTGCTCTGGATCAGGTCGTTGTTCGAGAACACCAGCTGCTCGCCCGAGAGGGCGCGCACGCGCGTGGTGCGGAGCCCGACGTTCTCGACCGTGCCCAGGAGGTCGTCGACGATGATGAAGTCGCCGATCTCGAACGGCTTGTCCAGGACGATCGACAGCGACGCGAACAGGTCTCCCAGGATGTTCTGGAGCGCCAGGCCGATCGCGACGGCGCCGATCCCGATCCCGGCGAGAAGGGCGGTGATGTCGATGCCGAGATTGTCCAGCGCCAGGATCAGCAGCAGCGAGAACAGCGCCAATCGACCGAGGAACGTCAGCGCGGACAGGGTGGTCTTGCGACTCCCGTCCATCCCGTCCGCCCGGCGGTAGTGCTCCATCGTCACCTGCAGCGCGCGGTTGCCCCAGAGGGCGGCCTGCAGGATCAGCACCAGCGTGATGGCGGTGTTCAGGGTGCCCGAGAGGTCGGCCGGGAGATCCAGCGCTCGCGATCCGACCCACAATCCGATCGCGAGCATCAACGGGGCGCGCACGCCGGCGATCAGGTCGGACAGGACGTCGTCGAACACGTTCTTCGTCCGGTCCGCCATCGCGCGCAGCCGCCGACGGGCCAGACCGCGAAGCGCTCGCAGCGCGGCCATCGTGACCACGACCAGGACGACGGCCAGAAGCCAGCGGAGCGGGCTGTTGCCCAACACGGTCGCTTCGGTCAGCACGGTCCAGTCCATGGGCCGCATGCTACATGAGGCCGGCGCGATGGCGCCCGGGGACCCTGAGACGCCGGCGCATCGGCGCTATCCTCCGCGCATGAAGATCTACACCCGGACCGGCGACGCCGGCGACACCGGCCTGTTCGGCGGCGAGCGCGTCTCGAAGACCTCGGCGCGCGTCCGCGCCTACGGCAGCGTCGACGAGGCGAACGCCCACCTCGGCGTCGCCCGTGCGGCGCTGGCCGATGCCGAGATCGACTCGCTCCTGAACGAGCTCCAGAACGATCTGTTCGACGTCGGCGCCGACCTCGCCACGAAGACGGACGGACCCGCGCGCGAGCACATCCGTCCGGCCGCCGCGTCGGACGTGGCGCGGCTCGAGGCGTGGATCGACCGGCTCGAGGCCGAGCTCGCGCCGCTCCGCCAGTTCGTGCTGCCGGGCGGTCACCCGGCCGCCGCCGCGCTGCACGTCGCGCGCACGGTGGTGCGGCGCGCGGAGCGCGACGTCGTGGCCCTGGCACAGGACGAGGAGGTGAATTCGGAGGCGGTCGTCTACCTCAACCGGCTCTCGGACCTGCTGTTCGTGGCGGCGCGCATCGTGAACGCCCGCAACGGCGTCCGCGAGCCGACCTGGTCCGCCGACGCGCGATCCGGCTGAGGCCGTCCGCGGGCCTCCAGGACGGCCGAGCGCTCGAGAGGCCTGGAACGACGATCAGCCGACGCTGCGCGCTTCGCTGCGGAGCTCGCGCACGTGGCGCAGGCCACGGCGATCGAGCTCGTCCGCGATGCCGTCCGCGATGCGCCGCGGCAGACCGGGACCCTCGTAGATCAGCCCGGTGTAGACCTGCAGCAGGTCGGCGCCCGCCTCCAGACGGCGGATCGCCTCGGCCGGACCGTCGATGCCCCCGACAGACACGATCGGCAGCGCCGTGGCGTCCCGCAGGACGCGCAGCACCTGGAGCGCCCGCGGCGCCAGCGGAGGCCCGGACAGCCCGCCGGACGCACCCGGGTCCAGCCTGAGGCCCGCACGGCTCACGGTGGTGTTCGTCGCCACGATGCCGTGCATCGACGTCTCCTCGCACAGCGCGGCCAGCCGCCGAAGCGAGCGGTCGCTCAGGTCGGGCGCCAGCTTGACGAGCACCGGGGTGTCGCCCGCTGCTGCGCGCACCGCGCGCAGCAGCGCCTCGAACGGCGCCTCGTCCTGCAGGCCCCGCAGCCCGGGCGTGTTCGGCGACGACACGTTGATCGCGATGGCGTCCGCGTAGGGGAGAAGCGTCCGGACGGACGTCAGGTAGTCGTGCGTCGCGTCCTCGATCGGCACCTCGCGGCTCTTGCCCACGTTGACGATCACCGGCACGTCGGGCCAGGCTCCGCGGCGCCGCCACGCCTCCAGGCGTCCGGCCAGCGCGTCGGCGCCGATGCTGGGAAACCCCATCGCGTTCACGATGGCGTGGTCGGCCCGCAGGCGCACGACCCGCGGCCGCGGATTGCCCGGCTGGGCGCGCGCCGTGACGGTGCCGATCTCGACGTGGCCGAAGCCCAAGGCGGACCAGAACGGCAGGGCGTCCGCGTCCTTGTCGAGTCCGGCCGCGAGGCCGAGGGGCGAGGGGAAGCTCAGGCCGAACGCCTCGACCCTCAGCCGGGGGTCGTCCTTGCGGACGCTCCGCTCGAGCCATCGGCGGGCGAACGAGCTGCGCGCCACGGCGGACGCCGCGCGCATCGCGAGCCCGTGGGCGGTCTCGGGCTCCAGCGTGAACAGCGCGGGGCGCAGCAGGCGGTACACGGCGGCCATGCTATCCCGCGGCGCGGCCGCAGGACGCGACTGCGCGTCGGAGGGGCCGCGCGTCAGCGCGCGGAGGGGGGTCGGGAGGGTCGCACCTCGATCTTGGAGGGCAGCGTGCGTGCCGGCATGCGGACGAGCTCCATCACCAGCGTCCCGACGTCCTCCGGCTGGATCTTCCAGGCGTCGGCGTCCCCCGGCCCGCCGCCGCCGAAGTGCGTCGCGACGGAGCCCGGCATGATCGTCGACACGCGCACGCCGTGACGGCGAAGGTCCAGCATGACGGCCTGCGAGAACCCGGCGAGCCCGAACTTGCTGGCGTTGTACGCCGCGCCGCCTTCGAAGAAGTTCGTTCCGGCCAGCGAGCCGATCGTCACGACGAGGCCCTCGGCGGCCACGAGCGGGTCGAGGGCGGCCTTGATCGAGTAGAAGACGCCGGTGAGGTTCGTGTCCAAGACGCGGTGCCAGGCGTCCGGCTCCAGATCGGCGATGCTCGCGAAGTGGCCCACGCCCGCGTTCGCGATCAGCACGTCCAGACGGCCGAACGTCTCGAGGGTCGTCGCGACGGCGGCGCGCTGCTGGTCCAGGTCGCGCACGTCGCAGGTGACGCCCAACGCTCGCCCCGCGCCGCGCGCGTTCAGCGCGTCCTCGGCCTGCCGGACGTCGGCTTCCGTCCGAGCGGTGATCACGACGTCCATCCCGGCGTCCACCATCGCCTCCGCGACGCCGAGCCCGATTCCCTTGCTGCCTCCGGTGACCAGTGCGGTACGTCCTTGGGGATCCATGCCGGGACGCTAGCATGCGACCGCGGGCCCGTCCGCAGCCCGGGACCGTTTTGGGGGGTCGGCGACGCCGGCCGCCGTGGTAGCCTCCCGGCGTGCGACGCGCGCTGACCTTGATCCGTCACGGCCTGACCGACTGGAACGTCGCCGGCAGGTTCCAAGGTCAGACCGATCGGCCGCTCTCCGAGGAGGGCCGGCGGCAGGCGCGACGGCTGTCGCGCCGTACCGCGCGGTTCGGACACGTCGACGCGATCGTGGCGAGCCCGCTGGTCCGCGCCGTCGAGACGGCCGAGCTGGCGTTCCCCGGACGTACCGTGACGACCGACCCTCGCCTGATGGAGCTCCACTTCGGCGTGTTCGAGGGCCGCACCGCGGCCGAAAACGAGGCGCGTCCCGACTGGCCCACCTGGGCCGAGGATCCGTACCTGCGCGTGCCGCCCGGGGGCGAGTCGTACCAGCAGCTGCGCATCCGTGCGGTCGCGTGGTTCGACGAGCTTCCCTCGGACCACGAACACGTCGTCGCGGTCACCCACAGCGGCACGATCCAGATGATCCTGGCGCACGTCCTCGGGATCGAGCGGCCCCGCTGGCGCAAGCGCATCTACGTCCGTCACAGCAGCGTGAGCCGGATCGTGATGCAGGACGGCCACCTGGTCGTCGAGCGCGTGAACGACACCCGTCACCTCGACGAGAACGGCGCCGATCCGTTCTGGGAGTGACCGGCGTGGAGGCCGCGCGACCCGTCCCGGCGTCCGACTCGCCGGCCGCGGCGGACGGCTTCGTCGTCCGACAGCCCGGCTACCAGGGCGACCTGGCCGGCCTGGCACGGGCGCTCAGGTCCGGCGCGTTGGCGCCTCGCGAGCTCGATCTGCGCGCGCTGGTCGAGGACGTCCTCGTCTGGTTCGAGCGCGAGGCGGAGCGCGACCTCGACCTGGCCTCCACCGCGCTGCCCCAGGTCGCTCAGGTGCTGGAGCTGAAGCTGCGCCTGCTCCTGCCTCGGCCGCCCCGCGACGACGCCGACGAAGACGATCTTCCGACCTCCAGCGACGAGACGCTCGCGGCGGTCGCGCTGCTCGAGGACCTCGAGTCCGCGATCGACTTTCTGCGGCGTCGCCGCGTCGAGCGGTCGGTCGTGCTGCCCGCCAGGACCCCGCGCCCCGACCTGCCCAGGCCGCGCAGGCCGGTCGCGACGACCGCTTCGCGGCTGGCGGCGCTGGCCTCGAGCCTGCGCCCAGGCGGGTACTTCGAGCTGGCGCACGATCGGCTCACGCTGGAGGATGCGATCGGCAGGCTCCGATCCGCGCTGGCACGGGTGGCCCGCGGCACGCTACGCAGCTTGACGCCCAGCCGAAGCTGGGCGGAGCGGACGGTGCTGTTCTCGGCGTTTCTGGAGCTGGTGCGCGAGGGGCGCGTGACCGCCCGGCAGGACGAGCCGTTCGGCGAGATCGAGGTCGACGCGGAGCGGCGGCGCTAGGCCGTCGCCCGCTGCTTCGCCTCGCGCTTGCGCAGGTTCGGCTCCAGCGTGCGCTTGCGCAGCCGGAGGTGCTTGGGGGTCACCTCGAGCAGGTCGTCCTCGCCCAGGTACTCGAGCGCCTCCTCGAGCGTGGGCTTGCGGGCGGGGGTGAGCACGATGTTGTCGTCGCTGCCCGACGCCCGGACGTTCGTGAGCTTCTTGTTCTTCGTGACGTTCACGTCCAGGTCGCCGGTCCGGGCGTTCGCGCCGATGATCATCCCGACGTACACCTCGGTCCCCGGATCGATGAAGAACGTCCCGCGATCCTGCAGCTTGAACAGCGAGTACGCGAACGTCTCGCCCGGCTCCATCGCCACCAGCGAGCCGGTCGAGCGGGTGCGGATCTCGCCGGCGAGCGGCTCGTAGCCGTCGAACACGTGGCTCAGGAGCCCTTCTCCGGCGGTCATCGAGAGGAACGTGGTGCGGAAGCCGAACAGGCCGCGGCTGGGCATCTGGAACTCGGCCCGGGCCCGCTTCTCGCCCTGCTGCAGGTCGACGAGCTTGCCGCGGCGCTGGTTGAGCGCCTCGATGATGCCGCCCAGCGTCTCGACGGGCACGTCGGCCACCACGCGCTCGACCGGCTCGAGCGTGACGCCGGCCTCCTCGCGCAGGATCACCTCGGGCCGCGACACGCTGAACTCGTACCCCTCGCGCCGCATCTGCTCGAGCAGGATCGAGAGGTGCAGCTCGCCGCGTCCGGACACCCGGTAGCTCTCGCCTCCCAGCGGCTCGACGCGCAACGCGACGTTCGTGAGCAGCTCCCGCTCGAGCCGGTCCGCGATGTGCCGGCTGGTCAGGTACCGCCCGTCGCGTCCCGCGAACGGGCTGGTGTTGGGGCTCAGGGTGATCGCGACGGTGGGCTCGTCGATCGCCGTGGTCGGCATCCGCTCGGGATGCTCCGGCGCGGCCAGCGTCTCCCCGATCTGGACCTCGTCCACGCCCGAGAGGACGACGATGTCGCCCGCCGTCGCGACGTCCGTCTCGTGGCGCCCCAGGCCGAGGTGGGTGTACACCTTCGTCACGCGCGCCCGCCGCTCGCTGCCGTCCCGGGCGAGCCGCAGAACGTCGTCGCCGGGCCGCAGCCGTCCGCGACGCAGCCGACCGATGGCCAGGCGCCCGACGTAGTCGTCGTAGTCCAGGTTGGCGACCTGGAGCAGCACCGGTCCGTCGGGATCGTCGGTGGTGGCGGGGAAGTGGCTCAGCATCGTCTCGAACAGCGGAGCGAGGTCTTCCGAGCGCGGCTCGCCGTCGCGCCAGGCGCGCCCTTCGCGCGCGATGGCGTGGATGACGGGGAAGTCCAGCTGGGCGTCGCTGGCACCGAGCTCGACCATCAGGTCGAAGGTGAGGTCGACGACCTCGTCGGGCCGGGCGTCCGCGCGGTCGATCTTGTTCACGACGACGATCGGCCTGAGGCCCAGCGCCAGCGCCTTCTTCAGCACGAAGCGGGTCTGCGGCATCGGTCCTTCGGCCGCGTCGACGAGCAGCAGCACGCCGTCGACCATCTGCAGGGCGCGCTCGACCTCGCCACCGAAGTCGGCGTGGCCGGGCGTGTCCACGATGTTGATCTTGTCGCCGTTCCATGCCACGGCGGTGTTCTTGGCCAGGATGGTGATGCCTCGCTCGCGCTCGAGGGCGCCCGAGTCCATCACGCGCTCGGCGACTTCCTGGTTCTCGCGGAAGATGCCGGACTGACGCAACATGCCGTCGACGAGGGTGGTCTTGCCATGGTCGACGTGAGCGACGATGGCGACGTTTCGGTAGCTCATAGGGCTCGCTTCCCGGGCACGGCGTTCGCGGCCCGAAGAAGGATGGTAGCACCCCGGGGGCCCGCGCCGGCGACGCCAGCCGACGCGACCCAGCGCGCCCACGCGTGCGCCCCGCCGGCACGATGCCGGCGGGGCGCACGAACGAGCGGGGCGGACGAGGACCGCTGGATCAGAGGCCCGGGGCGCCCGCGCCGACCTCGCCGCAGGCGACGAAGGTCGAGATCTCCTCGGGCGACAGGTGCACCATCACCAGGTGGTTGTCCGTAAGGATCGCTTCGATCGGCGCGTCGACCTCGGTGACGGACAGGCCGGTCGTGCCGTCGACGGGGTTCAGCGGGATCACCACGGAGCCGGGCGCGTTGCAGTCGCCGGCGTGGAAGTGGGCGGGGTGGACGCCGCCGGAGGGCGTGCCCTGGAGCGAGATCGTCACCAGCGTGCCCCCGAAGAAGCGGTCGAGCGTGACGGTGCCGGAAACGCCCGAGTCGTTCAGCGCGGAGATGGGCAGCACCGTGGAGTCGGTCGACGCGGCGGTGACGGACGGCGGCAGCAGGACGGTGTCGATCACGTGGATCACGCCGTTCGAGGCGGCCACGTCGGTCGCGACGACGTTGGCGTCGTTCACGCGGACGCCGCCGTCGTCCACGGTGATCGTCAGCGACTCGCCCTGGACGGTCTCGGCGGAGCGCAGGTCGACGACCTGATCCGAGCCCACCTGGCCGGCGACGACGTGGTAGGTGAGGATGGAGGTGAGCAGCTCGGTGTCGGCGAGGATCGCGTTCAGCGTATCGGCGGGGATCTTCGCGAACGCGGCGTCGGTCGGTGCGAACACGGTGAACGGACCGTCGCTGGACAGCACGCCGGCGAGGTCGGCCGCCTGCACGGCGGTGACGAGGGTGTCGAAATCGTCGGCCTCGACGGCGACGTCGACGATCGTCTGCGCGGATACGATCGGGACGAGGGCGAGGATCAGGGCGGCGAGCGTGCGCTTCAACATGTGGATCTCCTTGAGAATGTGCCGCGCGGAGCGGCCGGACTGCGCCCACGGACCTCCGCGGACGATGCCTCACTGTAGGGCGACGGCGGCCGGGCCGACCTTGCTCGAGATTACGGTCGCTACGCCGCGCGACGGCCGGCACCCCGAAGGCACGCCCGAGCGAACGTCGGGGCGGATCGCGGGCCGCCCGGTCGCGTCCGACGCCTGGACGACGGACGGTGGACCACGCTGCCCGGTACGGTCCCCGTCATGCCGACGTCGCCCGGCAGGTCGTCGGGCGTCGCGAGGGAGAGAGGAACCCGATGAGCGAACACCCCACGCTGACCGTCTACACCACGTCGTTCTGCGGAGACTGCACCGCGACGAAGCGCGCGCTCGAAGCCCGCGGCGTGCCGTTCACGGAGGTCCGGCTCGAGGAGGACGCGAACGCCGTCGACTTCGTGATGGCCGTGAACGACGGCAGGCGTAGCGTGCCGACGCTGGCCTACCGGGGTCGCGCCGCCAGCCTGTCGCGCTTCACGCTGCGGCGGCTCGACGCGTTCCTCGACGACGCCGGGCTCTC